>JBGOVA010000280.1:0-4375 GCA_041477875.1 Micropepsaceae bacterium | reverse complement strand
GTGCGACCGCGGCGAGACCACGCGCAAGGACGCGGCGGCGGCGAGCATGATTTCGACGGTGACGGCGGGAAGGATGCCGCTCTCAGCGATACAAGAGCTGGGCGGCAACGGTTACATCAACGACTATCCCACGGGGCGTCTGTTGCGCGACGCCAAGCTCTACGAAATCGGCGCGGGGACGAGCGAAATCCGCCGCATGCTGATCGGGCGGGAGCTGTTCGAGGAGACGGCCTAATACAAAGCACTGTCATCCCGGCCAAGCGACGCGCGAGCCGGGATGACAGTGCTTGTTTGAGCTAAGCTTTCTGCGGCGTGATGAAGTACGCGAGGATGAGGCCCGCGATCACATAGGACACGAAGTCGTAGAGCGCGCCGCTGGCTGAGAACGCCCACGGGTAATGCCACCAGATCGGGTTGCCGAGTTGGGCGTAGATCGCGGCGGCGGCGCCGAAGACGGCGACGAGTTTTACGCGGTCCATGTAAGCCGGTGCCGCCGGAAGCGTGAGCTGGACGAAGAACGCCAGGATCGCCGTCGTGATCAGCATGTGCACGAAACCCATCGCGAGCGTCTGTGGCATCGGCGGGAGGCCGGCGCCATGGAAGTTGATCATCGCGAAGGGGCCGGCGCTCGCGCGCGCCATGACTTCCTCCTCCGTCCCGTTCTTCAGGTCCGGCAAGACGTAGACGGCGTCCGAGGTGAGGTTGGCTTTGAGCGCTTCGGTCAGTGCCGTCTCGGCCTCTGGTGCGACATGGCCGAAATGGTCGATGATTTTCGAGCCCCAAAATAAGAAGCCCCAGAGGAACATGGCGACCGCAGCGAGCAGCGCGCCCAACCCGAGTTTGAGCATTTCATTTCTCCCTAATGCCGGGCGCCGTCGAATGCGGCGCCTCGTGCCGCTAGTGTAACGTCTTGCTTGGTCCCCGCACACGGGCGAAGGGTTAACGAAAGGGGGACGGAATGGATTGGCGCTCGAAACCTACTCAGGGGCGGCGAAGTTTGGGTCGCTGAGGATGTCGCGCAGCTCGATGGTGCGGCGCGCGGTTTCGTCCATACGGCAATCGGCGGAGAGCATCATTCCCCAGACGCCGGGATTTTTCGGGTCGTTGAGGAAACCGCAATTGGCTGTGCGATAAGAGAGCCACAGTTTTTGCACCTGTTTGAGCGCGGCGAAACGTTCAGGGCCGAGTTCGTCGGGCAGTTCGCCCCATGTCTTGTTGAGGAGGACATCCCAAACGGCAGTTTCGTTGTCGCTGCAGGTTGCGTGCGCCGCTTCCCCACCGGCGGAGATGTTGTCGTCGCATTCGCCCTTAACGATGCCGACGCATTTCGTGGCCTGACCGCCGGACGGCGCTTCGTATTGTTTCTTGAGGCAGGCCTCGATCTTGTGTGCTGCTTTGGCGATCTGGGCTTTGGTCAGCAGCGGGTCGGCGGCGGCGTTCGAAATCGTCAGCGCGGCGAAGGCCAGCGCGGCGTTGATCAGGCGCGTGCGTGACATGTTAGGGTTCCTGAACTACGTCTTTCCCGCCAACGCTAGCACGCGTTTCAAGGAGGTACCGATGGCATCCCTCACAGACTCGATCGTGATTGTGGGCGCGGCGCGCACACCGATGGGCGCGTTTCAGGGCGAACTGTCCGGGTTGAGCGGGCCGCAATTGGGTGCGGCAGCGATCCGCGCCGCCGTGTCGCGGGCGGGACTCAAGCCCGAACAGATCGAGGAGGCCTATATGGGCTGCGTCCTTCCTGCGGGCGTCGGCCAGGCGCCGGCGCGCCAGGCCTCGATCCATGGCGGGCTGCCCAACACCGTGCCGTGCACGACGGTCAACAAGGTCTGCGGCTCGGGGATGAAGGCGTTGATGCTTGCCGCCGATCAGCTCGCGCAAGGCGGCGCGGGTATCGCGGTTGCGGGTGGCATGGAGTCGATGACGAACGCACCTTATCTCCTGCCCAAGGCGCGCGGCGGATTGCGGCTCGGTCACGGCGAGGTGAAGGATCACATGTTCCTCGACGGGCTCGAGGATGCTTATGAAGGCCGGTTGATGGGCACCTATGCGGAGGATTCCGCACGGCACTATCAGTTCACGCGCGCGGAACAGGACGCCTACGCGATCGAGTCGACGCACCGGGCGCAGCGCGCGCAAGCGGACGGCTGCTTCGAGGACGAGATCGTGGCGGTGGCGGTGCGGGGCAAGGGCGGCGATGTCGCCGTCTCGATCGACGAACAGCCGCGCAAGGCGGACACGGCGAAGATCCCGACGTTGAAGCCCGCCTTCGCGAAGGACGGCACGGTGACGGCGGCGAATTCGTCGTCGATCTCGGACGGCGCGGCGGCGTTGGTGCTCGCGCGCGGCGACGTCGCGTCGAAGCACGGCTTGACGCCGATCGCGCGCATAGTGGCGCAGGCGAGCCACGCGCACGAGCCGCGCTGGTTCACGACCGCGCCGGTCCCTGCGATCGAGAAGGTACTCGCGCGCGCCGGGTGGAAGAAGTCCGATGTCGATCTTTACGAAATCAACGAGGCGTTCGCGGTCGTGGCGATGATCGCGCTGCGCGATCTGTCGCTGGCGCACGACATCGTCAACGTGAACGGCGGCGCGTGCGCGCTCGGCCATCCGATCGGCGCCTCGGGTGCGCGCATCGTGGTGACGCTGATCAACGCGCTCAAGCGGCGCGGCTTGAAGCGCGGGGTTGCATCGCTGTGCATCGGCGGCGGCGAAGCGACGGCTTTGGCCGTGGAACTCCTGAATTAGGCGCGCGTTTCTTGGCTTGAATGTCTTGAGTTTGCTGCACTTCCAGGTGATTCGCAGTTGATAAGTTGCGGCCTGCTTTGATTTGCGCGCTCTCCTTGGTGTTGGCTGCTCTCCGCCCCGGCTAGCCTTTTGCGACGTTGATTCGGCGCCAGAGCCAAAAAGGCTGCGTCGTCAGGCTCGCAAAACAGTGGGGTTAGCTCATGAACAAGACTGCTCTCTTGGCGTCAAGCGCCATCGCCTGCATCGTTGCAGCGCAAACCGCGGCGGCGGCCGATTGGACCGGCTTCTACATCGGCGCCAATGTCGGCGGCGTTTTCGGCGATGTGGATCTCACCGGCGTGTCCGAAGCCACGAGCTACGTGAACATAGCGCCGGGGCAAGTGTTCACCTTCAACCCCGACGGCGTCTTGGGCGGCGCGCAATTCGGATACAATTTCGAGTTTTCCGGCTGGCTCTTCGGGCTCGAGATTTCCGGGCACGGCATGGATTTCGATGATGCGCTCCCGGTGGGAAGCGACACGTTGAGCATGGAGGCCGATTGGCTCGCCACAGGCACGGCGCGCCTGGGGTTCATCTTGAACGCGGATTCTCTTGCCTACATCAAGGGTGGCTATGCAACCGGCAACATCAAGACGCGCTACCTGGACACCAGCGGAGGGCCGACCACGACGGGCGTCCTTGATACCGACGAGGTGCATCAAGGGTGGATCGTCGGCGCGGGCTTCGAGCATATGATCGGCGAGAACGTCTCGTTCGGCCTCGAGTACAACTACATCGACCTGGGCGAGCAGGATCATTCCGGGATTGCGTCTGGGCCCGGCGGCGGTCTGGTCGTGAACAACGTCGCGCCTCAGCTGCACACGGTCACCGCGCGCATCAACTGGCACATCTTCACGCCATAGCGCGCACAGCACGTTCGTGGATTGCACCGCTCCTTCGTGTGAAACGGGGGAGCGGTTTTTCTATGTGCTCACCGCGCCTCGGCGCGGGCGGAAGAGGCGCACGCCGCGCATGGCGATCATGGCAACGAGGCCTAAGATCCAGGTGACGAGGCCGTAGAGCGAGGAGGCAATCCACTCGATCAACCGGAACGATGTCTTGAAGGCGCGCAGGCTTGCCTTGCCGGTCAGTTCCATGATGCCGCGCGATTTGACGCCGAAGCGTTTGGTCATGACGGCGACGTCGTCGAGGTTCTCACTCGTCTTGACGAACTTCATCAAGCGGATCGTTTCGGCCGGGCCGACGGCGTTGTTGATCTCTCCGAGGCGGTTCAGCACCGGCAGAAGTCTCGCTGCTCTCACGTTGCGGCCGTAGTCGGAGAACACGCGCTCCGTCTGCTTCAGGTCGGTCAGGTTCGTTTTGCGCAAGGTTTCGCGCAAGAGCGGCATGTTGACGGCGTCGCGCGCGAGGCGCGTCATCGTCTCGGCGAATTCCTTGGTGAGCTTGCCCGTGCGCTTGGCCGCCTTGAGGAGCGAGACGCCGGCCTTCGCGATAATGCCGCCGCCGCCGGTCGCGACGGTCGCCGCGGTCACGCCGATGCCGACGACGGACAGGCCCAAGACAAGTTCGCTGTACTCTTGACCGGCGAGCATCTTGGTCCCTTCGCTCGCGATGTCGCGCACGTCGC
>JBGOVA010000029.1:0-27849 GCA_041477875.1 Micropepsaceae bacterium | reverse complement strand
CACTGTACCCTGAGCCGTCGAGCGGGCCAGGATTTCATTGTTGGCGGTCATGCGGACGGCGGAAATCTGTGCGCCGCTCGCAGGACCGATCATGGAGTTGCCGACGCCGATCGTACCGGTCACGCCTGCGGTGCCGGAACCAAGCGTCACCGCGCCCGTATTGCTGGTGCCGCCGTTGTCCCAATTCGGGCTCGACACGAGATAGTCGCCGTCGGCGAGTGCGATCACGCCGCCCGATCCGACATTGTCGTTGCTGTTGGAGCCGACGAGCGAGTTTGCCACCGCGACCGCCGTGCCTGATCCGGCCGTGCCGCTGCGCCACGTGACCGCGCCGTGCGCGCTGCCGGTGCCCGCATCGAAGTTCGGACTCATCACAACGTAGTTGCCGTTGGCGAGCGCCACCGCACTGCTGCCGACCGCATCGTTGTCGGTCGAGCCGAAGAGCGAGTTGCCGACGCCGACCGTGCCGCTTGTGCCTGTCGCGCCGTTGCCCCAGCTCGCCGCGCCGCGATTGTTGCCCGTGCCGTCCCAGCTTGGCGACAAGATCACGTAGTTGCCGTTCGTCAACGCAAGTATGCCGCCCGAGCCGACGAGGTCGTTGTCGCCGCCGCCGATATAGGAGTTCAAGGCCGAGATCGTGCCCGAAACGCCGCTCGTGCCGTTGCCCCACGTCGCGGCGCCCACGTCCTGCGTGCCGCCGTTGTTCCACAAGGGCGAAGCCACGACATAGTTGCCGTTGCTCAGCGCCGTAACGCCGCCGGAGCCGACCTGATCGCCGCTGTTGGAGCCGACGAGCGAGTTCGCCGCCGCGACCGTCGCGGACGACGCCGCAGCGCCGTTGCGCCACGTCACCGCGCCATGCTGGGTGCCCGTCCCCGCGTCGAAATTCGGACTGACGACGACGAAATTGCCGTTGGTCAGCGCGACGACACCGCCCGACCCGACCGTATCGCCCGACGTCGCGCCGACGAGCGAATTGCCCGCGCCGACATTGCCCGACGTGCCCGCGGTGCCGTTGCCCCACGTGACCGCGCCGACGTTCGCGGTGCCGCCGTTGTCCCAGTTCGGACTGTTGACCGCGTAATTGCCGTTCGAAAGCGCGACGATGCCGCCTGAGCCCACGTTGTTGTTCGCGCCCGTGCCCACGAGCGAATTGGCAGCCGTGACCGCGCCGACCGTGCCGCCCGATCCGTTGCCCCAGGTCGCAGCACCCGCGTCCGTCGTGCCGCCGTTGTTCCACAGCGATGATGCGACGACGTAGTTGCCGTTGTTCAGCGCCGTGACGCCGCTCGATCCCACTTGGTCGTTGGTCGACGAGCCGATGAGCGAATTGAGTGCCGTGACCGCGCCCGCCGTGCCGCCGAGGCCGTTGCCCCACGTCACCGCGCCGACGTCGGCCGTGCCGCCGTTGTTCCACAGCATGCTGCGCACGACATAGTTGCCGTTCGACAGCGCCACGACGCCGCCCGATCCGACGTTGTCGTTCGCTTGCGAGCCGACGAGAGAATTCCCCGTCGTCACGTTGCCGACAGTGCCGGTGGTGCCGTTGCCCCAGGTGACGGCGCCGACATTTCCGGTGCCGCCGTTGTCCCAGTTCGAGCTGACGACCACGTAGTTGCCGTTCGACAGCGCGACGACGCCGCTGTTCGCCACTTGGTTGTTCGACGCGCTGCCGACGAGCGAGTTCGCCCCCGAGACGACACCCGAAACGCCCGTCACGCCGTTGCCGAAGATCGCAGCGCCCGCGTCCGCGGCGCCCGCGCCGTTGTCCCAATCCGCGCTGGCGACGACGAAGTTGCCGTTGGTAAGCACGGTGATCCCGCCGTTGCCGACGTTGTCGTTCGTGCGCGAACCCGTCAGCATGCTGACAAGGGCGCCGGTCGTCGTGTTGAACACGAAGACCGCGCCGGAATTGCTGGCGACGGTGTCGTCGCCCGACGACGTCACGGCCGTGTTGCCTGTCGAAAGCACGGCGAGATTCGTGCCGAACGACGTGCTGCCCGAACCGGGATCGATCAATTCATAGCTCGGGAACGAACTGCCCGTTGCCGAAACGATCAAGTTCTTCGGATCGAGTGTGAGGAGGCCCGCCTCGCCGTTCGCGGCCGACGCATCGCCCAGGCCCCAGAACCCTACATCGCCGTTCGACGAAACCTCCAAGAGCCCGCCGTTGCCCGCAAGCGATCCGCCGCGCGCGGTGACCGTGCCCATGAAGTCGCTGGCGAGGTTCGACCAGAAGATGACGCTGCCGCCGTTGCCGCTTCCCGTCGCATCCGCGTTGAACGTCGAGGTCGGCGAAACGAGGATGTTGTCCGCGTTGACCGCGCGCGACGCGCCCGCGCCGGTGAAGCCGACGGCGATGTTGCCGCCACCCGTAGCGCCCGACGCGTCGACATGGCTGTCGATCATCTTGATGTCGCGCCCGCCGACCGTGACGTTGCCGCCCGCGCCCGACGATGACGTCGCGCTGTAGCTGCCCGAGGTGAAGAGCCCCGCGCCCTCGCCGCTGCCGCCGGCGATCGAGATCGAACCGCCGGCCGTCGTGCCGTTCGCCGCCACCTGCGTCGCGCTCGTCGCGATCTGACGATTCGCGGCGGTGAGAGAGATTGCCCCGCCCGCGCCGTTCGCGCCGTTGGCCGATATCGCGCCCGCTGTCAGCAGGTTGTTTGCGCTGGTGACGCTGACCGAACCGCCCGACGCGCCGTCGGCCGAGATCGAACCCGTGAGCGCACCGAAATTGCCGGCCGCGATCGCGACGCTGCCGCCTTTGCCGCTCGCGCCATTGGCCGTGATCGCGCCGCCCGCGTAGACATTCTCGCCCGAGACCGCGATGGAGCCGCCTTGCGTGCCCGAAGCGTTCAGCGAGCCCGCCACGTTGACCGCACCGTTGGCGCCGCCGTCGATGACGATGGCCCCGCCATAGCTGCCCGTGACGCCGCTCGCGCCGCCGGAGGTGGATGCCGCCTGGAGATCTGAGCTCCGCGTGGCCTGCGTCGCGTCGCCGGACAGCGCGCTGCCGCTGCCCGTCAACAGGACCGAGCCGCCCGACTGCTTGATGCCGCTCGCGATGATCTCGCCGTCGACGTTGATGACGCTGTCGATGATTCCGCGCGCCGCGCGCGCCGTCAGCTGCACCGACCCCGCCTCGATCTTGCCCGCAACGTCGATGAGGCTCGCGACCGGCTTGCCGTCCGGCCCCGTCAGCTGCTGCGCGATCTCGGCCGAGACGGGAAAGCTGATCAGGTTGTCGCCGTAGAGGTCGAGGACGAACGTGTTGCCGGCGCCGAGCGCCACGCGCCCGAGCTTCGCGGTGATGACGCCTGAGTTCTTGACCGAGGGCGCCACGAATGCGACGACGCCGCCTTCCTCCGCCGTGATCAACCCCGCGTTCGAGATCTGCGCGTTCGGATTCCCCGCGATGTCGAAGGTGAAGCGGTTGGCGAGGAAGTCGTCGTTCTTGATGTCGGCGGTCGTCGCGATCAGGCCCGCGGTGTTCACCGTGGCGCCGCTCTCGAACACGAGCCCGTTGCGGTTGATGAGGATGAGCCGCCCGTTGGCGCTGAGCAGACCGGCGATGATCGAGGGATCGTTGTCGAAGATGCGATTCAGCGTGACGGACGACGAATTCGGCTGAACGAAGACGGTCGATTCGTTGGCTTTGATGTTGAAACTCTGCCAGTCGATGATCGCCTTGTCGGACGACTGGGTGACCTGCGTCTGGGAGGGCGCGGGCGTCGTGATCGTGGCTTGGCCGGAAACGACTTCGCCGCCTTGGGGATTGGCGAGCGCGCCTGGAACGACGGAGAGCGCCGCGATGGTGAGCGCGCTGACGCCCGCGCACAGCGCGAGCTTGAGAGTCCGTCCCCAACCAGTCCGGGCCGCAGACGCAGTGCGCCCGTCACGCGTATCGCAGTTCATCTAACCCCCCCGAAGCCCGCACCGCCGATCCCCACCGGCGACGCTGGACGCCATGCACGTCTCCCACCTACGCCGAGGCTTCGGTGGGTATTCACACTCGGCCGCCGTAGCTTTGGCGAAGGCGGCACGTCTCTAGTAGTCGACCGACACGCCGAAGAAGACGCGCGGCTCGCGCGAATTGTTCTGCAGTTCCACGCCATGTCCGATCGGATGCGCGACCTCGACCAAGCCCGACACATAGTCGAGCGCTTTGACCCGCATCCCGAGCCCAACCGAGGCCCCCGCCTCGCTGCGTTTTTCGCCCGAAATAAGATCGCCGCTCTTCAGGACGTAACCAAAATCGGCAAGCCCGTAGACTTGCGCGGCGCTGAGCATCCAGCCCACACCCCAGTTGCTGAGCGGCAGGTCGTAGCGCAACTCCGCCAAGCCCTTGATGCAATGATCGCCCGCGATCTCGTACGGATCGAAGGCGCGCCCGATGCTGCCCCCGCCGTAACCGCATTGCTCGGAGACGAGCAGCGACCCGTCGGCGACCTGCGCGTCGAGCTCCGTGAAGAGATGGAGGTACGACTTGAACGACTGCAGCCGCGACACCGTTCCTTCGAGACGGATGAACTCCCCGCTCGCGCCGAGTCGGCTGCTTCTCGGATCGTTCGATTGCGTCGCGTCGAAGGCGTCGAGCCCCACATGCAAGGTCGCCGTCGCCTGCAACAGGCCGCCCCAGCGATCCGCCGTGTCGTAGTCGACGCCGCCGACGATCACGGTCATCGTATCGTGCGTGTTCTCCGTTCCGATGATGTCGCTCGTCAAATCCTTGTAGTTGATGCCGAACGACGCGTAGAGATTCTCCGCCCGCGAACGGATCCACGGATAGGTGAACGCCAGATTCCCCGTCCACCCGTCGGTCTGGAAATCGATCGACACCAGCGTCGGCGTCCCGACCTTCGAATGCGAGCGCGAAATATCGAAGCCCATCGAAAGCCCGTCGCTCGTCAGCGGCAAGTCGAACCGCCCCGCGAGATAGGCAAGCTCTTCCCCGTCGGGCACGCGCACGCCGAAAATGCCGATGCGCTCTTCCGCGCCGAGCGCGCCGTTGAGCGCCGCGTTCACCTGCACGCGCACCGGGCCGATCGCTTTCGAGCCGCGATTGTTCGCCTCGATCCCGGCGTCGACGAGCTTGCGCTCGATCATCATCACGAGGCGCGTCGCGCCCGGATCGCCGTCCATGCGCTCGAACACGCTTTTGACTTCGACACCGGCGAGATCGTTCGCGAGCAAAAGATAACGCTCGAGGTCCGCGGTTTTCAGCGGGCGCGACGCCTGCAGCCGTTCGGCAAACCCGTTCCACAGCTTCGAATGGAACGTACGTTCGTCCTGGAACTCGACCTCGCCGATATAGCCTTCGACGACGCGCACGCGCACTTGGCCGCCCTTGACTTCCTGCGCCGGCACGAAGGCCAAGGACAGCGCATAGCCCGCCTTCACATACATCCGCGTGATTTCGTTCGCCGCCTGGAACATCTGCGCCAGCGAAACGTCCTGCCCGATGAGCGGTGCGAACGGGCGCGCCAGCACCTCGTCGCTGAGCACGCTGTTGCCGTCGATGTCGACGCTCTTGAGGACGAACCTGACGCTCTCCGCGTTCGACGGCGGGCCCTGCATTTCGAGCGAGGGCACCGTCACGTTCGGCGACGGCCGCGGCGCCTTCGGCGCGTTCTCGTATTGCCGTTCGACCGTTCCCGGTTGCACCGAGCCTTGCGCGCTCGCCCCAATAGGCGCGATCGCCGCCAGACTCAGCGCAGCAACCCCCAAAAGTGCTGCGTGAGTCTTGCGGCGAGCAAAGTCGCACTTGGACCAAGCCGCTGAGCAGCGGCCGGAACGCGCGCCCCCCATCTGTCCCCCCAATCAGGCAGCAGCTCCCAACAGCCGCTTGGCATCGGGCTCCCCAACGGCGCCCTCAACCATTCACTTCCCCAGGGGCGAAATATCGCACAGAGTTCGCCTGGCCCTTCAATCTATCGGAGGTTGAGCGATCGAACTCCACCAGCACAGATGCGCAAACGACACATAACGATTAAGACAAACAGCCCCATTAGCGTAAACGCCACAGTCCCCGACTATTGCTTGTGGGTGCATCGTGGCATCATTGGCGCGCCATCTTATTGCTATGCGTTCGGGTAGGCGGAGTCTTTCAACCGGCCGAGCGCTCCAGGACGCGGCGGGCGCGCAAAAAGAAAGCGCCGCGGAAGCCCCCCTCCACGGCGCCGAAGTCGATAGGTTCAATTACTCGGCGGCGGCGAGCCCGCCCAAGAAAACCGGACGCTCGACCGGCTGGATCGGACGCCGGCTGTGCAGCGTGACGGTCTCCCATGCGCCCTTGCGCGCGAAGAGCTCGCGCAGCAAGCGGTTATTGAGCGCATGGCCCGTCTTGTAACCGCGGAACTGCGCGAACAGCGGTGCGCCCGCCAGCGCCATGTCGCCGACCACGTCGAGCAGCTTGTGGCGCACGAACTCGTCGGCGTAGCGCAGGCCTTCGGAATTCAGGATGCGATCGCCGTCGACGACGATCGAATTGGTGAGCGAACCGCCCAATGCATGGCCGTTCGCCTGCAGATACTCGACCTCGTGCCGGAAGCCGAACGTGCGCGCACGCGCCAGCTCCGCCTTGAACGACGGCGCGTCGAGATCGAAGGAATAGAATTGGCGGTCGATGACCGGGCAGTTCTCGAACGCGATTTCGAGTTCCGCGGAAAATCCGATGCCGGGCGAAAGCTCCGCATATTTGTCGCCGTCTTCGACGCGCACCGTTTCGCGCACGCGGATCGCGCGGCTCGCGGCCGTCTGCTGAACCACGCCCGCGCATTCGAGCAGAAACACGAACGGCGCCGCGCTGCCATCCATGATCGGCACTTCCGCGCCGTCGATTTCGATGATGAGATTGGAAACGCCGCAGCCCGCGATCGCCGCCATCAAATGCTCCACGGTGTGAACCTTCACGCCGTAAACGTTGCCGATGGTGGTGCCGAGCTTGGTATCGGTGACCCTGTCGTAGCGGGCGGGAATTGTGCCGGCGATGCCGGGATGATCGGTCCGGCGGAAGATGATGCCCGTACCTTCGGGCGCCGGAAGCAGAGTAACGGTGGACAGAATACCGGTGTGGACGCCCACGCCCTGACAAACCATCCGGTTTTTAATCGTCGTTTGAAGCGCCATTACCCCTCACAAACTCCATACTGCCTGACCGACGTGGCCACAAAAAACGAACGAGCCACGCGAACGCCGCAGCCTGGCGACCGGAAATTTCGGCCGCCCCCACGGCTTCAGACAGCACCGCCCCCCACTAGATCGGCGCTCCCTCAAGTACCACCTGCACGGGTATCGATTCGAAGCCCGGA
The DNA here is from genome assembly GCA_041477875.1 of Micropepsaceae bacterium. Classification (GTDB taxonomy): domain Bacteria; phylum Pseudomonadota; class Alphaproteobacteria; order Micropepsales; family Micropepsaceae; genus SZUA-430. Next base: position 20,536 of record JBGOVA010000029.1, on the reverse strand, counting down.
ACCCGTGCGAGCAGTTCCATCGCCACGGAATTTCTAACAGTGTGGCCGAATCGTCTGAAATAACTTGTTGTTTCGGTTTGTTACGCCCCGTCTCCGTAGCGGAACATCCCGTCGCAAACGCCAGCTGACGCGGCCCCGAATCTCTCCGGTTCCACGTCGGTAGGCATGGCACCAAAGCCGGCATGCTTAGTTGACTTGGCGCCGCAAAAACGCAGGAATTTCCAGCTGATCGTCCGCCGCCGCATTGAACCCGTCGTCGACGGGCTTCGCCTTCGGTTGCGCGGTTGCGCGCGATTGCACGGGCAGCGTGCGTGGCGCTTCGCCGCTCTGCGGCAACCCGGATTCGGACGGCAGACGCAATGAACTCGGCGCGGCGCTCGACGAGCGCTGGACGAGTGGCTTCTTCGGTGCGGGCGCGCCGAGGCTGATGCCGAGGATACTGAACGACCCGCTCTTCTTTTGTTCCGGCTGTGCGATTGGTTGCGACACGCGCGTGCGCGCGGGCTCTCTCATGATCGGCGTCTCGCGCGGCCCGGGCCCGATCGCATCGAGTATCTCGGACTCGAACACATGGGACTCGACGCCGCCATAGCCGCGCCGTGAAGCTTGTATCTGCGCGGCCTGCGCGCTCGTGCGCTCGATCTCGGCGAGCAACGCCGCCTCACGCTCGGCCGCGAGCCCCAATTGAATGATCTCCGACTGCATCGAATGGACCGGATGTTGCGCTGCCGGCGCGCTCGCCGCAATCGGCTGCGCCGGAATCGAGTTCGAACCGGACGAACGCCGCGGCTCTGCCTTCGCTTCGCTCGCATGTTTCGCACTGCGCGACGATTCATGCAGCGCCGCCGATTTCGAAGGCGCCGTGTGCACGCGCACGTCGGGCGCAATGCCGGTCGCAACGACCGACACCCGCATGCGTCCGTTCATCCGTTCGTCGAATGTCGAGCCGACGATGATGTTGGCTTCGGGATCGACTTCGCTGCGGATCTTGTTCGCCGCTTCGTCGACTTCATAAAGCGTCAAGTCCATGCCGCCCGTGATGTTGATGAGCACGCCGCGCGCACCCTTCATCGACGAATGGTCGAGCAGCGGATTCGAGATCGCGGCTTCGGCGGCTTCCACCGCGCGCCGCTCGCCCTCCGCCTCGCCCATGCCCATCATGGCCGTGCCCATCTCGCACATGACCGTTCGCACGTCGGCGAAATCGAGATTGATGAGACCCGGCATCACCATCAGGTCGGTGACCCCGCGCACGCCCGAATAGAGCACGTCGTCGGCGATCTCGAACGCTTTGGCGAACGTCGTCTTCTCGTTGGCAACGCGGAACAAATTCTGGTTCGGAATGACGATCAGCGTGTCGACGAATTCCTCGAGCTTGCCGATGCCGTCTTCCGCGATGCGCATGCGCCGCTGGCCTTCGAACGCAAAGGGTTTCGTGACGACGCCGACGGTGAGGACGCCCATCTCGCGCGCGATCTTGGCGATGACGGGTGCGGCGCCGGTGCCCGTGCCGCCGCCCATGCCCGCGGTGATGAACACCATGTGGCAGGCTTCGAGCGACTTCTTGATCTCGTCGGTGCTTTCTTCCGCAGCCGCGCCGCCGATATCGGGACGCGATCCCGCGCCCAAGCCTTGCGTCAGCTTGCCGCCGATCTGAATGCGGTGTTCGGCTTTCGAATGCGCGAGTGCTTGGGCATCTGTGTTGGCGACCAAAAATTCGACGCCTTCGAGTTTAGAGGCGACCATATTGTTGACGGCGTTGCCGCCGGCACCGCCGACCCCGAAGACGAGAATACGCGGCTTCAGTTCGGTCAAATCGGGTGCCGTGAGATTGATGGCCATCTCTAACTCTCCATTACGCGCCACCTTCCCTTGTCAGACACCGCACCACTGGCCGCGCGTTTTCGCACGTGCTCTTTTCTATTTTTGCGCCGCAAAGAGTTAAAAATTCTCTTTGAACCAGCGCTTCAATCCGGCGAACCCCTGCGAACCGGTCCCATGAGTACCATAGCCAAGTTGTGGGATGTCGGTCTCAGCGCGCAAATTTTGCACTTCGACCGGCCGCTGCGCCGCCCACATCGCGAGCCCCGCGCACGCCGAGAACGTCGGCCCGCCGGTCGCTTCCGCAAGGCCCGAAAGCCGCGTCGGCCGCCCGAGGCGAACTTGCTTCGAGAGGATGCGCGAAGCGATCTCGCGCGCGCCGTTCATCTGACTGGCCCCACCCGTCAACACGACGCGCCGTCCCGAAATCGACGACAGGCCGCAATCGGTGAGCCGGTCGCGCACGAGTTCGAACGTTTCTTCAAGCCGCGGCTGAATGATGCCCGTCAGCACGGAACGCGGAACCTGGCTCTCGAGATCGGGATCTTCCTCGCCCAGATGCGGCACGCTGATCATCTCGCGCCCGTCGTTCGGGCCCGTCAGCCCGCTGCCGTAAAGCGTCTTCATCCGTTCGGCATGAGCCAAGGTCGTGGACAGACCGCGCGCGATGTCGCTCGTCACGTGATTGCCGCCGACCGGCAAAATGTCAGCAAAAATCAGGCTTCCGTCGAAGAACACGGCGATAGAGGTCGTGCCCCCGCCCATGTCGATGACGGTCGCGCCAAGGTCCATCTCGTCGGCCACGAGCGACGAAAGGCCGGCCGCGTAAGGGGTGGCCACCTTCCCCGCGATGTCGAGGTGACAGCGTTCGATGCAGGTTTCCAGGTTGCGGATCGGCCCCGTTGCTGCCGTGATCGCATACATGTTGAGGCCGAGAGAGTCGCCGACCATGCCGCGCGGGTTGCGGATACCCCGGCTGCCGTCGATCGAATAGCTGCCCGGCATGCAGTGGATGACTTCCCGCTCGTTCGAAGGCACCTGCTCGCGCCCCGACACATGCGCGCGGTAAAGGTCCTGCTCGCCGACCTCGTGCCCTGCGATCGAAACTTCCACATTGACGGTCCGGCTCTGCGGCTGCCCGCATGAGATGCCGACGACCACGTCCTTGAGTGTTACACCGGCCATGCGCTCGGCCTGCTCGACCGCCGCACGAATGGAATCCTCGGCCGTATTGATGTCGACGACGGTGCCGCCGCGCACCCCCCGGCTGACCTGATGCCCGATGCCCAAGACCTTGAGCTGGGGCGAGCCGTCCTCGCGAAGACCCTGCGGCTTGACGATGAAGCATGCGATCTTGGTCGAACCGACGTCGAGCGCGCCGATCACGCCGGCCTTCGCCGGTCGTCCGCCCCCGCCCTTGCCGATACGTCCGATCATCAAGTTTCCCTGCCGCCCGAGGCCGGACGCGCCGGCGCAATCAATGGCGAGCCTGGCGGCAGCTTGACGATGAACCTGTCCGGAAAGCGAAGATCGATCGCTTTGATGTCGCGCGCGAGTATTTCTTGCTCGCGGTCGAGCCGGACGAGCTCTCCCAAGGCCGCTTCTGCGCCTTCCTCCGGCAGTCGTACTTCAACACCGTTATCAAGCCGTAAATTCCAACGTCTTTCACCCACTCGCACGGCGGCCTTCACACGCGACTTTAACTTCGGTTGCGTCGCAATAAGGCCGAGAAGCGACGCGACGGCGCTCTCCGCCCCCTTCCCCACGACAAGCGGCAGATCGGTGAAACGCGAAACGTCCTCGCCCGCGATCGGATGGCCTTGGACATCGACGACGACGACATCGCCCTCGTTCTGCCAAAGCGCGACGGGTTTGCGTTCGATGATGCGAACATTGATGCGATCGGGCCAAACGCGACGCACCTCGGCCGACTTCACCCACGGCAGCGCCTCGAGCCGCGCCCGCGCCTCATCGACGTCGACGTAGAGCATGGGCGTCCCGCGCTTGATGCCGAGCATGCGCACGATCTCGCCCTGCGCCGTCTCGGCCCGTCCCTCCAACGAAACGCTCTGTACCGTAAGTCCCGCGTCGACCATGAATGCGTTGAACGCGGCAACCGTGCTGCGCGCCGCCGCCGACACATGGCCGCCGGAAAACAAGCCCGCAACCGCGACGACCGCAAAGAAGAACGCGAGCATCGCGGTCCAAAACATCATCCGCCTGCCGGTCGCCTTGAGCGAGTCCGTCCAGCGCGCGACGGCTTTTTCACCGCCCCGGCCGCGCTTCGGACGGGCAATCTTCGGCCCCTGCCCCTTCGCGCGCGGCTTCGCCTTCCGCCTGGGCGGCGGATTGTCGAAATCGTCATCCTTCATCGCAGTGCCGACTAACGACCGCATGAAGCGTCCTCGACCATCCACCGACACAGGGCCCCGTAGGAAACGCCTTTGAACGCCGCTTGTTCCGGCACCAGCGACGTGGGGGTCATGCCGGGTTGCGTATTTGTCTCAAGGATGATCATGCGCCCCGGCTCGCCCTTCGTGTCGTCGTAGCGAAGGTCGGTGCGGCTGACCCCGCGACAGCCGAGCGCCGCATGCGCGCGCGTCGCGATGTCCATCGCCTGCTCGTAGGCCGTCCTGTGAATGCGCGCGGGGATCACGTGTTCGGATCCGCCTGCCGCGTATTTCGACTCGAAATCGTAGAACTGCGTGCGCGGCACGATGTCGGTCACGGCCAAAGCCTTGCCGTCCATCACCGCGACGGTCAGCTCGCGACCGGGCACGAATTCTTCCACCATCACCTCTTCACCCAACTTCCACTGCGTGCTCGTCAGCTCTTCCGGCGGACGATTGTCGCCTGGGCGTATTATAAAGACCCCGACACTTGATCCCTGATTAACAGGCTTGATCACAAATGGCGGTTTGATCGAAGTTTGTTTCGCAACGTCGAAGCGCGACATCACCACATCCTTCACGACCGGAATGCCGGCGCCGCGAAACACCGCCTTCGCGCGCTCTTTGTGCATCGCGACCGCCGAAGCAAGGACGCCCGAATGCGTATAAGGAATATCGAGCACTTCGAGCAACCCTTGCACGCAACCGTCTTCGCCCCACTGCCCGTGCAACGCGTTGAAACACACGTCCGGCTTGAGTTTCGTCAACACGTCGGCGATATCGCGCCCGACATCGATCTCGGTGACTTTGAACCCTTCGTCGCGCAGCGCCTTCGCGCAACCTTTCCCGGTGACAAGACTAACGGGACGCTCCGCAGACCAGCCGCCCATCAAAACCGCGACGTGCCGTTGTTCGGTCATGCGTGTCCTCCGTGCTTTCCGATGCGTTTGATTTCCCACTCGAGCTCGATCCCGGTTGCGGCCTTCACCTTGGCGCGCACCTCCTCCCCCAACGCTTCGATCTGATCGCCCGTCGCATCCCCGTGATTGATCAGAAAGTTGCAATGCATCGTCGAAACCTCGGCGTCGCCGTGCCGCAAACCGCGACATCCCGCCTTGTCGACCAATTGCCAAGCCTTGTTGCCCGGCGGGTTCTTGAACGTCGATCCGCCGGTGCGGCTCTTGATCGGTTGCGTCGCCGTGCGCGCATCGGTGATCTCGTTCATGCGCGCTTCGATCGCCGCTTTGTCGCCCGGCATCGCCTGAAACAGCGCCTCGACGAAAATCAAATCGGCGGGCACGCTTGAGCGCCGATACTCGAACCCCATTTGCATATTCGTGAAGCGCACGCGCTCGCCCTTGCGATCAAGCGCAATCGCCTCGACCAAGACATCCTTGAACTCCCGCCCGTAGGCGCCCGCATTCATCCGCAAGCCTCCACCGACGGTGCCCGGAATCCCGCGCATGAACTCAAGCCCCGACAGCCCCGCCTCAAGCGCCGCCTTCGCAACCGTCACATCAAGCGCCGATGCCCCCGCACGCACGCGATGCAACGGCTCCGCCACGGCATTCATGAACCCACGCCCAAGCCGAATGACCACGCCGTCAACGCCGCCGTCGCGCACGAGAAGATTCGAGCCGACGCCAATGACGGTCAGCGGGATATCGGCCGGCACATCTTTCAGGAACACGGCAAGATCGTCCGCGTCCGGCGGCAGGTACAGGACCTCCGCCGGACCGCCCGCTCGAAACCACGTCAAATCCTTGATCGCCGCGTTCGCCTGATACGAACCTCGCACGCGCGGCAGCCGCGCGATCAGGCCCCCGCCCGATGCCGCTGCCGTCATCCTTTACCTCGCGGTTTCGCCAAGAGCCTGCAATTGCCCGGGTAAAAGGTTTGCCCAGTTCGTAATCGATCCTGCGCCCATGCACACGACGTAGTCGCCCGGATGCGCGATCTCGGCGACGGTCTTCGCCAACTCCTCCGGCGAACGCAGTGCGATGACGTGCCTGTGGCCGTGCGCGTGCATGCTCTCGACCAGACTGTCGCGCGAAATGCCCTCGATCGGCTTCTCGCCCGCCGGATAGACGTCCGACACGATCACCGCATCCGCGCCGTGCATGCAGATTGAGAATTCCTTGAACAGATCCTTAAGCCGCGTGTAGCGATGCGGCTGCACCACGGCGATGACCTTGCCCATCGCCACTTGCCGCGCGGCCTTCAGTGCCGAGAGAATCTCGACCGGATGATGCGCGTAGTCGTCGATGATCGTGACGCCGTTCCACACGCCCGTCTTGGTGAAGCGCCGCTTGACGCCCTCGAACTGCGCCAGCGCCTCGCGCACGGTCACGTCGGGAATGCCAAGCTCGCGCGCGACCACGATCGCCGACAGCGAGTTCTGCACGTTGTGCTCGCCCGGCATCGGCAAAGTGAGGCCCGCGAGCGTCCGCGATCCGCCCTTCACGCGATCCGACAGCAGCACGTCGTAGTGCGACATGCCGCCCTCGAAGCGCACGTTGATCGCGCGCACATCGGCTTGCGGACCGAATCCGTAGGTGATCAGGCGTCGGTCGCTGACCCGCCCGATCATCGACTGCACTTCCGCATGATCGATGCACAACGCCGCAAAGCCGTAGAACGGGATGTTCTCGACGAACGTGTCGAACGCCCGCTTCAAGCCCTCGAAGCCCTTGTAGTGGTCAAGATGCTCCGGATCGATGTTGGTCACGATCGCGATCGTCGCCGGCAGCTTGACGATGGTGCCGTCGGACTCGTCGGCCTCGACCACCATCCACTCGCCCTGGCCGAGCCGCGCGTTGGTGCCGTAGGCGTTGATGATGCCGCCGTTGATGACGGTCGGATCGAAGCCGCCCGCTTCGAGGAGCGCCGCCACCATCGTCGTCGTCGTCGTCTTGCCGTGCGTGCCCGCGATTGCAACCGCGCTTTTGAGCCGCATGAGTTCGGCGAGCATCTCCGCCCGTTTGACCGTGGGCAAAAGGTGAGCGCGCGCGGTCGCCAGTTCCGGATTGTCCGCCTTCACCGCCGATGAGTAGACGACGACCGCCGCCTCGCCCAAATTCTCCGGCGCATGGCCGATCGCGATCTTGATCCCCAAGCCCCTGAGGCGCTTGACGTTCGCGCTGTCCGACGCGTCCGAGCCCTGGATCTTGTAGCCGAGATTGTGCATCACCTCGGCGATGCCGCTCATGCCGATGCCGCCGATACCGATGAAGTGCAGCGGTCCAATTTGCAGTGAAAGCCGGCTCATGCGGCCAGAACTCCTAGAGTTATTGTGGGCGTGCCTTAAGCCCGCCGACCTCTTCCACGAGATCGGCAAGCCCAGCCGCAGCGTCGCTTCGCCCTAGGCTTAGCGCTTTCGCCGCCGCCGCCTCAAGCAAAGTCGGGTTGCGCGCCAAATCCGCGATCCGCTCGGCCAAGGCCTCGGCCGTTAAGGTCTTCTCCACAAAGGCCCACGCCGCGCCTGCATCCGCCATTTCCCGCGCATTCGCCGTCTGGTGGTCATCCATGGCGAAGGGATAAGGCACCAAAATGGCAGGTCGCCCGATGACGCAGAGTTCTGTGACAGTCGACGCACCCGCACGCGCGATCACCAGATGCGCCGCGGCAAGACGCTGCCCCATGTCGGCGAAGAACGGCGCGATGGTAGGCTTGAGTCCCATCGCCGCGTACCGCTTTAGCGCCGCGTTGAGGTCTTCGGGCCGGCATTGTTGGGTCAGATCGAGACGCTTTCTGAGCGCCTCCGGCAGCTTGCCTATCGCCTCTGGCACCAGCGTGGAAAACACCCGCGCGCCCTGACTGCCGCCGAAGACGAGCAAGTTGAACCGACCTTCGGCCGTGGGCGGCACATAGGCGCGCTTTTGCTCCAACACCGCCGCCCGCACCGGATTGCCCGTCACGCTGACCCGCGATTCGAGCACCGGATCGAGGTTGACCAGCCGCCGGAACGACGAAGCAATCCGCGTCACCGCCGGCGCAAGCCAGCGGTTGACCCGCCCGAGCACCGCATTCTGTTCGTGGACGATGCTGGGCACGCCGCGCCGCGCTGCCGCGAACATCGTCGGCAGTGCCGGGTAGCCGCCGAAGCCCACGACGACGCTGGGCTTCAACCGCCCGAGCGCGCGGTAGGCGCCGAACGCGCCAGCGCCCAATCGCATCACCGCAAGACCTTTGCCGATAAGCCTGCGATCGGCAAACGTCGCCGACTTGATGGTCACGATCTCGGCCTGCGGAAACGCTTGCGCATAGTTGTGCCCACGATCGTCCGTCATCAACACCACGCGCCGCCCACGCTTGGCCAACTCCTGCGCCAGCGACTGCGCGGGAAAAATGTGCCCGCCGGTCCCGCCCGCAGCGATGACGACGGGCCCCGCCATCAATACCTCCGCTGCGACGAGCCGGTCCTACGCCGCGTGAGCGCGAGCAACATGCCGGTCGTGATCGCGAGCGCCAGCATCGACGACCCGCCGTAGGACACGAACGGCAAAGTCATGCCTTTGGCCGGCAAAAGGCTCAAGCTCACCGCAATGTTGATCAACGCCTGCAACCCGAACATGACCGCAAGGCCCGAGGCTGCGAGCTGAATGAAATGATCGCGTTCGCCGAGCGCCCGCTGCAGCGCGCGCACCACGATCACACCGAAGAGCGCGATCAGAATCGTGCACGCGAGGAGGCCGAACTCCTCGCCCGCGACCGCAAAGATGAAGTCGGTATGCGCATCGGGCAGCACGAACTTGACCGATCCCTCGCCGGGCCCCACGCCGGTGAGCCCGCCTTGCCCGAACGCATTGAGCGCGGTGTCGACTTGAAACGTGTCGCCTTGATCGGGATTCATGAAGCGGTCGATGCGACTCGCGACATGCGGCACGAAGAAATAGGTACCGATCGCGCCCGCGACACCGGCGCCGCCGAACACTGCGATCCACTGCCACTTCATTCCGGCAAGAAAGAACAGCGCCGCGCACACGATCGTCAGCAGCAGGGTCTGCCCGAAATCCGGTTGCATCACCAAAATGCCGGCGACGAGCACATAGAGGCCCGCGGCAAGCAGGCCGCCGGGAAACCCCGGCGTGCGATTGCTTTCGGCCAACGCCGCCGCCGCGAGCACGACGAAAGCCGGCTTGACGAACTCGGACGGCTGCAGCGAGAACGGCCCGAACAACAGCCAGCGCTGCGCACCCTTGATCTCAGGCCCGATCGCAAGCGTCAGCAGCATCAGCGCGAGGGACACGATGAAAAGACCCAGCGCCAAGCGCCGCACATCGCGCGGCCCCAACAGCGACACGATGAAAATGCCGATGAGCGAGGGGGCAACGAAACTCAGCTGGCGATAGACGAAATAGAACGGCTCAAGGCCGATGCGCCCCGCGACTGCGGGACTTGCTGCGAGCGTCAGCAGAATACCCGCCGCGATCAGCGTCGCGAGCGCGGCGAGCGACCAGCGGTCGATCGTCCACCACCAGTTCGCCAGCATGCTGCGATCCGTACGCGACAACAGAGCCATCAGGCCGCCCCTCGCATGCGCGCTTCCTCGGCGATCACCTTGAAGATGCGCTTGAACTCGTTGCCCCGATGCTCGAAGTCGCGGAACTGATCGAACGACGCGCACGCCGGCGACAGCAACACGACCGGATCGCCCGCGCGCTCGGCTTCCGCGCCGGCTGCGGCCAGTCGCATCGCCGCCTCAAGCGTGCCCGCCTTCGCGAACGCGACGTCTGGCGCCAGCGTCGCCGCAAACGCCTCTGTCGCGTCGCCGATCAGATAGGCCTTGCGGATGCGTGGAAAGAATGGCCGCAAACTCTCGATACCGCCCTGCTTTGCCTTGCCGCCTGCGATCCAATGGATGTTCTCGTAGCAGGCAAGCGCCCGCGCCGCCGCGTCTGCATTCGTCGCTTTCGAATCGTTGACGAACCGCGCGCGCCCGATCTGCCCGACGACCTCGATGCGATGGGCCAGCCCCGGAAAAGAGGTCATCGCCCCCGCGATCTCGCGCGGGTCTTTGACGATCGCGCGCACCGCCGCATAGGCGATCGCCGCGTTCTGCCAATTGTGCGTGCCGGGCAACTTCGCGAGCGAACGCAAATCGCGCACTTCGCGCGACGTGGCGCCGGTCGCGTCATAGAGCTTTCCGTCGAGCACGAAAATGCCGCGTCCCAAGACCTTGCCGACCGACACCGGCGTCACTGCCGGTCCGTGGCGCGACGACACGCGCGTGCAGATCTCCGAAGACGGCGCGTCGTCGACACCGATCACCGCGATGTCGCCGTGGCGCTGATGGCGGAAGATGCCGGCCTTGACGGCCGCGTAGTTTTCCATCGTGCCGTGGCGATCGAGATGATCGGGCGTGATGTTGATCAAGACCGCGACGTCGGGCTTCACCGACGGCGTCAGATCGAGCTGATACGACGACAGCTCCAGAACGTAAGCCCGCCGTGGCGTCGGCGGCGCAAGTTCGAGTACCGGCTTGCCGATATTCCCGCCGACCTCCGCGTCATAGCCGAGACGCGACAACAGATGCCCGATCAACGCGGTCGTCGTCGACTTCCCGTTCGTGCCGGTCACGCAAACGATCTTGGGATGGACGCTCTCGTCCTCGCGCACCGCGCGGAAGAACAATTCGACGTCGCCGATGATCTGTGTCCGCGCTTGGGTCGCCTTCGCCACGAAGGGATGCGGTGCCGGATGGGTCAGCGGCACGCCGGGCGTCAGCACCAGCGCGGCGATGGCGTTCCAGTTTGCACCGCTCAAGTTTTGGAGCTTGAGGCCCGCCTTCTCAGCCGCCTCGCGCGCTTCGGCCTTGTCGTCCCAGGCGATAACGTTCGCCCCGCCCGCCATCAGCGCGCGTCCCGCCGAGATGCCGGAACGGGCCAGCCCGAAAATCGCGACCGTCTGATCTTTGAAGAGCGCGACTGGGATCACCGTGTCACCTGATCTTCAAGGTTGAAAGACCGATCAAGGCAAGGATTACGGCGATGATCCAAAACCGGATCACGATCGTGGGCTCGCGCCAGCCCAGTTGTTCGAAATGATGATGGATCGGCGCCATCTTGAAGACGCGCTTGCCCGTCAGCTTGAACGAAGCGACCTGGATCATCACGGAGACGGCTTCAAGCACGAACAAGCCGCCGATGATGCCGAGCACGATCTCGTGCTTGGTCGCGACCGCGATCGTCCCCAGCATGCCGCCGAGCGCGAGCGATCCCGTATCGCCCATGAACACCATCGCCGGTGGCGCGTTGTACCAAAGGAAGCCGAGCCCCGCGCCCAACATCGCCCCGCACAAGACCGCAAGCTCGCCCGTGCCCGGCACGAAATGAATCTGCAGATAGGTCGCGAAATCGACGCGTCCGACCAGATAGGCGATCATGCCGAAACTGGCGGCCGCCACCATCACCGGCACGATCGCCAACCCGTCAAGCCCGTCCGTCAGATTGACTGCATTCGACGAGAAGACGATGACGAGCATTCCGAAAATAATGAAGAACGGCCCGAGCGGAATCAGCGTGTCCTTCAGGAACGGCACGGCAACGGCCCCCGAAAGGGGCAACGTACTCCCCGCGCCGCCGTTCTTATGGAGTTCCATGATGGCAATGACGGCGACCACCGATACGATCGCCTGAACCAACAGCTTCACCCGCCCGGACACGCCGTCGGGCGAGCGTTTCGTCACCTTGAGATAGTCGTCGACGAATCCGAGAAGGCCCAGGCTAAGCGTCACGCCAAGCACCGTCCACACATACGCATTCGTCAGATCGCCCCACAACAGCGTCGAAACGGCAAGCGCGATCAGGATCATAAACCCGCCCATCGTGGGCGTGCCCTTCTTCTCGATGATGTGGCGTTGCGGTCCGTCTTCGCGGATGGGTTGACCTTTGCCCTGCTTCAGCTTCAACCAGCGGATCAACGGCGGCCCGATGACGAACGCGATGATCAACGCCGTCATCACCGCCCCGCCGGTGCGGAACGTGATGTAGCGAAACACGTTGAACGGCTGGAACTGATCGGCAAGCGGCACGAGGAAATAGTGGAACATGAGGGTTCGCGAGCCTTTATTGTTCTGTGGCGGCCAGACGGCGCAGCGCTTCGACAACGACGCTCATCTTCGAACCGTAGGAACCTTTGACCATCACGATGTCGCCGGCCTTGACTTCGGCCGCGACGGCCTCGGCGATCTCCGCCGACGCGTCTGCATAACCGCCGCGCCGCTCGCGGGCAATCGCCGACCACAAATGCCGCATCAACGGACCACTGGCGAAAACGACATCGATGCGATACTCGTCGAGCGCTTTCGCAAGCCCCGCGTGGAGGTCCGCCGCGGTCGCCCCAAGCTCCAGCATGTCGCCGAGAACCGCAACGCGCCGCCCGCCAGGCGCGGGTACGGCGCGAGCGAGATTCGCGATCGCGGCCGCCATCGACAGCGGATTGGCGTTGTAGCTCTCGTCGATCAATTCGAACGAGCCGCGTTTGCTCACGATGCGCTGACGCGCCCCGCGTCCCGCCAATGCGCTCAAGCCCGCCATGTCCGCAGCTGCGCGCACCGCATCGCCGCCAAGCGCCGAAACAACGGCCAGCACGCCGAGACTGTTCGATGCCCAATGCTCGCCCGGCGCGCCGATGCGATAACGCAGCTCGTCGCCGAAGAGCGAGACGCTGAGTTCCGAGAATTCCTCGCCGAGATGAAGCGCCTTGAGCCGCACGTCGCAGGTCGGTGCGCGGCCGAACGTAATCACGCGCGACGGCTTCGCCTTCAGCGCATGCGCCTTCAATCGCTCGGCCCATTCGTTGTCGCCGTAAATGACGGCGACGCCACCGGGCTCAAGCCCCGAAAATATCTCGCCCTTCGCGTCGGCAATCGCGCCGACGGAATCGAAATGCTCAAGATGCACGGCCGCAACCGTCGTCACGATCGCCACATGCGGCCGCACTTGCGCCGTCAACGGCGTAATCTCGCCGGCGTGATTCATCCCGATCTCGAACACGCCGTACTGCGTGTCGCGCGGCATGCGCGCCAGCGACAGCGGCACGCCCCAAAGATTGTTGTACGAAGCCGCAGACGCGTGCGTACGCCCCTGCAGACTCAAAAGGTGCCGCAGCGCCTCCTTCGTGCTTGTCTTGCCGACGCTTCCCGTCACCGCCGCGATGCGCGCGCCGACATCGGCACGCCGCGCACGGCCCAGCATCTCCAGCGCCTTCAGAGTGTCGCCGACCTTGATCAGCCGCTCGGCCGAAATACCCGCAACATCACGCGACACCAGAGCCGCCGCGGCGCCGCGCGCGAGCGCGTCGCCGACGAAGTCGTGACCATCGCGCACATCCTTCAGCGCCACGAACAAATCGCCGCGACCCAGCGTCCGCGTGTCGATCGAAACGCCGCCGACTTCATCATCGCGCGCGGCGTGAGCGCCAGTCGCCGTTGCGATGTCTTTGAGCGTCCAGAGCGCGCTCATCCGCCGCTCCTGGCGATCACCGCGCGCGCCTCTTGCGCGTCGTTGAACGGACGCACTTCGCGCCCGACAATCTGTCCTGTCTCATGCCCCTTGCCGGCGATCACGACGACGTCGCCGCCCTCAGCCGACAGAATGGCCGTCTCGATCGCCTTCGCGCGGTCGCCGATTTCCTGCGCGTGGCGCGCGCCTTGAAGCACGGCGCGCCGGATCGCGGCCGCGTCTTCCGTGCGCGGATTGTCGTCCGTGACGATCACGTGATCCGCCAGCGCTTGCGCTGCCGCGCCCATCAGCGGCCGCTTGCCGGTGTCGCGATCCCCGCCGCATCCGAGCACGACCCAAAGCTTCCCCACTGTGTGAGGCCTCAGCGCCTTCAAGATCGTCTCAAGCGCATCCGGCGTGTGTGCATAGTCGACATAAACTGCCGCACCCGAACGCGCGGTCCCGACTTTCTCGAGCCGCCCCGGCGCACCCTCCAACCCGGCAAGCGCGCCGAAAACTACCTGCGCGTCCGCGCCAAGACCCAAAACCAACGCCGCCGCGATCACCGCATTCGACGCTTGGAACGCACCCGCGAGCGGCAACTCGACGTCATACGAACGCCCGTCCCACGCCAGGCTGAGCGACTGGCCATCGCCGCGCGGCGCGCGCTTCGTGACGCGCAGATCGCCGCTGGCTTCACCGACGAGGATCAAACGCTGCCCGCGCGCGCGCGCCACGCGTGCAAAATTTTCCGCCGACGGACTGTCCGCATTGATGACCGCAACGCCTCCGGGCGGCAGCACGTCGCTGAACAACCGGAGCTTGGCCTGCTCGTAGGCCTCGAACGTGTCGTGATAGTCGAGATGATCGCGCGTCAGATTCGTGAACGCCGCCGCCTGAATGCGCACACCGTCGACGCGGTACTGCGCCAGCCCGTGGCTCGACGCCTCGAACGCGACGTGATCGACGCCTTCATCCACAAGCTCGGCCAGCAACCGATGAATCTCTATCGGGTCTGGCGTCGTGTGGCTCAGCGTCTTCGTGCCGCCAGGCGACACGACGCCGACCGTGCCGAAACTCCCGGACTTGAAGCCGAGCTTCGCCCAAATCTGCCGCACGAAAGACGCGATGGACGTTTTGCCGTTGGTGCCCGTCACCGCAACGATCGTCTCCGGCTGCTTGCCGTAGAACCGCGCCGCAACCTGCGCCAGCCTCTGTCTCGGATTCAGATCGATGACCGTCGGGCACTGTCCGCCGAATGTGAGCAAGGCCTCGCCGCCAAGAACGGCACTTGCACCCTTCGCGATCGCGTCGGCGACAAACGCCGATCCGTCGGCCTTCACCCCCGGCAGCGCGGCAAACAAATATCCGGGCTTGACCGCGCGGCTGTCCGCGGTGAGCCCGGTGATGTCAGGATCGGGCCCCGCAAAAGGGGTTCTGGCGAGCGCGCTCAACCGCATAGCTCAATGCAGATCCTCATACGATGCCATCGTCGTCGGCGCACCCTTTTGCGGATCGTCGGGCGTGACCGGAACATTCAGCATCGGTGCGATGCGTGCAATCACTTTGGCGGCCGTCGGCGCCGCCGTCCAACCCGCCGTCGCAAAGCCCGCCGTCTCGTCGGTTCCTTGCGGTTCGTCGAGCACGATCAACACGAGATAGGACGGTTTGCGCGCCGGAAACACGCCCATGAACGACGACAACAGACTGTGATGCGCATAGCCGTTGCCGCTCACTTTTTCCGCCGTTCCCGTTTTGCCCGCCACAGGATAGCCCGGCACGTCGGCTTTGCCGCCAGTGCCCTGCGTCACAACGAGCCGCAAGAGATCGCGCATCTCTTCGCTGGTTTTCTCGCTGACCACACGCGCAAAGGGCACGACCGCCCCTTCCTCGCGCTTGAGCAATGTCGGCTTGATGAGCTTGCCGCCGTTGACGAGTGCCGCACTCGCCATCGCGACATGCAAAGGCGTGATCGCGATGCCGTGGCCGTAGGCGACGGTCATCGTCTCAAGCTCGCCCCAACGCTTGGGCGCGATCGGTGTGCCCGCCTCTTTGATCTCGCTTGCGATCGGCGTCAGCAGCCCGAGCTTCGCCAGGAACGCCTTCTGCGTCGTCGTGCCCACCTCGAGCGCCATCTTCGCCGAACCGATATTCGACGAGTGAATAAAAATCTCGGGCACCGTCAGAAGGCGGTTCTCGGGATGGAAATCCGAAATCGTGAAGCGGCCGTAGGTGATGGGGTTCGTGGCATCGAACTGCGAGGCAAGCGTGACTTTATTGGTTTCGAGTGCCATCGCCGTCGTGAACGTCTTGAACGTTGAACCCATCTCGAACACGCCGAGTGTCGCCTGGTTGAACAACGCGTCGCGCGGCGCCGCCATCGGCTCGTTCGGGTCGAAATCCGGCAACGAACACAGCGCAAGAATTTCGCCGCTGTTCACATCGAGCACGATCCCCGACGCCGCATGCGCGCGAAACGTCGCAATGGAGTTTTCCAGTTCATCCTGCAACGCATGCTGAACGCGCAGATCGAGCGCGAGCTCGACCAGGCCGCCGTGATTGCGCCGCTCGAGGATCAACTCCTCACTGCCGCGTTCGACGCCGGCAAGCCCGTGATTGTCGACGCTCACATAGCCCAGCGCATGCGCCGCCGTGCGCCCGTTCGGATAAACGCGCCTCGGCTCGTTGCGAAAATGCAGGCCCGGAATACCGAGCTGGCGCACCGCCTCTTGCTGGCGGGGCGGCAGGTTGCGCTTGATCCAGACGAAGGCTTGGCGCGTCGCGAGCTTCTTGGCCAGCGCCGGAACATCAAGACCGGGCACGATCGATTTGATCGCCTGCGCGGTTTCCGCCGGATCCCAAATCACGCGCGCATCGGCATAGAGTGACGCGGCTTGAAGGTCGGTCGCCAGAATCTCGCCGTTGCGATCAACGATATCGGCGCGATAATACGAGACGTTGTCTTCGACGCGTGCCGTCTTGCGCTCGACGCTCTCGCGCAGCATCGTCACCTCGACGAGGCGGCCGAACACGATCGCAAACGCAACCACGAACACGCCCGTCGCGATGGTGAGCCGGCTCTGCGTGCGCGCCATCGCCGCCTTTGCAGCACCTTCAAGCGTGATGCGCTCTTCCCGGGTCACGGCGCGGTCCTTTCATTGAGACCGGGCTTCGGCCGCGGCAGCGGAACGTTGGGAACAATGCGCGGCGGCAGATCGCTCGCTTCGACGACGGGCGACGGAGCGTTGATCGTAGCGGCTTTCAACGGCAGAGAGGCAAGCACCGTGATCTGCGAGGCGCCAGTCGGCGCCAAAGCCAAATGCCGCCGTGCCAACGCCTGCAAGCGGTCGGATTGGTTGAGGTTGGTCCACTCGGCTTTGAGCACGCGAATGGCCTCGCCCTCGCGCGCGATCTCGGTCTTGAGCGTCGCGAGCTCGCTCTCCTGCGCCTTCACGCGGTAAACGCCGTTGTAGAGCCCGAAACTGACGAGCGCGAGCAACGCAACGCCGATGGCGCTGATGAAGCGGATCATGGCCGCAACTCCGGCAGAACGCCCGCCTTGATGGCGTCGAAGGGGATCGCCGGCGCCGACGTGCGGATCGCGGCGCGCAGCTTCGCCGAACGCGCACGCGGATTGCGCGAAAGCTCCGCACGACCGGCGATCACGGCCCGTCGCGCCTTCAATTCGAACGAGGCGATCGGAGCTTTGACCGCCGCTGGCAAGTGGCGCGAACCGCGCGAGACCTGACCGGAGCGTTCGGCGAGGAAGCGCTTGACCATGCGGTCTTCCAGCGAATGGAATGACACGACGGCAAGCCGTCCCCCGGGCTTGAGCAACTGCTCCGCCGCCGCAAGGCCGCGCGCCAACTCGCCTAATTCGTCGTTCACGTAAATGCGCAGCGCCTGAAACGTACGCGTCGCCGGATGAAGACCGTTGGCCGCGCGCCCCAAAACGCGAGCGCATATATTGGCGAGTTCGGTCGTGCGCGTGATCGGCGCGTTCGCCCGCGCTTTGACGATCGCGCGTGCGATCGCGTGCGACTTCTGCTCTTCGCCGAACACGTAGAGAATACCGGCCAGCGCCTGTTCGCTGTAGGTGTTGACGATCCCCGCCGCCGAAATCCCGGTGCTCCCCATGCGCATATCAAGAGGGCCGTCTTTCTGGAACGAGAACCCGCGTTCGGCCTCGTCGATCTGATCGGATGAAACGCCGAGATCGAGCGCGACGCCGTCGACGGCTTGAACGCCGCGCGCCAAGAGCAGGTCCTGCATCGAGCCGAATTGGCCCGCGATCAACGTAAGGCGGCCTTGGAAGCGCGTGACCATCTCGGCGCCGCGCTGAAGGGCTCCGGGATCGCGATCTATTCCGTAGACGGAGCACGTCGCGGCTTTCAGCAATGCGTGGGCGTATCCGCCGCCGCCGAACGTGCCGTCGACCATCACCTCGCCGTCTCGGGGGCTAAGCGCCGCGACGACCTCGTCGAGCAGCACGGAGACATGGGCGGAGCCGTTCATGCGCCCTCCCCGTTCTTAGGCCGCAGCTGTCCGCGCCGCTCGGCCGTCGCACGGCGCGCCTGAACCTTGCGCACCTCGAGCGCCCGCGGCTCCCAAATCTCGAAGTAACTGCCGAGCCCGACGAACCCCGCCGCGTCTTCCAGCTGCGCGTAACGCGCCAGATCGTCAGGCAAGCCGACGCGCCCCTCGCCGTCGAGCGTCAACTCGATCGTGTCGCCGAGGAGCGTGTAGGCGAAATCGTCGTGCATTTCGCTCGACGGGTCGTGACTCTCGACCATTCCGTGGAGAGAGGCCATCCACTCCGCGCCGCCCGCCACGATTGCAGGGCCCGCCGTGGACGCGCGGCAGTAGATGGCGCGTGTGCCCTGTGTTTCTAGAATTTCGCGGAATTTGGCCGGCACCGAAACGCGGCCCTTCGCGTCGATCTTGTTCACAAAGGTCGCCAAGAAGGGCCGCGACAATTTCATTGCCGCTCCCCGCGCCTTAACGAAAGACACACGGAATTCGCCACAACCTGATCCCCAAACCGGCGTGTCCGCGAGGCAACGCCCCGCAAGACTTCCGGCCAACCCATCGCCCACGGCTTTTGCCGCTTCCTGGGAGATATGGGATATCATGGGATAGTATGGGGCGTCAACGCCGATACTTGGAAATTCAATGATTTAGACTCTGTTTAACTGGGCTTGCGCGCCCTCAAACCAGTCCTCGTCAGTGAAACCGAAAAATAGAACAAATAACGAACAAAGATGCTAGAATTTGTGTCTTTCGCGTCTCAGAACCACTACGCGTTGCGGTAGAATGAGCCAGAGGGCCTATAAGCCGGGTTCTGTCCGTCCCGTTTCCGAGAGTGGATGACCATTCCTCTGGGACGCCCGTTGCCGGACGCCTCGCGCAGCCTACCCGGACAGCGAGCCTGAAGCAGCTCAGATGCCGTCCCTATTTGGCCTTGCTCCTGGCGGGGCTTGCCGTGCCGCTTCCGTTGCCGGTCGCGCGGTGCGCTCTTACCGCACCGTTTCACCCCTCCCGCGAAAATCGCGGAGGTTTGTTTTCTGTGGCGCTATCCCTGGGGTCGCCCCCGCCGGGCGTTACCCGGCGCCATGCTTCCGCGGAGCCCGGACTTTCCTCCAGAGCGTTGCCGCTCCAGCGATCATCCAGCCCTCTGGCTCAACCTTATAGGTGGCATCTCAGGCGATGCGGTCAAGCATCTCGTTCAAGGCAAGAAGCTGCGCTTGCGTCTGCGCGTCGGCGATACCGTCGAAATTCGCCGGCCGAAAATGACGCTGAAAAGCGCTAACCACGGTCTCAGTCCGCTCATCGAACCTTCCGTCCGCGTCGACGCCATAGCCGAACCGCGCGAACGCCGCCTGTAGTTCCGCCACGCGCTCGCCCGCCATGCCGCGCGCCAACGGCAGACTCTTGCCTGACTTCGCTTCAACCCAAAGCCCGAGCCCCGCCTGCGCCAACCGCTTCCACGGAAACAATTCGCCCGGATCGGTCTTGCGCCCCGGCGCAATGTCGGAATGGCCGATCACGTTGCGCGCCGGAATCGGATGGCGCGCGACGATCGCCTTGCTCAAGCGAATGACGGCCTCGATCTGCACATCCGGAAATGCGCGATAGCCGAACTCGTGCCCCGGATTGACGATCTCGATCCCGATCGAACGCGAGTTGACGTCGACAGCCCCGCGCCACGACGAAGCGCCCGCATGCCACGCACGCAAATGCTCCGGCACATGGGCGTAGATCGTCCCGTCCTCGTCGATGGTGTAGTGGGAACTGACTTTCGCTTCCGCGCTGGTCAGGCGCGCCACGGCCTCTTCGCAGCTGCGCATGCCGGTGTAGTGCATGATGAGGATATCGGCATCCGCCGCGCCCTGGCGTTCGTTGAAGTTGGGCGACGGCCGCTCCACCACTTTCATCGATTTGCGGGCTCCCGAATCCGTCCGTATGCAAGCGCAAACCTAGACCTTCGAGGGCCAATTCAGCAAAGGTAGCGACGATGGCAAAGGCAAACATCCTCGTCGGCATGGCAAGCTGGACCGATCCCAGCATGGTCAAGCACGGCAATTTCTATCCGAAGGGCTGCAATACCGCCGAAGGTCGTCTTAAATTCTACGCTAGCCAGTTCCCCATCGTCGAAGTGGATTCGACCTACTACGCGCTGCCGGCGTTGAAGAACTCGCAGGCCTGGGTCGAACGTACGCCCGACACCTTCGTCTTCAACGTCAAAGCCTTCCGCCTCTTCACCGGCCACCAAACGCCGGAGCAGGGATTTCCCGCCGACATCAAGCTCCTGCTCAGGTCGCATTTCGAAAAAGAAAAGGAAATCTTCTACCGCGACCTCTCGCAAGAACTTCGCACGGAAAT
>JBGOVA010000258.1:0-5240 GCA_041477875.1 Micropepsaceae bacterium | reverse complement strand
GGTCGAGATTTTCACCGGGTGGTTGGGCAGCGCGGCCGGCAATCTGGCGCTGACATTGGGCGCGCAGGGCGGCGTCTATATCGCAGGCGGGATCGTGCCGCAGTGGGGCGATCTCTTCGACGCGAAGCTCTTTCGCCGCCGCTTCGAGGCGAAGGGGCGGATGAAGAGCTTCCTCGCGCCGATCCCGTGCTACCTCGTGACGGCGAAGGATCTCGCGTTTCGCGGATTGGGCGAGTTGCTCCCTACACGGATAAACTTAGCTAGTGCGGCGAAGATTCCAGTGTGCGCTGCGCTTGGCGGCGTTCCCAAAACACGAGAGCAAAGGCCACCGCGACGATGATGTGTATCGCCCAGAGAATCACCGAGGTCGCCGCTTGCGGCGTTGGCCCGGGGGGCGTGGTGTCCCAGGTGCCGAACAGAATTACGACAAAGCCTATGCTCATCCAGTTGATGATGAGCGCGAGCGCGTCGAGCCATAGCGGGCGTGCCAACATTTCCGTCGCCCAATTACGATCCGTCTCATCCCGCGATTTGGGCTCTGCTCGGCGCGCGTTTCCGCCGGATGCGATGATGTAGGCGAACCAGACGAATAGCGGGACGAGGAAAATCGGCAAGTACATCGTTCCCCAGGTCGCGCGCAGGATGATGGCGGCCGCAAGAAAGACGACACTACCCGTCATCTCCCGCAACGGGCGCTGATATGGACTCGGTTCGCCGGTCATCTCGGCGGCGAGATTAGATCGTTTTCGCGTGGCGCGAAAGTTTCCCGCTAATCGCCGGCGGCGGTGCCTTCGCGGCGCGGGTCGGCGACGGCGTCGAAGCCGTCCTTGGTGACGCGGATCGCGTTGATGTCGCTGATTTGCTCTTGCAGCGTCACCTGGTGGCCCATCGCACGAAGCATGTCGGCTGTTGCTTCGAGGTTGCGCCCGGATTCGAGTTCGGTGGGTCCCTCGCGGCTCGTGACATGGGGCAAGGCGATCGCGCCCGCCATGTCCATCTTCCAGTCGATCAAACCGATGAGCGTCTCGGTGACGTGGGGAATGATGCGCCAGCTGCCGGCCGAACCGAGCACGGCGAAGAGCTTGCCGTTCTTGTCGAAGACGATCGTCGGCGTCATCGAGGACAGCGGGCGCTTGCCGGCCTCGGGCGCGTTGGCGAAGCGCCGGTTGTCCACGCCCGGCTCGAACGAGAAATCGGTCAGCTGATTGTTCAGCGTGAACCCCGCCGCCATGAGATGACTGCCGAACCAGCCTTCCACGGTCGTCGTCATCGCGAGCGCGTTGCCTTGCGCGTCGATCACGCTGAGATGCGCGGTCGACGGCGGTGCGCGGTAGGGAATGCGCAACCGGCGCAGCGTGAGGTCCGCGCCTTTCGGCAGGCCCGGCGCGATCTTGGCGCGATCGATGACCGTTTGCAGCGACAGCAGGCGCGAGCGGCCGGCGATGTAGCGCGGATCGAGCAAGCCCCTGAGCGGCACGGCGACGAACGCAGGGTCGGCGAGATAAGCCGCGCGATCGGCGAAGGCCAAACGCTGCGCCTCGGAGAAGAGATGGATCGCTGCGGGCGACAGCGGCGCCAATTTCGCAACGTCGAAGCGTTCCATCATCTTGAGGATCTGCAGCGACGTCACGCCGCCCGAGCTCGGCGGGCCCATGCCGCAGATCTTGTACGTGCGATAGACCGCGCAAACGGGTTTGCGTTTGAGCGGCTTGTAGCCGGCGAGATCGGCGAGCGTCAGGTCGACGGCGCCGCGCGGCGCCTTCTGCACCGCGGTCGCGATCGCGGCGGCGACGGGCCCGCGATAGAAGCCGTCGCGGCCTAGCTTTGCGATCGTGCGCAGCGTTTCGGCATAGGCCGGGTTCTTGACGATCTGGCCTTCCTGGAGCGGCTTGCCGTCGGGGCGGAAATAGGCGGCGGTGTCGGGGATCCAACCGAGCGCCGGGTCCTTGCCGATCAGCAGCGCGAGGCGCGGCGAGACGGGGAAGCCCTTCTCGGCGAGCTCGATCGCGGGCGTGAAAAGCTCAGCCCACGGACGAATGCCGTGCTCCTTGTGGGCGAGCCAGAGCATCGCGATCACGCCGGGCACGCCGACCGAACGTCCGCCGACGACGGCCTCCACGAAGTTCAGCGGCTTGCCGTCGGGGCCGAGGAAGAGATTGGGCGTGACCGACTTCGGCGCGGTTTCGCGGCCGTCGTAGCTCTCGAGCTTTTTTCCCTTCGGCTGCCAATGCAGCATGAAGGCGCCGCCGCCGATGCCGGAATATTGCGGCTCGACGAGGCCCATCACCAATTGCGCGGCGATCGCCGCGTCGACCGCGCTGCCGCCCTTGCGCAGGACCTCGAGCCCGGCGTCGGTCGCAAGCTTGTGCGGGGTGGCGATGGCGTATTTGCGCGGCAGCGCCGTGGTGTCGGCCGGCGCAACCGAAACCCACGCCAAACACGCGATGAGAAGCAGCAATGAATTGCGCAGCCAAGCGCGCGGCGTTAGCGTTCGTCTCATGATCCGTCCCGGTTCTCGCAATCTCATAACCGATGTCCGCGGCATCAAAGTCGGAAACGCCGAGGATGCGACAGCAATCACCGGCGTTACAGTGGTATTTGCGGAGGGGCGCGCGGTCGGCGCCGCGGACGTGCGGGGCGGCGCGCCCGGAACGCGGGAAACCGAAGCGCTGCTGCCCGAAGGGCTGAACGTCGGGGTCGATGCGATCGTGCTCGCGGGCGGGTCGGTGTTCGGGCTCGATGCGGCGGGCGCGGTGACGAATTGGCTTGCTGCTACGGGACGCGGGTTTCGCATGGCGAACGCGCCGATGGTGGCGCCGATCGTGCCGGCTGCGATCCTCTTCGACCTGACGAATGGTGGGGATAAAAATTGGGGCGCGGAGCCGCCCTACCGCAAGCTTGCGGTCAAGGCGTGCGAAAGCGCGGGCTCCGATTTCAAATTGGGCAACGCGGGCGCGGGCTTCGGCGGGCGCGCGGGCACCTACAAAGGTGGGCTGGGGTCGGCCTCGGCCGTCACCGACGACGGGTTCGAGATCGGGGCGATCGTCGCGGTGAATTCGTTCGGTTCGCCCGTCATGCCCGGCACCTCGACCCTATGGGCGTGGCCGTTCGAGCAGGGCGACGAGATGGGGCGCCAAGCGGCGCCGCGCGCCGGCGGCATCTCGCTCGACTTTCCCGACGACGTGAAGCGTCCGCCGCAGCCGGGCGGCAATACGACGATCGCGGTCGTTGCGGTGAACGCGATGCTCAGTCAAGCGCAGGCCAAGCGCATCGCGATCATGGCGCAGGACGGGCTCGCGCGGAGCTTGCGCCCCGTGCATACGCCGGTCGACGGCGATGCGGTGTTCGTGCTCGCCACCGGCGAACGCACGCTGCGCGAACCGGTCGCGGTCCAGCTCGGTCTCATCGGATCGATCGTGGCCGACTGCCTCGCGCGCGCCGTCGGGCGCGCGGTGTTCGCAGCGGCATCGCTGGGCCCGTGGGAATCGTATCGCGCGGTGCACCCGAAAGGGTTCAGCGGGAAGTGACAACAAGAAAGTGTTTCACGCAAAGCCGCGAAGACGCGAAGAAGAAGATTTATTTCAAGAACGTTTGTGGGTTTCGTTCTTTCGCGCGCCGAAGGCGCGCAATCTGATCAATTACTCGCCCGCGAATATCGCCCGCCTTCTACTTCGCGGCTTCGCGCGAACTCTATTCTTAGCGCGCGTAGATGCGCACTTCGGGGGATTGGAGCGTCGCGTTGGCGGCGTTGTAGAGGCGGATTTTCGCCGCGTCGACGCCCAGCGTCGCGAGCGTGTTCGCCACTTCCTGCGCGCGCGCGGTTGCTTCCGGCCCCGCGCCGCGGCCGGGGGAGACGCCCACGACGTCGAACGACGTGTCCACCTTGCGACGCTTGGCGGTCGAGACGGCTTGGGCCAAGGCTTCGCGGTAGCTGACGTTGGCGCGGTCGAATTTGATCGTGACGAAGGCTGGCGCGGCGAGCATTGCGGCCGTCGCCGGCACGGCCTGGCCCAAGGACGACGTCGTTACGGCGCCCGTGCTCGTCGTCGCGCCGAGCGAGGCGAGCGACGCGCGCTCCTTGGCCAGGAACGCCGACTGCAGCGCCCATTCGTTCGAGATCTCGTTGACGAGGCCGTCGAGCTGGTTCGCCGTCTGGCCGATCTCGGCGCGCAGCGTGTTGAGCTGGCGCTCGTCGTCCTCGTTGCCGTTGCGCACGGCGAGCGAGTCCGTCATCAGCTTGTTCGCCTCGGCCGCGCCCTTGGCGAAGACGCGCATCTCGCCGTCGAGCGCGAAGGTCGCGGCGGCGAAACGCTCGAGCGCCGACTGCGCTTGGGCGAGGGGCTGGGGCGCGGGCGGTGCGGTGCTCGCCGCCTCGCTCTTGGCGATGCGATAGAGCGCGCCTTCGCCGGCGGCCTTCTGGCGGAGTTCGGAGAGGTTCGCGTTGCGCGCGGACACTTCGCCCTGAAGCGCGACGAGGCGCGCGCGAATTTCGCCGATGCGCGCGCCCTGGGGCGTGCCCGAGGGCGTGCCGGGCGTGACGGCGACGGGCGCGAAGATCGAGGTACCGGCCTGGGGCATCGCCGCCGTGGTCGCTGGGCCTGAGGGCGGGGTCGGCTTGTCGGGAAACAGGGCGCCCGTCATCGTCGAGCAGCCGGCGAGCGCGGCGCACGCAAGGCCCGCGAGCGCGAGCGCATTCCATCGATTTCGACGCGACATGATTTCAACCCCAGAAGGCGGACCCCAGGCAGTGCCGCGACCCATGGCACTGATTTGGGGCGAGAATACGCCATGAGACCGGTCTTGCAATGCGCGGCGTTTGGCGGGGCTGCATGGCGCGCGAACCCCGCGCTTCGTCACTTGCGCGCGCGCGCGGGGCGCACTAAGTTCCGCGCCTCTTTGCGCCAGGGCTTGACCATTGCGGCCCTCGATGCGCCGGCATGCACCCGTAGCTCAGCTGGATAGAGCACCAGACTACGAATCTGGGGGTCGGGCGTTCGAATCGCTCCGGGTGCGCCATTCAGATGATCCGGCAGCAGATCAATTAAGCACGCAATGCTTCGACGTGGCGCGCGAGTTTTTCGAGCGTCTGGTAACCGTATTCGACTGCACCGAAGCCGATGCCCGCGTCGCGCTTTGCTTTGGTTGGATGCAACTGACGCAATGTAATCACGGTCTTGCTATCGCCCTGTTCGTCGAAAGTGATGGTTGTCCGGAACCGCCCCGGATCGTCATCGCTGTCC
>JBGOVA010000102.1:0-16306 GCA_041477875.1 Micropepsaceae bacterium | reverse complement strand
GGCGCGCGCAAATGGGCTCCTACGTCGCCGCCGCCCGGCGCAAAAATTCACCCGCCGGGCTTGGGCCACCCTCGCTTTTGCGGCCCACCCCGACGGCAGCCTTCTGACCCGAGCGGTACCAGTCGACTTTGCGCGTGACGAACATCGTCACCGCAATCGCGGCGAACGCGGCCGACGCGCCGATGACAAGCGCGTAGTCCTCTTGCTTGAGCAACAGGAACAAAAGCACGTAAAGCACGCTCAAAACGCCGAATACGGTCGCACCGGTGCTCCAGCTCTTCAGCGCCGACCACGCATAGAACGAGATCAAAAGCACCGTCGCCGCCGAGGCGGCGAAATACGCAAGGTCGAAGCCGATCTGCTCAGCGAGCGAGAGCAGCAACAGATAGAACACGACCTGCGCGCCGCCGATCAGCAGATACTGCACCCCGTGAATGCGCGACCCCGAAAGCGTCTCGATCAAAAAGAACGACAGGACCGCAAGCCCGATGAACAGGATCGCGTATTTCAGTGCCCGCTCCACGAGAAGGTAGAAATTCACCGGCTGATAGAACGAAACGCCGAAGCTCGCGATCTGCAGGCCGAGAACCAGATTGTCCGGCGTGGGCGAAGCCTGCGGCAGGTTACGCGCAAGATGCGGCACCTTCCAAGCGGCCGTGAACCCGCTGGCCGTAATCTCACGCGCCACCGGCAGGAAGTTTCCTTGAAGGCTCGGATGCGGCCAGTTGCCCTTGGCGGCGACTTCCGTCGTCTCGCCGGCGGCGGAGAACTGGAGGTCGCGGCTGCCGCGCAGCTTGACCGCGATCGAGAACGGCGTGTCGCCGCTTTCGGCCGTAAGCGGCACCCGCGCATTGATCCCGGAATAGGCCGCAAGCTCGCTCGCCAAGCCCGGGCGAAAGGCCACAACGGTCTTGGCCGCGCCCCAAGCGACCGAAACATTTTCGCTCAGCCCCTGAAGATCTGTGATCGGCAGCAACAGTTGCGCCTGATCCCACGCGATCGTCTTGGGCGCGACGCCGATCTCCTTGAAGTCGGGCCGGCCGAATGTCCCGTTCAGCATCACATCGGCCGTGTAGACATTGACCTCGAAGATGCCGCGCGAGCGCGTCTCGGTGCGCGTGGCCGCATCCGCTTGCAAGACTTTAGGTAAGAAGATCGCAACGCGCCGCACGTCGCTGGTCGTTACCGCGCCGTCGCCCGACCGCTGGCTCTCGGTCACGATATAGGGAACCGCAAGTGCCGGCCCGCCGATCGTCTGCGACCCGCCCCAGCCGCGCGCGATGTCGTCGGCCGCGGTGCGCGCATACTCCTGCCGATCCGACAGGGCGATGAAGATGAAGAACAACGGCACGGACATCGCGATGGTGATGAGCGCGACGAGCAGAAACTTGAGCCCGGGCGCGCGCGCCGCCGCATCCGACAAAATCGCCATGTGAGTTCCCCTTCAGCCGAAGCGGTCGCCGAGACCACACATGCTCGGCCGAAGTTCAGGCGCGATTGTGGCAAAACGTCCGGGCGTCTGTAGCACTCGTCACGTGAAGAACAGGCGATACATCACCCGGCCGGGCAGGAAGGTTAAGCCGCCCGCGATCAGAAGGCCGCCCACATAGAGCCCGATCATCGATCGCCGGTGCATATTGACGTTGTCCGTCCACGCGCCGCGCAAAGCGCCGACGACACTGAACAGCGTCAGCGGCACGAACAGATGGATCGGGCTGAACCCGAAGAACGGCCCGTTCGGCATCACTTCGTGGATGAAAATCGCCGCGACAGCCGTGACGCTCATCAAGGCGAGATAGGCGTAGCCCAGCGCCCGATGAATCGGCGCCCCCTTCCTCGAAACGAGAATCTGCCACGTGCCGATGGCGAACGCCGGCAAGACGGTCGCAAGGTGGATTTTGATCGGCAGAGACGCGGTGATAACCGGTTCGAGATTCATCAATACGTCCGCGCTTTCGGCGGAATGTACTGCACGTCGTTCGACAGCGTGAAGGTGTGCACCGGCCGGAAGTCGAGCCGTGTCTTGCCTGTCTTCGCGTCGAACCAGGCGAGCGTGTGCTTCATCCACTTCTCGTCGTCGCGCTTGGGGAAATCTTCGCGCGCGTGCGCGCCGCGGCTTTCCTCGAGCGTCAACGCACCTTCGACGGTCACGCGCGCCTGCGCGATCAGATTGTCGAACTCGAGCGTTTCGACGAGATCCGAATTCCAGATCATCGAGCGGTCTTTCACGTCGATGTCGGGCATGCCCTTGTAGACCTGCGCGACGAGATCGCGCCCCGCGCGCAGCACATCGGCCACGCGGAAGACGGCGCAGTGATCCTGCATCGCCTTTTGCATCTTGAGACGCAGCTGCGCAGTCGGCGTGCCGCCTTTCGCGTTGCGGAAGCGATCAAGCCGTGCCAGCGCGTCGTCGCCAGCGTCCTTCGCCAGATCCGCCTGCCGCTCGCCGTGTTTCACGTCGGCGGCGCATTTAAGGCCTGCCGCGCGCCCGAACACGACGAGATCGGTCAGCGAATTCGACCCCAAGCGGTTGGCGCCGTGCACCGACACGCACGCCGCCTCGCCGATCGACATCAAGCCCGGTACCACCGCATCCGGATTGCCGTCTTTCAGCGTCAGCGCCTCGCCATGATAGTTCGTCGGAATCCCACCCATGTTGTAGTGCACGGTCGGCAGCACCGGAATCGGCTGTTTGGTCACGTCGACGCCGGCAAAGATGCGCGCCGATTCCGAGATGCCGGGCAAGCGCTCATGAATCATCTTCGGGTCGAGATGGCTCAAATGCAGATGGATGTGATCCTTGTGCGGACCGACCCCGCGCCCCTCGCGGATCTCGATCGTCATCGCGCGGCTGACCACGTCGCGCGACGCGAGATCCTTCGCATTCGGCGCATAACGCTCCATGAACCGCTCGCCGCTCGCGTTCGTAAGGTACCCGCCCTCGCCACGCACGCCTTCGGTGATCAGCACACCGGCCCCGTAGACCCCCGTCGGATGGAACTGCACGAACTCCATATCCTGCAGCGGTAAGCCGGCGCGCAAGACCATGCCGTTGCCGTCGCCCGTGCACGTGTGTGCCGAAGTGCAGTTCAAAAAGGCGCGCCCATAGCCGCCGGTCGCCAAGATCACGCGCTGCGCGCGGAAGCGATGGATCGACCCGTCGTCGAGCGACCACGACATCACACCGCGGCAGCGCCCGTCTTCCATGATGAGGTCGAGCGCGAAATGTTCGATGAAGAACACGGCGTCATGACGCAGGCTCTGCCCGTAGAGCGAGTGCAGGATCGCGTGCCCCGTCCGGTCGGCTGCGGCCGCCGTGCGCTGGATCGGCGCCTTGCCGAACTCCTTCGTCATGCCGCCGAAGGCGCGCTG
This sequence comes from Micropepsaceae bacterium, assembly GCA_041477875.1. Classification (GTDB taxonomy): domain Bacteria; phylum Pseudomonadota; class Alphaproteobacteria; order Micropepsales; family Micropepsaceae; genus SZUA-430. The sequence continues at coordinate 12,934 of JBGOVA010000102.1, read as the reverse complement.
ATAGATCTTGCCTTCTTCGGTGCGGCTGAACGGCACGCCGAAATGCTCGAGTTCATAGACGGACTCGGCCGCGTTGCGGCACAGATATTCGATCGCGTCCTGGTCGCCGAGCCAGTCGGAGCCTTTGACCGTGTCGTACATGTGCCAACGCCAATCGTCGGCCTCCATGTTCCCCAGCGCCGCGGAAATACCGCCCTGAGCGGCCACCGTGTGACTGCGCGTCGGAAACACCTTCGTGATGTTGGCAACCTTGAGGCCGTGGCGTGCCGCCTCGAGCGTGGCGCGCAAACCGGACCCGCCGGCGCCCACGACGACGATATCGAATGTGTGATCGGTAATGGGATAAGCAGCCATCGTCCAAAATCCAAAGTCAGATCGCGATGCGAAGGACGGCAACCACGCAAACCGTGCCGATGGCGAACGCCGCGAAATTGTTGAGGAGCAATAGCACAAGCTTCGTGCTCTCGCGCTGAATGTAGTCCTCGATGATCACCTGAACGCCGAGCGCCATGTGATAGAGCCCCGCGCTCACGAAGAGCAGCATCGCTGTCGCGTTGAACGGATTGCCGAGGAACGCGACGACCTCGCCGTAGGGCGCTCCGGTGTAGCGCGCGACCGACCACACGAACCACAGCGTCAGCGGCACGAGCGCGACCGCCGTCAGCCGCTGGTGCCAAAAGTGCTCGACGCCCGACTTTGCCGAGCCGAGACCGCGCACGCGGCTCAGAGGCGTTTGAACGTTCATGACCACACCCCCATCGAGCGATAGGCCAAGATCCAGATCGCGATAGTGACGACGAACGTCAGGAGATAGACCGCGAACCCGCTGACATTGGCCGTGGGAACTTTGAAGCCCACACCCACATCCCAGAACAGATGCCGGATCCCGTTCAGCATGTGGAAGACGAGCGCCAGCGTGAAGCCGAAGAGCACCAACCGCCCGAACCAGTGGAACGCCGCACTCTCGAACACGGCGTAGGCATCTGGCCCCATCGACGCCGCCACCAGCCACCACGCCAAAATCAGCGTGCCCGTCGCCAACCCAAAACCGGTGATGCGATGCAGGATCGACGTCCCCATCGTGATCGGCCAGCGATAGATCTGCAGATGGGGCGAGAGCGGCCTGGAACGGGTCTCAGCCATGAGAGGAGGTCCTTGGATCAGACATCTACGGCGGGGGAGTGGAGAATAGCGGCGCGCGGCCAAGCTTTCATAAGGGACATAGGGCCGCAAGCGCCACAAAAACATGGCCGGAAACGTGCTATGCCCGCGTATCAGCCATTGGGAATTCGAGATGATGGAAGCAGTGATTTTCGACTTCGGCGGCGTCATCACCGAAAGTCCGTTCGAAGCCTTCAACCGCTTGGAAACCGCGCGCGGTTTGCCCAAGGACCTCGTACGCCGCATCAACGCGATGAACCCGCACACCAACGCCTGGGCGCGCTTCGAGCGCTCCGAAATCGGCCTCGACGGTTTCGACCAAGAATTCGCCGATGAAGCCCGCGCCATGGGCTTTGAGCTTCCGGGACGCGAGGTTTTGGCTTGTCTCTATGGCGCTGTTCGCCCGTCAATGCTCGAAGCGTTGCGCCGCATCAGAACGCGCTTCAAGACCGGCTGCATCACCAACAATGTGAAATCCGAGAAGGGTGCCGACAATTGGCGTGATCACCGCGTCGACGAGGCGATGGGTTTGTTCCATCACGTGATCGAGTCCTCGAAGATCGGCATCCGCAAACCCGATCCGCGCGTCTATCGCATGATGGTCGAAGCCTTGGCCGTCGATCCTCACCGCTGCATCTATCTCGACGACTTGGGGATCAATCTGAAACCCGCCCGCGAGATGGGCATGACGACCATCAAAGTGGAGACGGCCGGTCCCGCTCTGGAAACGCTCGAGGGCCACCTGGGGATAACTCTTCGTTAACCCTAATGTGGTATTAACAAACGGTTCGTTCTTTAAAACTTTGCAAACACCATTCGATCGTCGGCGAACGCCTTGAATTCCAACGCGTTGCCCGAAGGGTCGGTGACGAACAGCGTTAATTGCTCGCCGGGAAGGCCTTGAAAACGCGTCTGCGGCTCAATCAGAAATTGGGCCCCGGAAGACCGCAGTTTTTCGGAAATTTCCTTGAATTTAGAGGGGCTTAGTATGACACCGAAGTGCCGCACGGGAACATCTTCGCCATCAACTTTGTTTGCCCCTTCCCAACCCGGTCCGGGTGGGGTCAGATGGGTGACGATTTGGTGCCCGAAGAAATCGAAATCGATCCATTCGGGTGCTGATCGTCCCTCCGGACAACCGAGCACACCGCCGTAAAAGGCGCGCGCCTTGTCCAGGTCGTGAACAGGAAAGGCCAAGTGGAAACGCGGTCGGTCCGTCATGGTCTGAAGCCAGGTCAGGGGTGAGGTGTCTACGGAAGAATTTGAGTGCCCAGAGTAACGCGTTTTGAGTGAGGGGTTAAAGAAAGTGAAAAGGCGGTCGCAGCAAGACGAGACGTTGAGGATTGGGGGCCGGTCTGTGTCGGTGAAGGTCCGCCTGAACCCGCGCGCCCGCCGCCTGATCGTCAAGGTCCATCCCTCCACGGGTGAAGTCGCGGTCGTGGCCCCCAGCGAACGCTCGGTCCACAAGGCCTTGGATTTTGCGCGCCAAGAGGGCGACTGGATCGCCGATCACCTCTCGCGCGTCCCCACGCCCGTCTATCTGGAACCCGGCGACACCGTGCTCTTCAAGGGCGCGCTCTATGTGCTGCGTCTGAGCCCGGATACCGGCGGCACGGTGTGGGTCGACAATGAAGCGACACGTCCCACCATCCGCATCTCTGGCCGCCGCGAACACGCGCCGCGCCGCGTCGAAGATTGGCTGAAGAGGCAGGCGCGCGGTCACATCCTGCGCCGCGTCAATGCGCTTACCGCCGAACTCGGCGTCAAAGCCAGCCGCATCACGGTCCGCGACGCCGCGAGTCGCTGGGGCTCGTGCTCGACGACCGGCGCGATCTCGCTCTCCTGGCGCCTCGTCATGGCGCCGAACTTCGTGCTCAACTACGTCGTCGCGCATGAGATTGCGCATCTGAAGGAAATGAACCACGGCACGCGCTTCTGGCGCCTGGTCGATCGTCTCGTGGGCGAAGATGAAGCCCAGGCCGCGCAAACCTGGCTGCGTGAAAACGGCACCGAACTCCACCGCTACACCGCGCAACGCCCCAAACGGCGCCGCAGCAACTAATTCTGCTGGGCTTTCGCGGCGTCTTTGCTGGCGCCGTTGCCGTCGAACAAGCCGGCGAGCAAACGGTCGAACGCAGACGCATCCCCGTCCGCAACGCTCGGCGCGTCGACGACGTCCGTACCGGGCAGCGGCAGGATAGGTTGGCCGGTCGTCGCGCGTTCCATGAACGATTTCCACATCAACGCCGGCAACGTGCCGCCGCGAATCGCTTTGCCCATAGGTTCGTTGTTGTCGTTGCCGACCCACACGCCGGCGACGATCTGGCGCGTGTAACCGACAAACCAAGCATCCTTGAAGTCTTGCGACGTTCCCGTTTTGCCGCCAGCGGGGCGCGAGTCGAGCGCCGCGACTTTGCCGGTCCCCGATCGCATCACCTCCGAGAGCATGCGGTTCATCGCGCCCGCCGCTTGCGCGCTGGTCAATTGTCCGAGGCCCGAACCCGTGCGCTCGTAAAGCACGTCGCCCCCGATCGCGCTCACGCGCTTGACGCCGTGCGCAATCGCGCCGCGCCCGCCAGTGGCGAACGGCACATACGCATTGACGAGTTCGGTCAGCGTCACTTCCGACGTTCCAAGCGCAAGCGACGGCACCGCCGCCAAGTCCGACACGATCCCCATGCGCCGCGCCGTCTGCGCGACGGACTCAGGGCCAAGCTCCAAGCATAGGCGCACGGCGACCGTATTGATCGAGTGCGCCAGCGCCTCGGTCAGCGTCATCTCGCCAACGTGCTTCTCGGAATAATTCTCGGGCGTCCAGCCGCGATAGGTCACGGGCGCATCCACCACGCGCGAAGTGGGCGTTCGCCCCGCCTCGAGCGCCGTCAGGTACACGAACGGCTTGAAGGCCGAGCCCGGCTGGCGCTTGGCCTGCGTCGCGCGATTGAATTCCGACATTATGTAGGAACGCCCGCCGACCATCGCCCGCACGGCGCCGTCGGTCGTCATCGCGACCAGCGCGCCTTGCTCGCTGCCCGTCGCCTTCGCGCGTAGCGTCTTCACGACCGCGTCTTCGGCCGAACGCTGCATGTTGAGGTCGAGCGTCGTGTCGACGACGAGGTCGGAATCGGGGCGACCGACCAGACCCGGCAGCTGCTCCATTACCCAATCGGCGAAATATTGATTGCCCTGGATCTCCGCGCCCGTCGCAAGCTTCGGCCGCGTGCGCAGCGCCGTGTCGCGCTCGTCGGCGCTGATGAAGCCGACATCGACCATTGCGGCGAGTACCAAGCCGGCGCGTTCTTGCGCAAGTTCGATCCCGTTGACCGGCGAATAGCGCGTCGGCGCTTTGAGCAGCCCCGCGAGGATCGCCGCCTCGATCAACGTGAGCTTCGACGCCGGCTTGTTGAAATAGCGCCGCGCCGCCGCATCGATGCCGTAGGCACCGGCGCCGAAATAGACGCGGTTGAGATAGAGCGCCAAGATCTCGTCCTTCGAGAACGACATCTCGAGATAGACGGCAAGCAGCGCCTCCTGAACCTTGCGCGAATAGGTACGCTCGGGCTTCAGGAACAGGTTCTTCGCAAGTTGCTGCGTGATCGTCGAGCCGCCTTGAATGACGCGGCCAGCTTGCAGATTGACCCAAGCCGCGCGTCCGAGACCCCAGAGGTCGAGCCCGAAATGCGAGTAATAGCGGCGGTCCTCGCTGGCGAGCACGGCTTGCGGCACGAACGGCGGCAAGTCCTTCAACGTCACGGGCAGGCCGGAGTCGATCCCGCGCCGGGCGATGACCCGCCCGTTGGTGTCGAGCAGAGTTACCGCATGCGTCCGCTCTTGGCGCCACAAGCCTTCCGTCGACGGCAGATCGGCGGCAAAGAACGCGAGAAGGGCGGCGACACCGACGCCGAGCCAAATCGCAACCAGCAAAACACCGTAGGCGATCCGCCAACCCGAGCGGCCGCGGCCTTCCTCGGGCACATCGTCGTCCGGGCGCGCCTTCCGGGCGGAAGAGCGCGGCGTCCGCCGCTTCCCGTTACCACCCTTGGCCATGGCTCGTCGGCGATCCCTCTGATCAATTCTTCCTTCTAGCAACGAGGCATTAACGCCTCCTAAACCGATTGCTTGGAATCAGCGCTCGCACGGCCGAAAACAGCCGGCCGGACAGGGTATGACGGGCACCCTGTTCAACCCCGCAACTTTGGCTGTTATCATGTCGGCCGGGCTGGAACGTTTGCTCAAAGCGAGTAACGAAATGAGCAGAACACCGTGGGGGATGCCCTCAACGATCGCCTCTGTTTTCCTGACGATGCTTTTCTTCATGACCGGCGCCGCCGTCGCCAAAGGCGGCCTATCCGACATCTTCGGCGACGCCCCGATCGTGGAGGCCGTCCGTGCCGGATCGGTCGAAAAAGCGAATGCCGCCATTATTGACGGCGCTTCGGTGCAGACCCGCGCCGCCGACGGCACGCCCGTGATCGTGATTGCCGCTTCCGTGCGCAGCTTGGAACTCGTCACGCTTCTGATCGAGAACGGCGCCAGGCCCGACGACAAGAGCAAGGACGAAACCACCGCGCTCACGCTGGCCGCCGCGAACGGCGACATGGAGATCGTGACCTACCTGTTGGACCACAAGGCCGACGTCAATGAGCCGGGTGCCTTGCGCGAAACCGCGTTGATCAAGGCGGTCAGGTTTCAGCGCAACGACATCGTAAAGCTGCTCATCGAACGCGGCGCCGACCTGACCGAGACCGATTCGAGCGGTGCGACCGCCCTCGACATCGCCCAGCGCAACGGATCGAGCGGCCTTGTGAGCGCACTGAAGAAGGCTGCTTCCAAATAAACACCGATCCAGCGACAACGAGCAGACACGCATTCGACCGGCCCGGCCCCGAGCCGACGCTGCTGCCCGCGAGCCTCTTTACGAGCGACAGCCAAAGCGTGGGTCCGAGCGTGCGTCTGCGCACGCTCATCTTCGTCCGCTCGCTCGGCATCATCGGCCAGATCGTGGCGATCGTGATCGTCTTCTTCGGGCTCAAGTATCAGATGCCGATCGGTCAATGCATCGCGGTCGTGGGCGTGGCCATCGCCTTCAACGTCGCGTTGTTTTTTTTCTACCCCAAGGTCCACGTCTTGGGCGAGCGCGAGGCCGCGGCGCACCTCGCCTTCGACATCTTCCAGCTGACCTCGATGCTGGCGCTGACCGGCGGCATCGAGAATCCATTCGCCTTGCTCTATGTCGCGCCCGTCGTCATTTCGGCGACGACGTTGAGTCTCGGCGCGACGCTCGTCCTGGCGCTGCTCGCCTTCGGCAGCATCTCGTTCATCTCGGTCTTTCACTGGCCGCTGCCTTGGGATCCCGAAAACCCTCTGCTGCTGCCGCCCTTATATGTGGTCGGCAATTGGATCTCGCTCACGCTCGGCATCGGCTTCTGTCTGATCTACGCGTGGCGCACGGCCGACGAAGCACGGCGCATGCAAGCCGCCCTCGCCGCGACCCAAGCGGCACTCGCGCGCGAGCAGCGCCTCTCCGACCTCGGCGCGTTGGCCGCGGCCGCGGCGCACGAGCTCGGCACGCCGCTCGGCACCATTGCCGTCGTCGCGCGCGAACTCGAACGCGACGTGCCGCAGACGAGCCCCTGGGCCGAGGACGTGCGTCTTCTGCGCAGCCAGGCCGAACGCTGCCGCGAAATTCTCTCCCGCCTCTCACAGCAAGACACGGGCGAAGACACGGTCGCGCAGCGCCTGCCTTTGCCCGCGCTCATCGACGAAATCGCCGAGCCGCATCGCGGCTTCGGCATCGACATTCTCGTGCAAACGATAACGCCGGGCGCTCTGACCGTTACACGCACGCCCGAGGTGATGCACGGACTCGGCAACCTGATCGAAAACGCCGTCGATTTCGCCGAGACGAAAGTGGTGATCGAAGCCGCGTGGAGCGATGCCACGGTCGATCTGACCATCTCCGACGACGGCGCCGGCTTCGACGCAGGCATCCTCGCGCGCCTTGGCGAGCCTTACGTGACGTCGCGCAGTGCTCTCAACGTCGAACCGGCCGCGGGCGGCGTCACCAACGCTCATGCCGAGGGTCATGCGGGTCTGGGCCTCGGCTTCTTCATCGCCAAGACGCTGATCGAACGCACCGGCGGGAGCGTCACCTTCGGCAACCGGCCGAGCGGCGGCGCCATCGTCCGCGTAACCTTCCCGCGAAGGAGCCTTGAGAATCCTTCCGTTTCAAGAGGATAACGGCCGCATCCGGGCTGGCTTGAAAGCCTGATCGCTCCTATATTCCGGCCGGCCCATTCACGCATTCGATGCTCAAAGGACGAGGGGACGCCCGTGGCGCTTTCTGCCGAAGGACTGCCTGACAAAAGTCTGCTGATCGTCGACGATGACGCGCCGTTCCGCCAGCGCCTCGCGCGCGCCATGGAAGCACGCGGCTTCATCGTCTCGACCGCCGAAACCGTCGACGAAGCCGTCGCCATCTCGCGCAAAGCCCCGCCGGCCTTCGCCGTCGTCGACCTGAGGCTCGGCCAATCCGGCAACGGCCTCGATCTCGTGCAGATGCTGCACCAGGCGCGGCCCGACGCACGCGTGATCATGCTGACGGGCTACGGCAACATCGCGACGGCTGTCGCCGCCGTGAAGCACGGCGCCATCGACTATCTGTCGAAGCCGGCCGACGCCGATGACGTCGCGGGCGCATTGCTCGCCCACGCCAACGCGAAGCCCGCGCCGCCCGAAAATCCGATGTCGGCCGACCGCGTGCGCTGGGAGCACATCCAGCGCGTCTACGAACTCTGCGGTCAAAACGTGTCCGAAACCGCGCGCCGCCTGAACATGCACCGCAGAACCCTGCAGCGCATCCTGGCAAAGCGCTCGCCGAAATAGCTTCAGCGCGCCTTCGCGCCAGCCTTGCCGTCCATGCGTTCGATCACGCCCGTCGTGCTTTGTCCGGGAACGAGTTTGGCGAGTACGACACGCCCGCCGTGCGCGGTCACGAAATCCGCGCCGACCACGGCCTCGATCTTGTAGTCGGCGCCCTTCACAAGAATGTCCGGCTTGATCGCCTCGATCAGCTTGAGCGGCGTGTCTTCGTCGAACAGCACGACCGCATCGACTGTCTCGAGAGCGGCAAGCACCACGCCTCGCGCCATCTGCGAATTGACCGGCCGCCCCTCGCCCTTGAGCCTGCGCACCGATGCATCCGTATTGAGCCCGACGATCAACCGGTCGCACGCCGCGCGCGCTTGCGTCAGCAGCGAGATATGCCCGGGATGCAAGAGGTCGAAGCAGCCGTTCGTGAAGCCGATCGAAAGCCGCTTCGCCCGCCAACGCGCGACCTCGTCCACCGCGGCATCGAGCGACATGATCTTGTCTTGCGCGCTCTTCATTTCCGACGAACGCAGCGCCCGCTGCAGATCGTCCGGATGCACGACCGCCGTGCCGGTCTTCGCCACGACGATGCCCGCGCCCGCGTTCGCCAGCACGGCGGCATCGCGAAGATCCCCGCCGGCCCCGAGCGTCAGCGCCAAGAGCGCAAGCACCGTGTCGCCGGCGCCGGACACGTCGAACACCTCGCGCGCCTCGGCGGCCAAATGCACCGCTGCCTTGCCCCGCTCAAGGACCGTCATCCCGCGTTCCGACCGCGTCACGACGATCGCGCCGAGGTCGAAATCGGCAAGAAGCTTTCCGCCGGCCGCTTCGACAGCGCCATCGCTTGCGCAAGGCATCCGCGCCGCGAGCGAGAGTTCGCGCGCATTGGGCGTCAGCAAACTCGCGCCGCGGTAGGCCGTCCAATCACCGGCCTTTGTGTCGACGACGATCGGCTTTTTGGCGGCGCGGGCCGCCTTAACCGCGTGCGCCGCAACCGCGGGACTCAAGACGCCCTTGCCGTAGTCCGAGACCAAAAGAACGTCCGCCTCTTGAATTTCGCTATCGATGAGGGTGCAAAGCCGCTGCTCCGCCTCGCCCGACAACGGCGTGGCCACTTCCAAATCGGTCCGCAGTAGTTGCTGCGCGTTGGCGACGAAGCGCGTCTTCACCGTTGTCGGCCGCCCGGGCACCACCACAAGATTGGCGTTGAGCTTCGCCTCCTGCTTGATCAGCTGCGAAATGTCCCGTCCCGGCGCGTCGTCGCCGACGGTTGCAATCAGCGAAACATTGGCGCCGAGGGCCGTCGCATTGCGCGCGACGTTGCCGGCCCCGCCGAGCATGCGGCTTTCGCGCGCGACCTTGAGCACTGGAATGGGCGCTTCGGGTGAAACGCGCTCGACCGAGCCATAGATGAAATGATCGAGCATCACATCGCCGATGCACAGTAGCCGGACGCCGGGCATGTGCTCGATATGCTTGTGGAGTGACGTGCGATCGCTCAATGCCAGCCTCCAGCGTTACGGCGCAAACGGATCGAACGCACGCGCAAACCGCTCCGCCGCCGTCCGGCCGAACCGGATCAGCAAGGACTTTCTGCGCGCCGCGGCAATCGGTGCGTGTTGCGCCTCACGAACGATCGCCGCGCCGAAGCGGTCCGCGACGATGAGCCCATGTTCGCTCGGCAGTGCCTCCAAGGGGAAGCTCTCCGGCACGGCGAAATAATAGCGGTCGCAATATTCGAGATACTCCGGCCACTTTTCGTCGGCGCGCAGATCGGCAAGGCTGCACTTGATCTCGACCGCCGTGATGTCCCCCGCCTCCGAGATCGCCGCGACGTCGAGCCGTCGGCCTGTCGGCAGCGTAAATTCGAGCAGGGGCGAAAACCCGCGTTCGAGCAGAAGCCGGCTGACGCCGCGCGCCACATCGCCGGCCGCGCCGAACAAGGCCTCACGTTCCACGCTCACGGCCGAAACTGGTTTCTCAAACATCGCACACACGTGACTGGCTGCACTCGGGCGTATGGAATACCACAATCATAAGCGGATTTTGCGAGTGGGGCCCCGGCGATGCTGAGGATAGTCTGGGTTGCAATCGTCGCGCTCGGGCTGGCTTTTGCCGCGCAAGCCGACCCCATCGCCCAAGGCCAAGATCTGGCAAGCCGCGCGCTCACGGCCTATGGCGCCGGCAAATACGCAACTGCCGCCGACTTGTTTCGCCAAGCATTGGCGCTGCGCCCCAACCATCCTGGCCTGACCTATCGCCTGGCGACGGCCAGCGCGCGAGCGGGGCATAAAGACGACGCGATCAAAGCCTTGCAAGACTACGCGGCGATGGGCCTTAAAGCCGACATTGCCGGCGAGCAGGACTTTGCAAGGCTTTCAGGCGATCCGCGATTTGCCGCGCTCATCGCGCAATTTGCAGAAAACGCAAAGCCGAGAGGCACCGTCGCGGTCGTCGCAACGATCGCCGAACCGCAAATCCTGGCCGAGGGCATTGCGTTCGACCCGGTCACGCAACGCATCTTCGTCGCCAGCGTGCACAAGCGAAAAATCCTGGCGGTTGATCGCGGAGGTCACGCGTCCGATTTCGTTCCCACCGGCTCGGAAGGATTGCTCGGCGCCTTCGGCCTCGCGCTCGACCGAGCGCGCGCATCGTTGTGGGTCGCGAGCAGTGCCCTGTCCCAAGCTGCCGACGTTGCACCGGCCGAAAAGGGCCGCGCCGGACTGTTCGAGTTCTCCGCGGCCGACGCCCGCCTGAAGAAGAAAGTGTTCGTACCCGCCGACGGCAACGAGCATGTCCTCGGCGACCTCATCGTGTTGCCGTCGGGCGAAGTGCTTGCGAGCGACTCGACGAGCCCCGTGGTCTATCGCTTGCCGCCCGGCGCGGGGGCCCTCGAAGAATTCGTGCGCAGCGACGCGTTCCATTCGCTCCAGGGTCTTGCCTTGTCCGCCGATGGCCGCAAGCTCGCCGTCGCCGACTATTCAGCCGGCATTCACGTCATCGATGTCGCGTCGCGCGCCCAGGTCTTGCTGCCCATGCCATTGCACGCAACGCTGCACGGAATAGACGGCCTCGTGCGCCACGGGCGCGACCTCATCGGTATCCAGAACGGCATAGACCCGCAGCGCATTGTGCTGCTGCGCATGAACGAAGCCTGGACCGCCATCGAAAGCGTCGGCGTCCTCGCCGCAAACCTGCCGGAGATGGATGAACCGGCGCTCGCTACGATGGCCGGCGGTGACCTGTTGGTGATCGGCAACGGCCAGTGGTCGCGCTTTGCCGACGACGGCGCCGTCAAAGGCGATCGGCCCTTCGCGCCGACCCGCGTCGTCCGCTTGAAACTCCCGCCTGCACGCCAGTGAACGAAAAGGGCGGCCCTTCGGCCGCCCTTTGAAGACCGTTCCGTGGCGCTTACTCGGCCGCGAGCAACGCCGCGCCTTGTCTCTTTGCGCCGAAGTTCACGGACTGAAGATACTTGATCCCTTCTTCCGCGATCGCATCGCCGATCATCTGATCGCCCTCGGCCTTCAGTTCTTCCATGTCGACATACATCGCATAGAACGACTTCGTGCGGTCGGTGATGATGCCGGCCTTGAGCAGGGTCTTGATCAGCACGCGGAAGATGTCGGTACCCTCGCGCATGCGCTCGCGGCGCTTGTCGTCCGTGATCGCTTCCATCAACGAATTGTGCGCTTCCTGCCAATCGATGCCGACGAGCGTATAGACAGACTTCATCTGCTCGGGGTTGATCAAATTGAACAACAGCGTCTGGAAGCAGCTCGCCGCCCAATCCTCGACGATGTTCTGTTCCTGCGGGCTGAGTTTGGGGATCGTCCGGTCGGCCCAGATCTTGCCGAACTTGTGGTGGAACGCCTCGTCGGTCATGACGAGCTGGCACAAGCGAACGAGCAACGGATCGCGCGACTTGGTGTAGAGCGTCGCAAAGGCGCCCATTGCAAGACCTTCGACCAGCATCTGCATGCCGACGATCTTCTTGTAGACCTCCGGCGCGAGCACGAGTTCGGTCAACAACGAGCCGAGCGTCGGTCCGACCGGCAACGGCTTGCCCCAGCGCGCATGCACGTAGCGCGAGAAGCCCGTCACGTGGCGCGCCTCTTCGCGCGCCTGGTTCGCCGCGTACTCTTGCGCGCCCGGATCGCGCAGGATGTGGCAGAGCGAAGCCGAGAGCGACAACGCGCCTTGTTCGCCGTGCAGGATCGACGACAGGATCCAGCGTGCGGATTCGTTGGCGAACTTCACTTTCTGCTTCGCCGTCATCTGCTCGCCGAACTTCGTCTGGAAGATCGGGAAGAATTCATCGGGCAGGATCTGCTGCGTCTCGATGTCGAACGGCTCGGCGAAGTCGATGTATTTCTTGTCGAGCGGATCCCAGAAATGGTCGTGGGTCGCCGAGATGATCTTGTCGAACGCCGTCGAGCGCGCGTTGTAACGGTCGACCTCCATCATCGCCGGGAAATCCGTCGGATCGAGCGCGTCGTAAGCATTGTCTTTGGTGATCTGCAGCGCGGTCATGTACGAAACTCCCGGGAAAGGCTTGGTGCACTTGAGGCTATTGAAACGTGACGTACACGTCAACTTTGCGTTGACGCGAGCGTCAAGATTTAACTTACGCATCCGACTGTTAGACCAGCCTTAAGGGCGGCTCTGCTATACTTAATACAACCTTGGGTAGAATAACCAGAACCAGAACAAACCGACTGCGGCCTGCGCCCCACAGTCGAGGCGGGTAATCAATGGAGCGTCCAGGTGCCAGTTCGCGCAATCTCATGATTGTGTTAGAGGAATTCGAAGGGACGAGGAGCCGCCCGTTAGAAGCGGTTCGCCCAAACGCAGGTTGCGTGCACTGGGGAGTGTGCGCGGCCTCGTGCTCTTTGATGGGGGG
>JBGOVA010000247.1:0-5412 GCA_041477875.1 Micropepsaceae bacterium | reverse complement strand
GATCGCGAGTGTCAATCAATCCGTCGCCGCGATGCAGGACCGCATCGATGCGGCCGAGCGCATCAAGCAGCTCGCCGATGTGGCGTTCACGAGCGCGGCGGATGCGCTCGCCCAGTCGGCGCGCGATCAGTCGGTCGCCTTCGAGTCGCTGGAAACGACGGTTCGCGCCGTCCAGAAGCGCCTGAACGAGGTCGAGGCGGGCCGGTCGGAAGCGCCCAACAAGGACGCGCTTTCGCGTCTGGAAACGGCGCTCGGGCAGCTGCAGAAGCGGTTGAACGAAATGGAAGCCGGCAAGTCCGAGCTTCCGCACAAGGATGCGCTTGTCCGCCTAGAATCCACGCTCGGCCAGCTGCAAAAGCGGCTCGGCGAGATGGAAGCGGGCAAGGCCGATCTGCCGCAAAAAGATACTCTGGCGCGCCTTGAGCATTCGCTGAACGATATGCGCGCCGATGTCGCTGAAAGCGACAAGCGCTCGCGCGACGACCTGACTCAACTCGCGAAATTCATGCGCGAATTGAGTTCGCGCGTGGATACGACCGAGCGCAATCTTTCGCAGTCGGGCGGGGCCGGGAAATCGCTGGTCGACGGCGTTGCCGGACGGCTCGATGCGCTGGAAGCGCGGGCGGCGTCGCAGTTCGAAGAATTGCGCGGCGCGGTGTCGACGATGGATGGCCGCTTGGCGCAAGCCTCGGCCAACGCCAAAGGCGGCGTACAGGCCGAGAGTTTTGCGGCGTTGAAGCGTTCGGTCGACGCGCTTTCCGAGCGGCTTGAGGATGTCGGCGATCCGGCGAGCGGGCCGCTCGCGGGTCCGATCGGGGCCATCGAATCCACGCTTGAATCTCTGACGAACAAAATCGAAGAGGGCGATCGGCGGGCAGCGGAGTCGGTTTCCACGGTCGGCAATGCGCTGAAGTCGATTTCGGGCCGTCTTGAGGACTCCGAGAAGCGGCAGACGCAGTCGATGCAGACGCTGACGCGCCGGCTCGACGAGTCGGATCGCAACGCCTCGGATTCCGTCCATGCCGTCGAAGATGCGCTGAAGGCGCTGACGCAGCGGCTCGAGACATCGGACAAGAAACACAAGGAAGCGATCGGCGGCCTCAGGCTGACGGTCGACGGCCTTGTCGCCAAGGCCGCGGCGGAAGCGTTGCCCGCCGACTCAATGCTTGGCAGAGCAACAAGCATTTCTTCGCCGCTGAGTGCGTCGAACCAGTTCGGCGCGCCGCCACCACCGAGTTTCAGCGTGCCGCCGCCGGCAACGGTTTCGGCACCGCCCGAGCCGGACTTCCCACCGCTTGCAACCACGACCGCGCAGATCATTTCCGGCTCGCCACCGCCGCTGCCTTCGTTCATTTCGGACATGCCGCCGCCCAAGGCGGACGGTGATGGGTATTCGGTTTCAGCTCTGCAAACGATCATGGCGGGCACGCTCTCGGCGCCGCCGCCGTCGAGCGATATGGCGAACTTCGATCCCGATAATTTCGGGGCGGAGCCGACCGCGTTCGATCGCGACGACGACTTGGACGCGCCGCCCAAGAAAGCGGACGACTTCCTGGCGCAAGCGCGACGCGCGGCGCAGGCCGCGGCGCAGGCCGAAGCGGAACGCGCCCCGCAAAAGCGACCCGGCTATATGCCCTACGGCAAGGGTGAGGCAGGCGGCGGCCGCAATGTCGGCCGGCTGATGATCGTCAGCCTGGCGTGCATCGCGCTGGTCGCGGGCATCATTGCGCTGCTCTTCACGCTGCCCGGCGGTAGCGATGACGGGACCAATCGTCCCGATGCCGGCGCCAGCATCGGCGAAATCTTGAACGGGCCGGGCACGCCCGCGGCTCCGACCGAGCCGTCGCGCGGCACCAATCCGGCACCCGCAGCAGAGTTCGCGCCGCTTCCTTCGGCGCCGGAAGCGGCCGCGGCCGGTGTCGCAAGTGTCGCGGTCGAGCCGAACGGTCTCGGCGTGTCGACCCAGACGGAGCCCGAAGCTCCGGCATTCACCTCAGGCACGTCTGCGCTGCCCGGCGGCCCAGCGCCCGATACGGCGATTGCCGCGCTCGAGGCGGGGGCGGTGCGGGGCGATGCGAAATCGCAGTTCGTCCTGGCGCTGCGCTATGCGGAAGGCCGCGGCGTCGACAAGGATGACGTGAAAGCCATCTCGCTGGTGACCAAAGCGGCGCAGCAGGGGCTCGTCGTCGCCGAGTACCGTTTGGGCGCGGTCTACGAGCGCGGCATCGGGGTCCCGAAGGATCTTGGCCAGGCGCGCAATTGGTATGAGCGCGCGGCGAAGGGCGGCAACCGCAAAGCGATGCACAATCTCGCGGTCCTCTATGCGGACGGCGTGGGCATCGGACAGAACTTCCAAGAGGCGGCGCGCTGGTTTCGGCAAGGCGCGGACTACGGTCTTGCGGACTCGCAGTACAATCTCGCGATCCTGCTCGAGCGTGGCATGGGCGTCGAAAAGAACTTGAGCGAAGCGGCGAAATGGTACTCGATCGCCTCGGGCCAAGGCGATTCCGGCGCGGCCGAGCGGCTCGATGCCCTGAAGAAGCAGATGAGCGCGGCCGACATTGCGCTCTCGTTGGACGCGGCGCGCAATTTCAAAGCCAAACCGCTAGATCCGGTCGCGAACGAAGTTCCCGCCGTTTCCGGTTAAGCACGTTCACGCCCTTCGCGTGGCGGCGACGCGCAAATTCGGCGCGACCAATCTTCGCATTCGTGACGACTTCAACTAGCCAGGCTTTCCCGGGCCCTGTAAGCGTTTAGCAGGCTAGCCCAGCGATTTGCGCGAGCTCGGCGCATTTTCCCGCACCCTTACACCTGTCGTCCGATGCAAATTTATCTGCCCATCGCGGAAATGCCGGTGAACATTTTCCTCATCATCGGGCTTGGCGCGGCCGTCGGATTCCTGTCGGGCATGTTCGGGGTCGGCGGCGGTTTCATTTTGACGCCGTTCCTAATGTTCCTTGGAATCCCGCCGGCCGTGGCCGTCGCGACGCAGTCGGCGCAGATCGTCGCCTCGTCGGTGCAAGGGGTGATCGCGCATTGGCGCAAGGGAAGCGTCGATTTCAAGATGGGCGGGGTCCTGCTCGGTGGCGGCGTGGTGGGGTCGATCGCGGGCATTCAAGTCTTCAACGCGTTGAAGGCCGCGGGCCAAGCCGACCTCTTCATCTCGCTTTCCTATGTGATTTTTCTGGGCTCGGTCGGCGGGCTGATGTTCTGGGAAAGTCTGCAAGCGGTGCGCCACGGCGGATCGAACGTGGGCGGCGTCAAGCGCGAACCCGGCGGGCACTATTGGGTGCACGGCTGGCCGCTCAAGATGCGGTTCCAACGATCGAAGCTCTACATCAGCGCGATTCCGCCCGCGATCCTCGGATTCTTGATCGGCGTCTTGTCGGTGATCATGGGCGTGGGCGGCGGGTTCATCCTCGTTCCGGCGATGATCTATTTCTTGCGCATGCCGACGTCGATCGTCGTGGGAACGTCGCTCTATCAAATCATCTTCGTCGCGGCGTTCTCGACATTCTTGCACGCGGTCACGAACCACACCGTCGATGCCATCCTGGCGACGCTGCTGATCCTCGGCGGCGTGATCGGCGTTCAGTTCGGGCTCAGGTTCGGTGCGCGATTGCGAAGCGAGCAGATGCGCCTGTTCCTGGCTATTCTGGTGCTCGGCATATGCGCTCGTCTGGGGCTGGATCTCGTGCTGACGCCGTCCGATACGTTCAGCGTCACCATCGAGGGGGCGGAATGAAATTCCGCGCCGCCTTCTTTGCCGCCAGTACAGCTCTCGCGCTTGGGCCACTAACGGCCCGCGGCGAGGATCTTGCTGCGGGCATTTCTCGGGACACAGTGGAGATCACCTCGAACTTCACCGGTACAGATGTCGTCGTTTTCGGCGCGATCGAAAGCGAAACGGGGGAGGCGCTGCCAGCGACCGAGCCACGCGATGTCGTCGTTGTGATCCGCAGCGACAAGCCTTACACCGTCACCGTGCGGCAGAAGGAGCGCGTCGGGCCGATCTGGGTCAATCAGAATATGCGCCGGTTCGCGGGCGTGCCAGGGTTCTATTTCGTTGCATCGACGCGACCTCTGAAGGAGATCGCGAACGCCGATATGCTCGGTCAGCTCGAAGTCGGTCTCGACCATTTGGCGCTTGGGCCCGCGCCCGGCGCGATCGGGGGGCCGCGCGACTATCGCGAGGCCATCGTGCGCGCGAAGATGCGCGCCGGGCTCTATGGCGAGCATCAAGGCGGCGTGAGCTTTCTTTCGGGTTCGTTGTTCCGGACGACCGTCGCACTGCCCGCGAACGTCCCGGCCGGCAATCTCAAGGTCCTGGTTTACGTGTTTTCGCACGGACAGGTGTCGAGTTCGAATTCGATGACGTTGTTCATCGACAAGACCGGTGTCGAGCGGCGACTTTCCGACTTCGCGCGCAACGATCCCGTGTTCTACGGCGCGGCGGCCGTGTTGCTGGCGGCGTTCGCCGGCTTCCTCGCCTCCCTCGCATTCCGCGAGCGGCAGTAGCACGACCGCATAAATTGGCGGAAATAAGCCAATTCCATTCGATATTTGACGTTTACGTCAACGGAAGAGTATGACTCCCCAAACGCCATAGGAGGCTTGCAGATGCGGACCTTCACCATCAGCGAACTCGCCGAGGAGTTCGGGATCACGCCGCGCGCGATCCGCTTCTACGAGGACGAGGAACTGATCAAGCCGACGCGGCAAGGTCAGTCGCGCATTTACGCGGCGCGCGACCGGGCGCGGCTCGCGCTTATTCTTCGCGGCAAGCGCGTCGGGTTCTCGCTCATCGAGATCAAAGAGATGCTCGATCTCTACGACATCAACGACGGGCAGGCGACGCAGCTTTCCTATTCGATCAAGAAATTCGACGAGCGCATCAATGCGCTGGAGCGTCAACGCGCGGACATCGAGCAGGCGTTGAGCGAACTGCGCGCGGGCCGGGCGCGGCTCGAGTTGATGCTCGGCGGCAAGCGGTCTTCGCGCTCGAACGGCGATGGCGATCACGGCAGGCTGATCGGGTTCGGACTGAACTCCGGCGCGCACGACTGATCCTTAGAGGGCGAAACGCATGGGCGTGCTGCAGGTCGACGCTGCCTCATGGATGAGCGAGGATCTTCAGATCTTCGACGGCGAGGCGCGGAAGTTCCTCGAGCGCGAATGCGCGCCGCACGCCGAAAAGTGGATCAAGCAGCAGCATGTCGACCGCGCCGTTTGGAAGAAGGCGGGCGAAGCGGGGCTGTTATGCGCGTCGACGCCGGAAGAGTACGGCGGCGCGGGCGGCACGTTCGCGCATGAAGCGGTGATCATCGATCACCTGGGCAAGCTCGGCATCGACGGGTGGGGCATCACGCTGCACAACGCGATCGTCGCGCCTTATATTTTTCATTGCGGCTC
>JBGOVA010000267.1:0-4914 GCA_041477875.1 Micropepsaceae bacterium | reverse complement strand
TTGGATTTCTGCGGCTTGCCGTGGGACGAAGCCTGCATGTCGTTCCATCGAACGAAGAACGCAGTCAAGACCGAGAGCGTGTGGCAGGTGCGCCAGCCGCTCTATGAGCGCGCCTCGGGACGGTGGCGCAACTATGCCCGGCATGTGGAGCCGCTTCGCGCCTATCTGAGCGACACATGACGAACGACATTTGCCGAACCAGTTTGCATCGCGCTAGACTAGCCAGACGCACGGGAGGATCATTATGCGAGCATCACACCGCCTTGGCGCTCTTGTAGGTATGCTAGTCTGCCTGGCCGCGATGTCGACCGCCGCGCCCGCGGAGGAGCAAGCCGCCATCACTCCCACCGCGCCCCCCCCATCCGAGACGACGCCTCCTCCCGCCCCGCCGGCCACGCAGGACACGTCTTCACAACAGAAAGATGATGAAATCGTCTGCAAGAAGGAGCCGGCGCCGATAGGGTCAAGAATTGGAGCCAGAAAGGTCTGCAAGACCGTCGCGGAGTGGCGAAGAATACAGGCGGCGGCCAAAGAGACGACGGACGAGATTCAGAACCGCAAAATCCCCCCGCCGGCTAGCTAGCAGCGAATTGTGTCCAAGCCGCTCCGTCAGATCACAGTCGTAACGCGCCCGTCGTCATATCGACACCGGCTGCGTCCAACGTGTCGACAAGCGGTTTCAGATAGGGCTCGTATTGGCGAGCGCGCTCTTCCTGAGGCCTGACCGCGTCGCGCACCTGAACTGCACTGAATGTTGCGATTGGTCTGCTATGTTTGTCGTGCTCGCCGCAGGCCTCTTCCCAATTGAGCCCACATGTCGCGAGAAGAGCAGGCGCCGCCCTATCGAAATCGGCCACGAAGTCCTCGTATTGGATAGTTTGGAATCCGTCGGGGAGTGCGCGCTCCCAGTGTGCGACGAGTCGAGCATACTGCCCATAGTAGTGCCCAATGTCCTCGAGCCGATTGGCGAACGACACGAACTTCGGCATCTCATTTCGAAAAATAGACAGTCCGGTCTCAATTGGATTGCGCCGCAGGTGCACAATTTTTGCGCTGGGAAAAAGCTGCACGATGAGACCCACAGCTTCAAAATTGAACGGATTCTTGTCGGTGACATGATCCGCGCCACCGACATCGGGGAGATCATACCAATAGGCTTTGACCCAATCGCGCCACCGTTGCGCCGAGATCTGCGAGGGTCCCGCTTTTTTCGCTTCCAACAGAAAGTCGACAAGGATTTGCGGCATGACGGTGCGTTCGCCGCAGCCGAAAACGCGCGAGTGCGCGGCGAGGACGCTTTCAGTCAGCGTCGTCCCTGACCGCGGCATACCAACGATGAAGATCGGGCGGGGGCCAAGTTCGTCTTGCACACGCGGCGCCGGCGACGAGAACAGCGCAATGAGTCGATCGATCCAGGCGGTTCTCTTGGCGGCATCGTAGCCGATATTCTCCTTGCGCGCGCGTTCGAAGCCAATCCGATTCGCGGACTCGTACGCGGCAAAGGCCTCGGCAAATTCCCCGCGCGCGTCGAGACTATCCGCGAGCGCAAAGCTCGCGGAGATTCGGTGTCCGGTGCGGAGACCTTGATCTTGAGATAGCCGCGAGAGAGCGTCGCGCTCGTCGTCCGACAATCGGCCGCGCTTCAATTGATTGAGGATTCTGTAACCGGGCACATGCTTCGGATCTACGGCAAGGCTATGCCGGCAGTAAGACTCTGCCTCGCCGAAACGCCCGAGATACGTGAGAAGAAGCGCTTTGGCCGACAGCATCTCAACGTATTGGGGATCGAGTTTCTCGGCTTCCGTCAGTGCGGCTTCTGCCGCATCGAATTCCGATACATTCAGGCAATACTGCGCGTAGACGGTTAGATGGGCTGCATCTCGGACGGAATACTCCATCACCTTGCGATAGAGCTCCATTGCCTCTCGCAATCGACCCGTCTCGTAGAAGGCAGTCGCCAAGGCTCGCCACGGGCCGGCGTCGCGCGGCTGCAATCGAAGCCACGCGTTCGCGAACCGCTCGAGGCTGGGCCAGTCGCCTTGCGCCTCGGCGACTTCCGCTTGGAGCTGAAACACGGCAGGATTGTCAGGCGATAAGCGCGCCGCCCGCTCGAGGATCTGCCGGGCGTCGGTCAGCCGTCCGAGCACGCATGCCGCGGCGGCGCACTTGATCGCAAGAGTCGGATTGTTCGGTTCCAACGCCGACGCGCGCTGAAGGTACGTCATCGCCTCGGACATCCGATTAGCCTGCGCCAGGAGATCACCAAGCCTTTCGCAACCCCGCGAAAACCCGGGCGCCTGCGCGGCCACCGTTCGCATGACAGCAATCGCCTCCCCGATCAGGCCTTGTCTCTCCAGGAACTCCGTCAGATTCACGCGATATGCAATGTGCGGTGGGTCCAGTCGCACCGCCTTTCGCAATCCTGCCTCGGCGCTATCGATGCGGCCAAGATGAAGCGAAACCAGGCCATACAGGCTGTTGGCCTCGGCATCGCTCGGCGCTAATTCCAACGCGCGGCCGTACAGCGTTAAGGCCTCCTCAAGCCGCCCCGCGCGGCGCGCGGCGTGGCCTCGGTCGATGGCTTCGCGCAGCGTCACTGCGCTCGTGTCGTTGCTGTTCAAAGTTCTACTCGCTCTCTACGCGTCCCACTTCGTTGCCGACCCGCCATAATCGTCGATCGCTTCGATCATCGCGCTGACGAGCTTGCGCTCGTCCTCCGACAGCTCCGGCCGCCAGATGTCGAACAGCAGAATGACGCGCAGCCGGTCGCTGTTGTTCCATGCCTCGTGTTCGATCGTGTCGTCGAACACCCACGCCTTGCCTTCCACCCACGGCCGCACGTCGTTGCCCACGCGGAAGACACAATTCTCCGGCACGATCAGCGGCAAGTGGCAGATGAGCCGGGTGTTTACGACGCCGGTATGCGGCGGGATGCGAGTCCCCGGCCGCAGCAGTGAGAACAGGACCGACGGCATCCGCCCCTTTGTGCGCGCGAACGGGACGTGTTCGAGTGCCCGCATTGTCTTGGCGCAACGCGCCGCATTCTCCGGCACGACCGCGCCGTCCCGCCACACGAAGAACGCGCTCCAATCCGGATTGTCGAGCATCCCCAGGCCTTCGCCGCGCGGACGCTCCTTTTGGCCGCGCGTGACGTAGGGCGAGAACGCGCGTTCGTCCCGCAGCACGCTTTCGCACTCGGCGCGAATATCGTCCGTGGCGGCTTCGATCGCATCGAGCCACGGAAAGTCGCCGCGATCGTAGAACTGCTTTTGCGGAAGCTCCGGGAAGTAGTAGTGCCGCGGCTGCTGATAGTAGATCTGCTTTTTGCCGTGAAGGAGATCGAGCGACAAGGCGAACCGGCGGCTCGATCTTTGCTCGTCGAAGCCATGCGCGGCCAGCTGCTTGCGCAGAAAATCCTCATAGTCGCGGGTGAAGCGATTGCACGTCTCGTCCGCGCGGCGAAGCTCCTTGATCAACTCGGGCGGAAGTTGGCCGGCCTCCGGTGCGGATTTCAGCGCGGCACGATAAAACGCCAGCGCGGTCGGAACGTCGCCGGCGTCGGCGAAGTGATCCGCCTTCATGATCAGCGCGCGCAGGTTGCGCGGCTCGAGCGCGAGCACCTTGTCGACAGCCGCGATCATGGCCTCCTTGTCGTTCAGCGTTTTGCAGGCCGCCGCCAACGCGAGCCATATGAGAGCGTCGGCGCGTCCTGCCGCCGCGATCTGCTCGAACCGCCGCCGCGCGTCGGCCGCATCGCCGCGCCGCAACGCGTCCAGCCCGGCCTGTTTCAGGGAACGAATTTCTGTTTCGAGCGTCTGCACGGCAGCCTGATACCCAGCACGGCGGTTGATGTGCGGCCCGTCATAGCACGCCAATCGCACCTCGCGCCGCCACACGACGGCAATCGTGCCGCTAACCTAAACATGAACGATCGCCGCCCCGCATCGGCAGGCAAACAAAAAGGCGGGCCACGCGTGGCCCGCCTCGAAGAAGTCCGCTGAGCGTGTAGGCGCTATTCCAAATCCACCGTCGCGCGGCGGTTTTGCGGTTCCTTCACGCCGTCGCCCGTTTGGACCATGAGTTCGGTTTCACCCTTGCCCGACGCCGTGATGGACGCCCCCGGCACGCCCTTATCGACAAGGTTGGTCTTGGCCGCGTTGGCGCGGCATTCCGACAGTCTCTGGTTGTAGGCGTTGGAGCCCGACGTGTCGGTATGCCCGACGATCTTGACCGAAGCCGCACCCGTCGACTTCGCGGTCGACGCGGCGTCACCCAGGACGCGGTCGGCCTCCGGTGTGATGTCGCACTTATTGAACCCGAAGAAGATGAGGAACTGCTTCGCCACCGGCGGCGGCGCCGGAGGCGGCGGCGGGGGCGGGGGCGGAGGGGGTGGCGGCGGGGCAGCCTCGTCGAAGCCGTAGCGGAAGCCCAGCGTCACGGTGTGCTTGGCGATATTCATATTGTCGGCCGTGCCCGATGCGTTCGTGAATTCGGGATCGTCCGCCCACAGATAGCGGTAGTTGAGCATCACGTCCCAATGCGACGCCACACGGTAGGTCAATCCGACGATGCCCTGGAGCGCGAGAACCGCGTCGGCGTCCTCATTGCCCAGATTGTCGTCGAAGCGGACATCGTCGACACCGACACCCACGCCGAAGTCGACCGCCCATTTTTCCGCGATCGGCTGGTCATAGAGCGCGTTGAAGAAGCCGCTCCACTCCGTCAACTCGCCGTCGTTCGGAAACGTCAGGCTTCTGCCGTCGAAAATGCTGTGAACGTCGTTGTTGCGGTAGCCGCCCTCGAATTCCAACCGCCAGTTGCCGTTGAAGGCAAAGCCAACCGTGCCGAGCGCGCCCCACCGGTTCTCGAATTGGATCTGATTATAGGTCCACAGCGGTAATTCCGTGTCGTTGA
>JBGOVA010000137.1:0-12353 GCA_041477875.1 Micropepsaceae bacterium | reverse complement strand
GCGGAAGAAGAGCTCGTTCTCGACGCCGGCATAGCCCGAGCCCATGCCGCGCTTGATGAAGAGAACGGTCTTGGCCCGTTCGACGTCGAGGATCGGCATGCCGAAGATCGGCGATTTCGGATCGGTCTTGGCGGCCGGGTTCGTCACGTCGTTCGCGCCGATGACGTAGGCGACGTCGGCGGTCGGGAATTGGCTGTTGATGTCGTCGAGCTCGAAAACCTCGTCATAGGGCACGTTCGCTTCGGCGAGGAGCACGTTCATGTGGCCGGGCATGCGGCCCGCGACGGGATGGATGGCGTAGGAGATTTTCACACCTTCCTTCTTCAGCTTGTTCGCCATTTCGTGGAGCGCGTGCTGGGCTTGGGCGACCGCCATGCCGTAGCCGGGCACGACGATGACGGAGGAGGCGTTCTTCAAGATGAAGGCGGCATCGTCGGCCGAGCCTTGCTTCACGGGGCGCGTTTCGCCTTTGCCGGCCGGGCCCGCCACTTCGCCGCCGAAGCCGCCGAGGATGACGGAGATGAACGAGCGGTTCATGCCCTTGCACATGATGTAGCTCAGGATCGCGCCCGACGATCCGACGAGCGCACCGGTGATGATGAGGGCCGTGTTCTCCAGCGTGAAGCCGATGCCGGCCGCGGCCCAGCCGGAATAGGAGTTCAGCATCGAGATGACGACGGGCATGTCGGCGCCGCCGATCGGGATGATGAGCGTGACGCCGAGCACGATGGCCAAGACAGTGATCGCCCAGAACGTCCAGGTGTCGGCGCCGTGGCTCGTGACCAGCAGGACGACGAGCGCGACGACGGCCACGGCCAACAGGATGTTGATGATGTGGCGCGCGGGCAGAATGATCGGCGCGCCCGACATGTTGCCGTTGAGTTTTGCGAAGGCGATGATCGAGCCCGAAAACGTGATCGCGCCGATGGCGACGCCGAGCGACATCTCGATCAGCGACTGCATGTGAACGTTGCCGGGCTCGCCGATGTTGAAGGCTTGCGGCGCGTAGAGCGCGGCGGCGGCGACGAACACGGCGGCGAGCCCCACAAGGCTGTGGAACGCCGCGACGAGCTGCGGCATCTGGGTCATCGCGATGCGGTGCGCGGTGATGGCGCCGACCGTGCCGCCGATCGCGACGCCGATCAGAATGAGGCCCCACGTCACGATATCGCCCGAGCCGGTGACCGCAAGCGTCGTCGCGACCGCGATCGCCATGCCGATCATGCCGAGCCGGTTGCCGCGACGCGCGGATTCGGGGCTGGACAAGCCCCGCAGCGCCAGAATGAACAGAACGCCCGAGACGAGGTAGAGGACGGCGGCGAGGTTGGGGTTCATTGTTCTTCTCTGGCCTTAGGCGGTGAGCTTTTCATTCGGCGGGGCGATCGAAAACCCCGGCGCGCAGTAACCCGACCGCCGCGCCCGCCATCCAGATCGCGATGACCGAGACGATGGTTGCGACGTCAAAATCGCGGCGCACATAGACGATCGCCGCGCAAGCAAGCATTGCGACGCCTTCCCACAACAGGAGCGATGCAATGAGCTTGGTCTTCAGCTTGTTCTGATTGGCGAAATACTGCGCCGCGACGATCTCGCCCGCGGCAAGCATCGCAAGGCCCGCGGCGATGGCGTCGATGAGCGAGAAACCTCCGTCACCGGACATCGGTCATCTCACTTCTTTTCCTTCTTGCGGTACATCGCGAGCATGCGCTGGGTGACCAGGAAGCCGCCGAAGATATTGACGCTGGCCAAGATGACGGCGACGACGCCGAAGAGTTTTGCGATCCAACCGCTGTCGCCGGCGGCGAGGAGGTCGACGCCGACCGCCAGCAACGCGCCGACGATGATGACGGACGAGATCGCGTTCGTGACGGACATCAGCGGCGTGTGCAGCGCAGGGGTCACGCTCCACACCACGTAATAGCCGACGAAAATCGCGAGCACGAAAATCGACAGGCGGAAGATGAAGGGGTCGATGGCTTCCATATCGCTCTCCGTCAGGCTTTCACGGCCGGATGCACGACTTCGCCGTCGCGCGTCAGGCAGGTACCTTTGATGATTTCGTCGTTCCAGTCGATCTTCAGCGCCTTCGTCGTCTTGTCGATCAAGGGCGAAAGGAAATTGAACAGATTGCGCGCGTAGAGCGAGGACGCGTCCGCCGCCAACCGGCCCGCCAGGTTGAGCGTGCCGATGATCTTCACGCCGTTCACCTCGATCGTTTCGCCCGGCTTCGTCAGCGGGCAATTGCCGCCCTGCTCCGCCGCCAGGTCGATGATGATCGAGCCCGGCTTCATCGAGCGCACCATCTCTTCGGTCACGAGCACCGGCGCGGGGCGACCGGGGATCAGCGCCGTGGTGATGACGATGTCTTGCTTCTTGATCGTTTCGGCGATGAGCGTGGCCTGCTTCTTCTTATAGGCGTCGCTCATTTCCTTCGCATAACCGGCGGAGGTTTCGGCCTGCTTCGATTCCTCGTCCTCGACCATCACGAAGGTACCGCCGAGCGACTGGACTTGTTCCTTCGTCGCCGCGCGCACATCCGTCGCCGAGACGATGGCACCCAGGCGCTTGGCGGTCGCGATCGCCTGAAGGCCCGCGACGCCGACGCCCATGATGAAGACGCGCGCCGGCGCGATGGTGCCCGCCGCCGTCATCATCATCGGGAAGGCGCGGCCGAAGGCGCCCGCGGCGTCGATCACGGACTTGTAGCCGGCGAGGTTCGATTGCGAGGAGAGGACGTCCATCGATTGCGCGCGGGTGATGCGCGGCATGAACTCCATCGCGAAGGTGTTGACGCCGGCGGTCGCGTATTTCGGCACCGCCGCTTTGTCCGCATAAGGCGCAAGGATGGCGGCAAGCATGGCACCACGTTTCATCGATGCGAGTTCTTCGTCGGTCGGGCGCATCACCTTCAAGACGATGTCGGCGCCGAGCGCGTCGGCGGTCGAACCCACGGCGGCGCCGGCTTGCGCGTAGTCCTGGTCGGCGAAATGCGACGGCGCGCCGGCGCCTGCTTCAACGACGACGTCGAGGCCGAGGCCCTTGAGCTTCTTCACGGTTTCGGGCGTCGCCGCGACGCGCGTTTCGTTCGCGCGGCGTTCCTTCGGAATTCCGACTTTCATTGAACCTGCGCCGGTTGGGGGATTCGCGGTGATTCGCGCCTTACGTGAAAAGATAGGCCAACAAGATGAGGATGAGGGCGATGACGACGATGCTGATCTTCGTCAGCGTCCAAAACCGCCCGAAGGTCGCCCGATTCTCGCGGATGTCTTGGCTGCCTCTCTTGTAGGTTTGCGGCGCGCTAGCCATGGAATTCCCTCGTGCAATCGGTCGGGTGGATTTTCGCGGCGGACTATAGCAATCGAGACCCGCGCGGCAACGGCAGTTTTGACGCGGGTTTCCGGGATTTCGGGGGCTTGCGTGTGGGGAGGCTCAGATAGATTGAAACACCAAGATCACCAAGATGCTCGGACCAAATGGCGACCCGGAGCGCAGGCGTCGGTTCCTTTGGGCGCGAAGCGCCCTAGAGTGCTATGCGACGCACCCCAGTCTTGAACATTTGCAAACCGAGACGGCAACCAGACAATCTGAGATAGGTCATGACCTGGGCTTGATGGATCGGAAGCAGTGACTCGATCGCTTTCACCTCAACCACTACGCAAGAGTCTACAAGGAGATCGATGCGGTAGCCGGCATCGAGATTCACGCCTTTGTAAGCGATCGGCATCGCGACCTGACGCCTAACACTCAGGCCGCGTTCAAATAGCTCGGGCGACGCATTCTTCGTATGCCGATTCAAGCAGACCGGGCCCAAGCGCCTTGTGCACCTGAAATCCCGCGTCCACAATTTCAGCCGCGATGCGATCGATCGGCGCCGGAACTTGTTCGCCAGCCGCCATGGTTCATCCGCAACGCTGAAGGTGATGCTGAGCGTCTTGGTGATCTTGGTGTTTCAATCTTCTTCCTTCCTAAACACGGCGGGTGGGCATCGAGTGATTCCAGTCGGCCAGCAGCGCGCGCAACGCGGCGACGAAGGCAAGGGGCTGGTCGAGCATGACGTGGTGGCGGGCTTGGGGGATTTCGATGACCGGTGCGGCGTGGCCCAAGAGGCTGAACATGTACTCGCCGACCTCGGGCGGCATCAGGACCGACATCTCACCGCGCATGATGGCGATGCGGCACTTGGTCGAGCGCAAACGCTCGGCCGTGTCGCCGATCGAGAAGCGGGTCCAGATCGAGGGATCGAACTTCCAGGTCCAGCCGCCGTCGACCTCAACCAACGAGCGGCGCGCGATGAAGTCCACGATGTAGTCGTTCTCGCATGGCTGCTCCGGCGCCAAGCGGAAGCGTGCAAGAGCCTCGGTCAACGTCGGGTAGATGCGGTGGGGTCTGATCTCGCGGTGCGGTGGACCGTGATGGCTGCGCTCAGGCGGGTTCACGGGTGAGTCGACGATGACCGTGCCCGCGAGTTCTTTGCCGTGGAGCGCGCCGGTCAGGATGGTGACGAAGCCGCCGAAGCTGTGGGCGACGATGACGGGCGGTTCTTCGTGGTCGAACATGCCGGCGTGGGCTGCCACGGCGAGTTGCTCCTCGACGAACAATTCCATGTCGTAGTGCGGGCGGCGGTCGGAATCGCCCATGCCGGAGAGATCCATCGCTGCGACGTTATAGTCGCGCGCGAGGAACGGGGCGATGTAGCTCCACCAATAGGCGTGGGCACCGTTGCCGTGCACGAGGAGGAGG
The DNA here is from genome assembly GCA_041477875.1 of Micropepsaceae bacterium. Classification (GTDB taxonomy): domain Bacteria; phylum Pseudomonadota; class Alphaproteobacteria; order Micropepsales; family Micropepsaceae; genus SZUA-430. The sequence goes on along the minus strand of JBGOVA010000137.1, from coordinate 7,613 downwards.
CCCGGCCGTTTGCGGTCGCCCCAGCGCAAGTAGTGAATGCGCGCGCCGGCGGCCTCGGTCCAGGCGCTTTCGCAGGGTGTGGCGATCGCTTGTTCGAACCATTCGGGCCCGCGGATCGGCTGACCGCCGAAGGGCGCGAGCGGCCCGCCGCGCGACGGTTCGTTCGACGTCATGATCAAGCCTTGCGCCGCGCAGGTCGCTGGCCCAGCGCCTTGAAGACGCCGGTCGCTGTCATGATCGTCCGATCGCCAGACCAGATGCGGCCCGTGACCGTATAGAAATCCGAATCGCGGCCCGTGACCGTTCCCGTGCCTTCGACCCAATCGCCGATCTGCGCGGCGTCGATGAAGTCGGTGACCATGCGCACCGTCACCCAGAAACGGTTGGTGTCGAGCGTGATCGCGTGGCCCAACGCCATATCGGCAAAAGCCATCAGCATGCCGCCGTGGCAGTTCTTCATGCCGTTCGTGTGCGGCTCGGCCACCAGGAAGGCGCGCGTGTAAGTCTTGTCGGGATTGATGCGCTCATAGAGCGGGCCGATCTGGCGGCCGAAGCCCTGGAACCAGTTCATGCGCACGTAGCCGTCGGGAATGTCGGGTGCGTGTTCTTCGAGGAGATCGTCGGTCATCGGGGAGATCGTTCAATGGTGAGTGTGTCAGTGTAACCAAGCCTAGAGCATTTTGAACTGTGAGTGAATCGAGGGGGGATTCACGGGGCGGCCGGGAGAGAGGATTCTGCCTTTGGGTCGGTTGATTCGGAGGCATGACATGACGCGCCCCTATTCGATGGATTTGCGCGAGCGAGTTATCGCGGCGGTTGATGAGGGCTCATCGGCGCGTGGCGCTGCCGAGCAGTTTTCGGTCAGCGCGAGCACGGCGATCAAATGGCGGCAGCGTTTGCTGCGGACTGGCAGCGTCGCACCGACGCCGCGGCCCGAGAACAACGGTTCCAAGCTGAACGCCCACAAGGAGTGGCTGCTTGAGGTCGTCCGCCTGCAGCCCGATCTGACGCTTGAAGAGATCAAAGAGCGCCTGGCCGAGCGCTCGGTTGTCGCCTGCGTGTCCGGACTTTGGCGCTTCTACAAACGCCATCGCATCAGTTTCAAAAAAAAAGATCGTGCACGCAGCCGAACAGGACCGGCCCGACGTGGCGGTCGCCCGCGAAGCGTGGAAGCAGGATCAGCCCGCCCTTGATCCGGCCAAACTCGTCTTTGTCGACGAGACGGGCGCTGCGACCGACATGGCGCGCCTCTCCGGCCGCGGTCCCATCGGCGAACGTGTCGTGGGCAAAGTCCCTTACGGTCATTGGAAGACGACCACCTTCGTGGCGGGCTTGCGTGCCGATCAGGTCATTGCACCCTTGGTCGTCGATCAGCCGATGAACGGCGTGATCTTCCGCGCCTATGTCGAGCAATGCCTGGCGCCCGCGCTGACGCTCGGCGATATCGTGATCATGGACAATCTGGGTGCGCACAAAGTCGAGGGCGTACGCGCGGCGATCGAGGCGAAAGGCGCGACCCTTCTCTACCTGCCGCCCTACTCACCGGATCTCAATCCCATCGAACAGCTCTTCGCCAAACTCAAGGCGCTCTTGCGCAAAGCCAAGAAGCGCACGCTCCCCGCATTGTGGGACGCGATCGGCCAGATCATCGACGTCTTCACGCCACCCGAATGCGCAAACTACCTGCGCAACTCGGGCTACGCATAACTCAGATGTCAAAATGCTCTAGCACGACGGGAGAGAGGCGAAATGGCGCGTTGGCCTGACGCTTTGGGCGGCGATGCGCCCGCTAAACAGGCAACGGGACGCCCGACGCTTCGAACGCCGTCTTCTGGCGCTTGGCGACACTCGCAAGCGTGAAGGCGCCGATTTCTTCGTTGAACAGTTCGTAGAAATTCAATTCGGCCTGGAGGTGCAGGAAGACGGCGCCGAGGCCGATCGCGGCGCGGTCCATGAAGACGAATTCGCGCGGCGGCTTCACGGGGCCAAGCTGGCTCAGGCGTTTGTGGACCTCGAAAGCTTCCTTTCGTCCGTAAGCGGATGGTTCGACTCCGTTCGCGACCGTGCGTATGCGATTGTCGAGCAGCGGCGCGTAGATGAAGCGCGCCCAGATGTTCAGCGTTTCGATGACTTCCTTCTTGAGGCCCTTGAAGCCCCAGGTTTCGTAGGCGTGCACCGCAAGGTCGGGCTTGCCGTGTTCTAGCGCGTGATAGAGGTCGATCACGCCGCCGACGAATTTCGGCTTGAAGGTGCGGACGCAACCGTAGTCGAGAAGATTGAGTCCGAAATCCTGGCGGACGGCGTAGTTGCCGAGATGCGGGTCGCCGTGGATGGTGCCGAAGTGGCTGAAGGGATGCCACCAAGCCCTGAAGAGCGAGGTCGCGATGCGATTGCGCTCGGCGAGCGGGCGCTTGGTGAACTCCATGATCGGGCGGCCGGTTTCCCAGCTCATCGTCAGCAAACGGCCGGTCGACAGGTCGTCGATCACCTCGGGCACGCTGATCGTCGAAATGCCTTTGAGCATCAGGCGGAAGAGGTGCATGTGCGCGGCTTCGCGGCGGTAGTCGAGTTCTTCGCGCAGGCGCGCGCCGATTTCCTCCGCCATTTCGGAGGGGTCGATGGCACGGTCCATGCGGCGGTAGAGGGCGAAGATCAGGCGCAGCTGCGCGAGGTCGGCTTCCACGGCGGACGCCATGTCGGGGTATTGGAGTTTGCAGGCGAGCGCGTGGCCGCGTTTGTCCCAGGCGCGGTGGACTTGACCGAGCGAGGCGGCGGCGGCGGCTTCGTGTTCGAACGTTTTGAATTTCTTTTCCCATTCGGGGCCGAGTTCGGCGCTCATGCGGCGGCGCACGAACGGCCAACCCATCGGCGGGGCTTGGGTTTGCAGGGTCGAGAGTTCGGCGGCGAAGTCCGCGGGCAGCGCCTCGGGAATCGAGGCCAGCATCTGCGCGACCTTCATCAGCGGGCCCTTGAGATTGCCAAGCGCCAGCTTGAGGTCGCCCGCCTCGGCGCGCGGCCCACGCTCGATACCCAGCACGCGGGCGCCCGCCATCTTGGCCGCCGCGCCGCCCATCGCGGTCGTCACGTCGGCGTAGCGTTTGAGGCGGCGCGTCAGGCTGTTGCGTTCACCGCGGCCCGCCTTGTCGGACTCCGTCATTTGATCGCCGCGACTTCGGTTTCGAGTTCGGCGATGAGGCCCGTGATCATTTCGAGGCCGCGATTCCAAAACGCGGGATCGGATGGATCGAGGCCGAACGGCGCCAACGCTTCGCGATAGTGCTTCGTGCCGCCCGCGGCGAGGAGATCGAGATAGCGCTCGGCAAAGCCCGCCGACGATTTCTGATAGGCGGCGTAGAGCGAGTTCACCAGGCAATCGCCGAACGCGTAGGCGTAGACGTAGAACGGCGAATGAATGAAGTGCGAGATGTAGCACCAGAAGGTCTCGTAACCTTCGGCGAAATTGAAGGCGGGGCCCAGGCTTTCGGTTTGCACTTCGAGCCAGATACGGCCGAGGTCGTCCGCCGTCAGTTCGCCCTCGCGCCGCGCGGCGTGGACGCGCCGCTCGAAGCTGTAGAACGCGACCTGACGCACGACCGTGTTCAGCATGTCCTCGACCTTCGAGGCCAGCATCGCGGCACGCGCGCGCGGTTCGCGCTCCGCCTTCAAGAGCGCGCGGAAGGTCAGCATTTCGCCGAAGACGCTCGCGGTCTCGGCGAGGGTGAGCGGCGTGTCGCTCAGAATCGGACCGTGATGGGCGGCCAAGACTTGATGCACGCCGTGGCCGAGTTCGTGGGCGAGCGTCATCACGTCGCGCGTCTTTCCCTGATAGCTCATCAGGATGAAGGGGTGCGCGCTCGGCACGGTCGGGTGCGAGAAGGCGCCGCCCGACTTGCCGGAGCGGGGCTTCGCGTCGATCCAGCTTTTGGCGAAGAAACCGTCGGCGATGTCGGCCATGCGCGGATTGAAGGCGCCGTAAGCGTCGAGCACGATCGATCTTGCCTGCGTCCACGCGATCTTGCGGTCGTCGGCGAAGGGCATCGGCGCGTTGCGATCCCAATGCTCCAGGCGATCGAACTTCAGGAGCCTGGCTTTGAGCGCGTAGTAACGATGCGACAGTTTCGGATAGGCGGCGCGCACCGATGCGACGAGCGCTTCGACGACTTCCGGCTCGACGCGATTGCCGAGATGGCGCGAGGTCGCGGGGTCGGGCAGCTTGCGCCAGCCGTCTTCGACCTCCTTGTCCTTCGTCAGCGTGTTCATGATGTGCGCGAAGAGACGCAGGTTCGATTTGAACGTCTTCGTCAGCGCGTGCGCGGCGTCGCGGCGAAGGTCGCGCTCGGGCTCCGAGAGAAGGTGCAGCGCCTCTTCGCCGGTGAGCTCCTTGCCGCGCACGTCGTAGCGCAGCGCAGTCAGCGTTTCGTCGTAGAGACGGATCCAGGCGCCGTTCGCGGTCTGGGCGCGATCGTGGAAGGCGCGTTCCAATTCGTCGTTCAGCTGGTACGGTTTCAAGGCGCGCAAATGATCGAGCCACGGCTTGTAGCGGCGAAGTTTTGGCTCGCCGAGCGCGTGCGCCAGCACGTCGTCGGGAATGCGGTTCAGTTCAAGTTCGAAGAACAGAAGTTCGGAGCCGATCTTGGTCAGCCAGTCCGAGGTGTCGCCGTAGAGTTTGCCAACCTCGGCGTCGCTCGAGTCCGCCGCGAAAGCGAGGCCGACATAGCTCGAGACCCTGCCGAGGCGGTCTTGCAGCGCGTCGTAGCGTTCCACCGCCGCGGCCAGGGCCGCCGGGTCCATCGAAGCCACTTTCCCTTTGACGGCGTCGCGGAACGCGTGCGCCTCGCGCTCGGCTTGCGCTTTGGTATCCAGGAACTGGGGAGATTTGGGGCCGGCGAAGAGGTCGCTCAAGCGCCATTCGGGCAGGTCTTGTGAATCCTTCGCGAGGGCTTGGGCGGACGACATCTGGGCAGCGATCTTTCGTGTGGGGATGTGAGCCAGATATGGCAGAGGGTATCCTGCGCTTCAACGCGACGGGGCGCACGCGCCCGCGGCTTCCTCAAAACTTGCGCGAACGGCCGCGGTGTCGGCGCCGCGCGCTTGTTTGACGACCCAACCGTCAAAGCGCGCTTGCATCTTGGCGCAGTCGCAAGAGTCTGGGTCGCGGTTGGCCAGCGCGTGCTCCAGACGGGCTCGCGCCAGGCTCAAGCCTTCCGGTGCGATCTCGGGTGCCACAACCTGCCCGTCCAGCGCCGCGCGGCCCTTGGTGGCGAGGCGCGTGGCCTCGGCCCAGTGGCGACCGGGGCGGACCTCACTGCGGGCCTGAGACTGATACTCGCGCGCGAGGCAGGCGCGCCACGTGTCGCCCGTGATTTGTTCGCGCAGGAAGGGAGTGATCTCAAAGGTCTCGGGGAGACCGGCGCAGGCGGAAAGAGCCAACACCAAACCCAGAAAACAGCAGCGGCGCACAAGATCCCGTGGACCCTGTACGCCGCGCTTCACCCCCTCGATGAGCTTTCCGGTGCCCCCTTGCGCTCGCTTACTAAGCAGAGCAACCCCCGCGAGCCGGACATCAAAAAGCGAGTTAAAACTCCCATTAACCCCTGACACTTTCAAGTTGTTGTGGCCGCCAAGCTTCAGAATCGAGTCCGGCTGTAGCGGCCGGACAACACGCGCCCTGAGCGAATCCCTGAATTCAGCCAAAATCGACCCAAGCTGAGACAACTTAAACCGCACCTTTACTGCGCGCACGCCATGGTGGCGGCCTGTTTCGGGACACGACTTTCACCGCATTCCGAGGAGCCGATGGCGCACACGACACTGATTGTTGACGACGATCCGACCCAGCGCCGGTTGCTGCAAGCCCAGGCCGAAAAATGCGGCTTCCAGACCCTGACGGCTTCGTCGGGCCAGGAGGCGCTGGATCTGCTTGCCGGGCCGAAAGGCGCCGACGTGAGTCTGGTCATGCTCGACCTCGTGATGCCGGGGATCGACGGGCTTGGCGTACTGGCGCAGCTCAGGCCCAGCCATCCTTCACTGCCGGTGATCGTGCTGACGGCCCAGGGCGGCGTCGACACGGCGGTGGCCGCGATGCGCGCCGGCGCGGACGACTTTCTGGTCAAGCCGGCAAGCCCCGAGCGCATCCAGGTGTCGATGCAGAACGCGCTCAAGATCAAGGCGCTGAGCGGCGAGATTCAGCGTTTGAAAAAGACGCAGGACAACCGCCTGTCGTTCAGCGATCTGATCGCCGAAAGCCCTGCGATGCGCGCGGTCATGCGCATGGCGGAGCGTGCAGCGCAATCGAACATCCCGATCCTCATCGAGGGCGAAAGCGGCGTCGGCAAGGAGGTCGTCGCGCGCGCCATCCAAGGCGCGTCGGACCGCGCGGGGAAACCCTTCGTGGCGGTCAATTGCGGCGCCATTCCCGACACGCTGATCGAGAGCATTTTGTTCGGGCACGAGAAGGGCGCCTTCACGGGCGCGGTCGACCGGCATATCGGCAAATTCCAGGAGGCGAACGGCGGGACGCTGTTCCTCGACGAGATCGGCGAGCTGCGCCTCGACATGCAGGTCAAGCTGCTGCGCGCGATCCAGGAAGGCGAAGTCGACCCCGTCGGCGCGAAGCGGCCGGTGAAGGTCGACATCCGTTTGGTCTCCGCCACGAACCGCAATCTTCAGCAGGCGGTCGCGGAGGGCAAGTTCCGCGAGGACCTGTTCTATCGCTTGAACGTGTTTCCGATTCAACTGCCGCCCTTGCGCGACCGGCGCGAGGACATTCCCGATCTGGTCTCGCATTTCATCCGCCGCTTTGCGGTCGAAGAGAACAAGAAGATCGTCGGGATCGAGCCGGCGGCGCTCGAGATGCTGCAGAGTTACACCTGGCCCGGCAACATAAGGCAGCTGGAGAACGTCGTGTTTCGCGCCGTCGTCATGTGCGACGGCGCGTGCCTGCGCGCGGGCGACTTCCCGCAAGTGGCGAGCCTGCTCGGCATCGCGGTGCGCGCGTCGCACAGCGACGAAGCGTTCGACGACGCCCCGACCCACTATGTCGCGAGCGCGCCGCCGCGCGTGCCGTCTCTCGAGCCGGGCGCGGCGGCCGCGCAGCGCAAGGCCGACGGCCTGAACGTGATGGGCATCGACGGACATTTGCGCAAACTCGAAGAGATCGAGCACGAACTCATCCGCTTTGCGATCGAGAAATACGAAGGGCATATGTCGGAGGTGGCGCGCCGCCTCGGCATCGGCCGCTCGACGCTCTATCGCAAGCTGCGCGAGATGGGCCTCGATGACGAGCGCGGCGCGGCGTAGTCGATGCTGTTTCGCAGCCGCGGTCTGCTCGGCGGCGCCTAATGTAACTTTCAAATCGCTCGCCAGTATTCGCTTTGCGACCCGCGGGCGAATTCTTTGCGTGTCGGCATTTCCGAAACGCAAGCCATGCGCAATTCGGATGACAAAATACTCTAGAGAGCTGATAATTCCATCGCGCGTCGTTTGTCGTGCGCGCTTTAATCGTCAGCGCCGGGGATGAAAGATAAACTTCAAGGGGAAGGAGACTGGGCCCATGAGATTGATGCTTGTATTCGCGGCCGCGGCCGCATTTGCGTTTTCTCCGCTCACGGCGG
>JBGOVA010000026.1:0-29175 GCA_041477875.1 Micropepsaceae bacterium | reverse complement strand
GGCAAGGTATCCCTGCCGACAAGATCACGACCTCGGGCAAGGGCGAGAGCGAGCTTCTGGTTCAGACCGGCGACAACGTGAAGGAGCCGCAGAACCGGCGCGCGACGATCGATCTCCATTAACGCATCCGGTTTGCCGGACCGCGATTTCAGATTTCAGTGCGGGGCCAAAAGCTCCGCCCTTCTTCTTTCTTCTTTGCGCGCGAAAAACAACTTGGCGGCGAAGATGAGTGTTTTAGCGTAAACGCGTACGGCGTCGAGCGACGGTTTCGTGACGCTGTGCTCCGGCGACAACGCGGAATCTTGATTGGTGTTCGTCTGCTATCCGGCACCGTGATGTCGTGATACCACCTCTTTCGACTTCTCCGGGTGGGGCCGGATATTGGTGGGGGCAATGCGGCAATTGGTGGTTGGATCCCTGGCTGGGATTCTGTCGTTGAGCATGTCCGCGAGCGCGGGCGAGCGGACGTGGTACGTGGGTATCGAGGGCGGCGCGGAACGCGGCGGAGCCTTCAACGACAGCAACCAGAGCGAAATCGGCCCCGCCGTGTTGGCCACCGTCGGTCGCAAACTCGGGCCCAACTTCAGCCTGGAGGGAGAACTCGGCTACCGCTCCACCAACGAAGAAATGTTCACGCTCGCCGACATCGATCAGATTTCGGCGATGGTCAACGCCGTCTACGAAGTACCGGTGTCAGAGGGGATTTCACTCTCGCTCGGCGCCGGCATCGGCGTGGATTACATCCAGGTTCGAGGCGGCGGGTTTTGGCCGGTCCCGATCGACGACTCGGACATCCAGTCAGCTGCCCAATTGAAATTCGGCTTGAACTTCGAAGTTGGCGAGACAACCGATTTGTACGCGAATTACCGCCTGATGACCACGTTCGAGAACGACTTCACCGATATCGACAACAGCACTTTGACGCTCGGACTGCGCTTCGCACTCTAGCGCGTTTCGAGTCTGCGTAGATGAGGACGGCCCCCAGGGCCGCTCTTGTCGTTTGTCGTGCCTGCGCCGATGATGGTGCCGGAGAGACTATCGGACCGAGCCCCATGACCATCATCCTCTTTCGCAATCTTCGACTCCTCGATCCGCGCTGGGACGAGGCGCGCGGCGGCTATGAGGTGCTGATCGAGGGCGACATCATCCGCGAGGTTTCTGACAAGCCGATCAAGGCGGCGGGCGCGCAGGTGATCGACTGCGGCGGACGGACGCTGATGCCGGGGCTGATCGACTGCCACGTGCATATCTACTTGGTCGAGCTCGGGCTCCACAAGCTCGAGTCCATGCCGCTGACGTTGTTGACCGCGAAGGCGTCGCAACTGATGCGGGCGATGCTCGATCGCGGCTTCACCACCGTGCGCGACACGGGCGGCGCGGATTGGGGCATCAAGGAAGCGGTCGAGAGCGGCGTGCTGGCGGGGCCGCGGATCTTCATCTCAGGACGCCCGATCAGCATGACCGGCGGGCATGGCGACTCGCGCCGGCGCACGGCGGGCGACGGGCCTTGCAAGTGCTGCAATGCGCTTTCCTTCGTGCTCGAAACCGCCGACGGCGTCGACGCGGTGCGCAAGGCCGTGCGCGAGCAGATGCGCCAGGGCGCCGACCAGATCAAGATTTTCGTCTCGGGCGGCGTGGCCTCACCCTGGGATCCGCTCGACAGCCTGCAATACACGCCCGGCGAAATTGCGGCCGCGGTGGAAGAGGCGCACAATTTCGGGCGCTATGTGCTGGCGCACGCCTACACGCCCGAAGCGATTACGCGCGCGGTTTCGAACGGCGTGCGCACGATCGAGCACGGCAATCTGATCGACGACAAGACCGCGAAGCTGATGGCCGAGCGCAAGGCGCTGATGGTGGCCAACCTCGTCACCTACTACGCGATGAAGGAGCGCGGGCGCGCGCTGGGCATGTCGGCCGACATGCTGGCCAAGAACGAGATCGTCATCGACGGCGGTTTGCGCTCGCTCGAGATCTGCAAGCGCGCGGGCGTGCCGGTCGCCTACGGCAGCGACCTTCTGGGTCAGCTCCAGGTCGAGCAGTCGCGCGAGTTCCTCTATCGCGCGGAAGTGCTCAGGCCGATCGAGATCATCCGCCAGGCGACGCTGGTCGGCGCGGACGTCTTGCGGCAGCCGGGCAAGCTCGGCGTCGTCGAACCGGGCGCGTTCGCCGACCTCATCGTCGTCGACGGCGACCCGCTCAAGGACCTGGGGCTGTTCCAAGATCAGGGACGCCACATTCCGCTGATCATGAAAGCGGGCGCCACGCACAAGAATACGCTCAACTGACCGGGCGGGGCCCAAGGAATGCTGCACCGCGCCGCCGCCGTTGCCCTTACCTTGGCTTGCGCAGGCTGCGCGGGCGTTACCGCATCATCCTCGCCGGACGCGCGCTGCCCCGTCGGCGGCGCCATGGTCGAGACGCAGCTCTTCTTCGGCATGAGCAAGCCCAAGGGCGGCGTCGTGAGCCCGGCGCAGTGGGAGGCGTTCGTGAAGCGCGAGGTGGCGCCACGCTTCCCCGAAGGCTTCACGGTGGTCGAAGGAGCCGGTTTTTGGCTCGACGGGCAGACGAAGCGCACGATCTCGGAGAAGAGCAAGGTGATCCTGCGCTTGCACGGCGAGGACGCCGCATCGGATCAAGCGATCACTGCGATCATCGACGGCTACAAGACGCAGTTCGAGGAAGAGGCCGTGCTGCGCGTCGACCGGCCGGTGTGCGCGAAGTTCTAGAGCCTCACCAGATACGCACGCGCTGATCGGGCGGCAGGAAGAGCTTCGCGGTCGGCTTCACGGCGAAGGCGTCGTACCATTCGTCCATGTTGCGCACGGTGCCGTTGGCGCGGAATTCGCCGGGCGAGTGCGGGTCGGAGACGACTTGGTTGCGCAAGGCTTCGTCGCGGATCAGCTGGCGCCAGATTTGCCCGAAGCCTAAGAAGAACCGCTGCACGCCCGTGAAGCCGTTGATGACCGGCGGCTCCTTGCCGCCGAGCGAGATCTTGTAGGCCTCGAGCGAGACGTTCAACCCGCCGAGATCGCCGATGTTTTCGCCGAGCGTCAGGCGGCCGTTGACGAAGAGGCCGGGCAGCGCTTCGAACTTCGAATATTGGTCGGCGAGCTTGTCGACGAGCGCCTTGAAGCTCTGTTCGTCCTGCGCGTTCCACCAGGAATGCAGGATGCCGTTCTCGTCCGATTTCGCGCCTTGGTCGTCGAAGCCGTGGCCCATTTCGTGGCCGATGACCGCGCCGATGCCGCCGTAGTTGACGGCAGGGTCCGCGTTCAAGTCGAAGAACGGCGGCTGAAGGATCGCGGCCGGGAAGACGATCTCGTTCCAGGTCGAGCTGTAATAGGCGTTGACGGTTTGCGGCGCCATGCCCCACTCGTCGCGGTTGGCGGGTTTGGCGAGGCGCGCCACGTCGCGCGCACGATTGAACGCTTGTTCACGCTTGCGGTTGCCGTAAGCGTCGCCCGCTTTGACGTCGAGCGGCGCGTAGTCGCGCCACTTGTCGGGGTAGCCGATCTTGACGCGGATCTTTTCGAGCTTGCGCAGGGCGGCTTTCTTCGTTTCATCCGTCATCCACGGCAGCTTAGCGATGCGCACTTTGTAGGCGGCGCGCAGATTCTCGACGAGCTTGCCCATCGCGGCCTTCGCTTGCGGCGTGAAGTTGTGCACGACATAAAGCTGGCCCACTGCCTCGCCCATCGGCGCCTGGAAGGATTGGCCGCTCATCGCGATCACGGCGCGCTTCCAGCGGTCGCGCTGCGCAGGCTGGCCGGTGATGACGCGGCCGTTGAAATCGAACGACGCGTCGTCGAAGACCTTCGGCAGAATGTCGGCCATGTTGTTCAGATAGTGGAACGTGAGATAGGCGCGCCATGTGGCGACCGGCGTTTCGCGGAACAGCTTCGCCAAGGCCTGCACGGCGTCGATCTGGGCGACGATGAAGAAATCCTGCGCCGGCGCGCCGAAGGATTCGAACGCCGGGCCCCAGGGAAACTCTGGCGCGAAGGTCATGAGTTCGGCGCGGGATTTCGGATTGTAGGTCAGATCGCGGTTGCGCGACTTGTCGCGCGGCCAATGAAGCTCGGCGATCTTCATCTCCACGGCGAAGACGGCGTCGGCGGCAGGAGCTGCATCGGCCATGCCGCCCAGCTTCAGCATCGTTTCGATGTAGGCGCGATACTTCGCGCGCGTGTCGGCGAATTTCGCGTCGGGCTTCAGATAATAGTCGCGGTCCGGCATGCCGAGGCCCGATTGCCCTATGGCGACGATGTAGACGTCGGGCCGCTTGGCGTCGAGATTGACGCCGACGCCGATAGGGCTGTTGGCGCGGAAATCGGGCGAGGCGACGAGGCGCACAACGTCTTCAAGCGTTTCAATCTTGGCGATGGCCGCCAGGTCGTTTTTCGCGGGATCCAGCCCCAGGTGTTCGATCGCGTCGGTGTCGTTGTAGCTGCGGTAGTAGTCGACGACCTTACGCTCGACCGAGCCGGCGGCGAGCGAGCCCTTCGCCGTCGCCTCGACGGCTTCGCGCACGTCATCTTCGGACTTTGCGCCGAGGATATTGAACGAACCCCAGCGCGAGCGGTCGGCCGGGATTTCCGTCGTCTTCATCCAGGTGCCGCTGACATGGCGGAAGAAGTCGTCGCCCGGATCGATCGAGCGGTCCATGGTGGCGAGATCGAAACCCCATTTGCCGATGACGGGCTTGCCGATCGCCGCGCGTGCGACCTGCCGGTAGAGGCCCGTGGTCAGGCCGAGCGCGGTAGCGGACGCGGCGCCGACGGCGCCCATGAGCAAGGCGCGGCGATTGACGTGAATCGACATTTCTTGTTTCCCCCCGGAGATCGCCGGAGAATGCGGCGACCGATTTGCGACCTCAATACACTCCGTAGCACCGATCGCATCACGAGTTCGAGAGGGATTGGTCGGCCACCGCGCCGGTCCCGGCCGGGCGTGGCGCCGTTTCGCCGCGCCGCGAAACGCGCGACAAAATCGCCTCGAGAAGCGGTGTCATGATTTGCAGGCGCTTGGCGCGGATGACCCAGTGCCAGAGCGGTTCGAACTTGCGCCAGCCGCTGGCGTAGAAGAAGTGCTTCGCCTGATGCTTGAGCATGCCGTGCGAGGGGCTGCCGCGCGCGATGTTGCTCCAGGTGTAGAATTCTTTGTAGGCCCACTGGTAGCCGTCTTCGAGCTCGCGCGCCGTCATGCTGCGCGGGCGATAGACGGCGTGGCGCGTGTGCTCAGTCGAGTACCGTCATCACAGCGAAGGAGAACAGGCAGCGAAAAACCCCGTCCTGTTATTTTCCGCCCGAGCACCTTGAGTGGCGACGTATCGCCAAGATTAGCCCAACCGGCGACGGAACAGCGCGAAGAGGCGCTCCCAATGGCGTTCGGCCGACGCCTTGTCGTAGGCGGGGCGCGCCGGGAAGGCGAAGCCGTGTTCGACGCGCGGGTAGAGTTCGACCTCCGCGTTGACGTTGCCGGCCTTGAGCGCCTGGCGTAGCGGCTCGATCTGGTCCAACGGCATCCAGCGGTCGATCTCGGCGCAGCCGAAGTAGAGTTCCGCCTTTGTCTTGCGCGCGACGATATGGGGGCTGTCGGGGTGCTCCGTGATCAGGCGCACGCCATAGATCGAGGCGGCGGCCGCGATGTGATCGGGGAAGCGCGCGGCGGCGTTGATCGCGTATTGGCCGCTCATGCAATAGCCGACGGCGCCCATCGGGCCGGTCGACGCCGCTTTGTCGCCGGCGATGTGGTTCAGCATGGCTTGCGTGTCATCCATGATTTTTGCGATCGACAGCGACTCCATCAACTCCATCATGCGTTTGCGTTCGGGGGCGTCGGGATCGCGCGGGAGCGGGCCCAGCTCCATCACGCCCGAGCGATAGTAGAGATTGGGCAGCAGGACATAGTAGCCGGCGGCGGCGAGGCGGCGGGCCATGTCGCGCAACTCTTCGCGGATCGCGGGGGCGTCCATGTAGAAGAAGATCGCGGGGTACGGGCCGCCGCGTTCGGGATGGCAGACGAAGGTGCTCATCCGGCCGTCTTTGGTCGCGATGTCGGTTTGATGTTCGATCATGGGCGCGCCCCGCCTGCGAGAGGATCAGGTCGCGATTCCAGCAGGAACGAGTACGGCGAGCAAGCCCGAAGCGATCATGAATTGCGCCGCGCAGTATGTGACCCAGATCGCAATGTCGATGTAGGGCAACGGACGCTTGAACTTGCGCACAGCTATCAAGGAATCCGAGATCGCGAAGGAGACCGCGCCCGCGCCGACGAGCCACGGCGCTTCCCGCATAGACAGGGCCGCCGCGACCATCGCCATGATGATCGCGAAATAGGCGAAGACCGGTCCCCTCAGCCGGCCGAGACTCGGTGCGAGCCAAGCGATCAGCGCGCCTGCCGCCGCCAATACACATGCGGCGGCGACGAGGGTCCACCCGTGCGGGATGGCTGCGCGCGGGACGAACAGCAAAAGATACGCCACATGTGCGGCCAGGAAGCTGACGAGGCCGGGGAGGAAGAAACGCTCCTGACGTTCGAGCGCGAGAAAGAAATCGCCCAGCGCCGACAGCGCCAGCGCGATTGCGAGAAGCACCAGGGCAATGTCCGGTCCGCCGCCGACATAGGTCAAAGGCAAGAGCGCCAGGACGCCGATCGCGAATGTCTTGATGGCGGTTCGAAGGGGCGACGGCGCGGTCGCCACAAACGGCAAGTAGACGAGCGCCGATATCAGCGAAACCGCGGCGACGGCCGTTCGCAGGGCATCGAGGCCGTCCTGGCGTGCGAAGAGGTGCTCGAACATCCGGTGAATACCGCCGCTTGTGCTTGCCCTAGAAGGCTTGTTCGCGCCCGGGCTGTAGGCGTCGTCACGCCGCGGTCGACCGGCTTTGCGATCCCGCCGGTTGATCGTTATATGACCCCCGGCCAAGACCCACGCTTTGGGAGACACTCATGAAACTCTACACATTTGCTGCGTCGACGACATGCCGCCCGGTGATGTTCTTCGCGGCGGACGCAGGCATCAAGCTCGAATACGAGATCATCGACCTCATGTCGGGGGCGCAGTTCAATCCGACGTTCGGTCAAGTCAATCCGAACAATTGCGTGCCGGTTCTCGAGGACGGGTCGTTCCGGTTGACGGAGAGCTCGGCAATCCTGAAGTATCTCGCGGACAGCGTGAACTCGCCCGCCTATCCGAAGGATTTGAAGGCGCGGGCGCGCGTCAACGAGACGATGGACTGGTTCAACACCGGGTTCTATCACGCCTATGGCTACAGCATGATCTACCCGCAACTGCTCGACCACTTGAAGCTTCCCGACGACAAGGCGACGAAGCTCACGATCGAATTCGGCAAGACGCACGCGGAGAAATATCTCGGCGTTCTGGAAGCCAAACTCGCGGCCTCGCACGAGCCCTATCTTTGCGGCAAAGAGATCACCATCGCCGACTATTTCGGCTACGGCATTCTGTCGGTGGGCGAAGTCGTCGGCGGTACGCTGGAGGCCTACCCCAACATCCGCCGCTGGTACGACCGGATGCAGTCGCGGCCGAACTGGCAGGCGACGAACGGCGCGCTATATCAGTGGGCAGGCGCGGTGAAGGGGCCCGCCTACGTTCATATCTGACCGGCAGGAGATTCAGATGATCAAAGGTTTGCATCACAACGCCTATCGCTGCCGCGACTCGGAGGAGACCCGGAAGTTCTACGAGGATTTTCTGGGTCTGCCCCTGGTCCATAGCCTGAAGATCGGCGAGACGAAGACCGGGCGTCAGGCGCGCGTGCTGCACACCTTCTTCCAGATGGACGACGGGTCGTGCCTCGCCTTCTTCGAGGCGCCGGAAGAGCCGTTCGAATTCAAGAAGCAAAGCGATTTCGACCTGCACATCGCGCTTGAGGTCTCGCATGACGACCTCAAGCGCATGTTCGAGAAAGGAAAAAAGGCCGGCATCGACACGCGCGGCATTTCCGACCACCATTTCATCGACTCGATCTATTTCCGCGATCCGAATGGTTACGTCATCGAACTGACCGCCAAGCGGCCGAACCACGACGCTGTGATGAAGGCGGGCGCGAGCGAGGCGCGCCCGGCGCTCGACACGTGGCAGAAGGAAAAGCGCGTTCACGCCTGATCGGCTCGGCCTTCCTGCAACAATTGTCACGCGTGGGGCGCGTGATAGAGTTGCATGCTTTCGGGGGCCCCATGCGTCGGAGACCTTGCCTTCTGTTGTTGACCGCGATTGCCTTATCGGCAGCTGCGCTCTCCGCACGCGCGGAAGAGCCCACCAACGCCAGGGCAACCTTGGCTCTGGCCGTGCGGCTGCCGCCGGTCCACTTGGCGAGTTACAACGTCACTCTTCGCCAAGTGACAATCACCAGCGGCGCGCCCGTTTCCGATGATGAGATCGAAGTCGGCGACGGCATGGTGACGAACTTCACGAAGACATGGGTTCGGCCGCACTTCGTCGATGTCACGCCCGGCATCTACGATCTCGTAAGCGTCGACTACGTATCCGGGCGCAGCCGCTACGTCGTTTGCTTTGACAAGGTTCCCTCGCGTTTTGTCGTGAGCGGCGGGGAGGCGGTTTATCTTGGCGAATTTGCCCTCCGCCCTCGCCAATCTTATGTCGACGGCACAGTGGGCCCGCCGTTGACGCATACCGGCGACGGCCTTGCCGAGATTCAGCAAGCGTTCGACAAAGAACGTCCCGGCGCGTCGGCGAAACTTGCCGCAATACAGTTCGCGACGCCACCCGAGGGTCAGGCGCTGCCCCCGCCAAAGCGCTGCTCACACTGAGCCTCGCATCCCCCTTCCCTTTCGGCGGCCATCAGTGTGAGAAAGCGCGATGGCCGCGCCGCTGATCCAGCTTCAGGACATCCATCTGACCTTTGGGGGCACAGCGCTCCTGGAGGGGGCGGAGCTTTCGCTCGGCGAGGGCGAGCGGCTGTGTCTTGTGGGGCGCAACGGGTCGGGCAAGTCGACCTTGCTCAAGATCGCGGCGGGCTTGGTCGAGGCCGATCGGGGCACACGTGCGGTCGCGCCGGCGGCGACGATCCGCTATCTGCCGCAGGAGCCAGACCTTTCCGGGTTTCCCACGACGCTTGCTTTCGTCAAAGCGGGGCTGGCGCCGGGCGACGACCCCTATCGCGCGCGCTATTTGCTCGAATGTCTGGGTTTGACAGGCGACGAAGCGACGGAGCGGCTCTCCGGCGGCGAGGCGCGGCGCGCGGCGCTGGCGCGCGTGCTGGCGCCCTCGCCCGATATCTTGCTGCTCGACGAGCCGACGAACCATCTCGACCTGCCCGCCATCGAGTGGCTTGAAAGCGAATTGAACGGCTTGCGTTCGGCGCTGGTGTTGATCAGTCACGACCGGCGCTTTCTCGAACGGCTGTCGCGCGCGACCGTGTGGCTCGATCGCGGCGTGACGCGGCGGCTCGAACGCGGCTTCGGCGAATTCGAACTGTGGCGCGATACCATCCTCGAGCAGGAAGAGCTCGAGCGCCACAAGCTCGACCGGCGCATCGCGATGGAAGAAGACTGGGTGCGCTACGGCGTCACCGCGCGTCGCAAGCGCAATCAAGGACGCATGGCGCGCCTGCGCGACCTGCGCCAGCAGCGGCGCGAGCAACGGCGCGCCACGGGCCAAGTGCGCCTCGCGGCCGGTGAAGGCGAAGCTTCCGGCGCGGTCGCGATCGAGGCGAAGGAGATTTCGAAATCTTTCGGCGATCTTTCCGTCGTCAAGGATTTTTCGATCCGCATCATGCGCGGGGACCGCGTCGGCATCGTCGGACCGAACGGGGCGGGCAAGACGACGTTGATCAATCTGCTGACGGCGCGGATGACGCCGGACACCGGTGCCGTGAAGCTCGGCGCCAATCTGCTGATGCAAACACTCGACCAGCGGCGCGACGTGCTTGATCCCGAAACCACGCTGAAGGATTTCTTGACCGGCGGTCACGGCGATCAGATCACTGTCAACGGCGCCGTGCGCCACGTCACATCCTACATGAAGGACTTCCTGTTCACGCCCGAGCAGGCGCGCACGCCGGTGCGCGTGCTATCGGGCGGCGAGCGCGGGCGGCTTGTACTCGCAAAGGCGATGGCGGCGCCGTCGAACCTTCTGGTGCTCGACGAGCCCACTAACGATCTCGATCTCGAAACGCTCGACCTGCTGCAGGAGATGCTGGCGGACTATCCGGGGACCGTGCTTCTCGTCAGCCATGACCGCGACTTCCTCGACCGCGTCGCGACGTCGGTGTTGTTCGCGGAAGGCAAGGGGCGCTTCGTCGAGTATGCCGGCGGCTACAGCGATATGGTGGCGCAGCGCGGCCAGGGCGTGGCCGCGAAGCCGCGCGAGGCGGCGAAGCCTGTCCGGGCGAGCGCACCGCGCGTCAGCGCACCGAGCGAACGGCGCAAGCTAAGCTTCAAGGACAAGCACGCGCTCGAGACTCTACCCGCGCGCATGACGGCGCTCGAAGGTGAGGTCCGTACTTTACGCGCGCAGCTCTCCGACGGCGATCTTTACGCGCGCGATCCGAAGGCCTTCGAGACGATCGCGACAAGGCTCAGCGCCGCGGAGAAAGAGCTTGCGGCGTCCGAAGAGCGCTGGCTCGAGCTTGAAGTTCTGCGCGAGGAGATTGAGGGCTGACACTATGTACACAATCGATGACCTTGATCGGGTCACCGTCTTGGCAGGCATTCCAGCACACTCAGTGGGTGCGCCCATGCCGCTCGTCCTCGCCGATGATGCGAGGTTGTTGTTGTCGTATGAGGTTGCGCCCGACGGACACGAAGTCGCACTGCTGGGTTTCGCGCGCAGCAGGGCTCACTATTTCGGCGCACCGAATGATGAGGCGCTGAAAGGCCATCCGTTGGCCGCGCGGGGTTTGGTCCCCTATGGCGTCTTTGAGATTCTATCGTCCTCGTGGATTCGGCTGTTGGAGAGGATGAATCGCGTGCATCATCTTCACGACAAGCGAGGCTTTGAACGGCTGCGGCATTTCATCTTCACATTTCACGACAATACGTTCGAGTGCGTCGCGGAAAATGTGACTGTGGTGGAGCGCGTCGCCAATGAGCCCGCCGAAGTGCAAGAGCTGTTCAAACGGATGATCGAACGATCGACGTCCGCTTCGTAGCACAGGGTAAGGGCCTCGTATGATCGGCAAGCTAGCGTTGCCGCATGGCGGCGTCCCTGGCGAACTTTGCTTTGATGGCGTCGATTTCTTCGATCTGGAAGACCAACCGATCCAGGACCTTTTTGTTCTCGTCGGAGAATTCGTGGCTGGGGTCGCGTACCTTCTTCATCAGCACGAGCAGCGCATCGCCGATGCGGCCGAGCTGTCTGCCGTAGCTTCCGACCTCGTCGAGGATCAGCCGCTCGACCGCAGGTTCGGTCGACTTGCCCAGGTTGATGTTGACCCCGAATTGATTTCCGACGAGCTGGGTCATCCATGTCCATGGGTTGATCGTTTGATTGACGCTCGACAGCGGCAATTGGAATGTCGGCATGGCTGGCTCCACGGTGTTGGGGTGGTTTCTGCAGGCCCTTATTTCTTATCGCCGTCGGCGGGGACGGCGGCGGGCATCAGCGCCTGGATGAGGTTGGCCGGCAGCGGGAAGATGATGGTGTTGCTCTTCTCGCCGGCGATGTTTTGGAGCGTGCCCAAGTAGCGCAGCTGCATCGCCTCGGGGCGGCGGGAGAGGATTTCGCCGGCCTGGGCCAAGCGCTCGGCAGCCTGAAGCTCGCCTTCCGCATCGATGATCTTCGAACGGCGCAGGCGCTCGGCCTCCGCTTGTTTGGCGATGGCGCGGATCATGATCTCGTTCAAATCGACGTGCTTCATCTCGACGTTCGAGACTTTGATGCCCCAGGCGTCGGTTTGTTCGTCCAAGATGCGGCGGATGTCGGCGTTGAGTTTCTCGCGCGCCGCCAGCATCTCGTCGAGCTCGTGTTGACCCAGGACGGAGCGCAACGTCGTTTGCGCCAGCTGGCTCGTCGCCATGTTGTAGTCCTCGACTTGGATCACCGCTTTCTCGGGATCGACGATGCGGTAATAGACGACCGCGTTGACCTTGACCGAGACGTTGTCGCGCGAGATCACGTCCTGGGGCGGCACGTCGAGGACGCGCGTGCGCAGATCCATGCGCACCATCTGTTGGACGCCGGGCACTAGGATGATCAGGCCCGGGCCCTTGACCCTCCAGAAGCGGCCGAGCGTGAAGATCACGCCGCGCTCGTACTCGCGCAGGATCTTGAAGGCCGATGCCAAGACGACGCCGATGACGACCAGCGGTATCAAGAGAGCTGTAAGGTTCTCGAACATGAATGCTCCTATCTTTATGAGCGCCTTTATCAACGCGCCCATGGCGTGGCGTCAGACGGCACGGACAGTGAGGACAAGGCCATTGCGCGCGCTCACACGCACGCGATCCCCGGGCGTGAAGCTTCGATCGGCGGAGGCCGCCCAGACTTCGCCGCGGATGCGGATCGCGCCATCGCCGCCCTGCCATTCGACAACCTCGCCTTCGAGGCCGATCAGCTCCTCGCCGCCCGCCATTGCGGGGCGCTGGCGCGCGCGTACAGCGAAGCCGACGATGCCGCTCAGCAGCAGGAGGCTCGCGATGGCCGAGCCGCCGATCACGGGCCAGGCGACGGCAATGTTCACGTCGGAGCCCGCCGGATCGAACAGGAACAGAGCGCCGATCACGAACGACGCGATCCCGCCTATGCCGAGGACGCCGAAGCCGGGGGTGAACGCCTCAGCCACCATCAGCGCGATGCCGAAGAGGACGAGCGCGAGGCCGGCGTAATTCAAAGGCAGCGCCGTCAGCGCGGTCAGGCCGAGCAGCAGACAGATGCCGCCCACGACGCCGGGCGCGACGGCGCCCGGGTTCCAGAATTCGAACATGATGCCGTAGACGCCGATCATCAGGAGGATGAAGGCGATGTTGGGGTCGGCGATGGCGGTCAGCATCTGCGTGCGCCAGCCCGGCTCGACGCGGACGACGGCCAAGTCCTTGAGGGCGAGCTTGCGTTCGGCGCCCGCGATCGTGACGGCACGGCCGTCGAGCTTTGCTACAAGATCGGGAATGTCCGCGGCGACGATCTCGATCACATGTTCGCGCAAGGCCTCATCGCTCGTCAGCGTCGCCGCCTCGCGCACGGCCTTTTCCATCCAATCGACGTTGCGGCCGCGCATTTGGGCGAGGCTCTTGATGAAGGCGACGGCGTCGTTCAGCGCTTTGCGGTCGGCGGTGGAATCGGTCTGCTTGTCCTCTTTGCCGCCCTTTGTCTCTTCGTCTTTCGGGGGCGCCAGCGGATTCGAGCCGCCCGGCGGCGCGCCGAGCTGGATGGGCGTCGCGGCCCCGATCTGCGTGCCGGGCGCCATGGCGGCGATGTGCGTTGCGGCCATGATGTAGGTGCCGGCGCTCGCGGCGTGCGCGCCGCTCGGCGCGACGTAGCCCACCACCGGCACCGGCGAGGCCAAGATCGCCTCCACAATCTCGCGCGTCGAGCTGACGAGGCCGCCCGGCGTGTCGATGCGCAAGATGACGACCTCCGCATTTTCGCGGCGCGCTTGTTCGATACCGCTCTGAACGTGCAGCGTGGTGGCGACGCCGATCACGCCCGTCACATCGACAACGAGCACGCTGCGCGGTTGCTCGTCTTGGGCCGCACCCCGCGCGGCCGCGGGAGCGAACAGCGCGGCGAGGATCAGGCTTGCATGCAACAGGCGCGCGGCGTTGCTCATGGCACTCCCGCATGGCAGTTCCCAGGCACCCTTATATATGGGGTTTTATATATGGGGTCGGGCGCAACCTCCCGCAGCCGCGCTTTGATCTGGATCAAAGCGCCAACTTGACGCCAGCGTCATCAAAAGGACCCAAGTTTCAGGAGGTCCAAATCGTGACGTTCGACATTCACAAACGCCAACTCACGCGTGACGAAATCTACGACACGGTCGCGCCGGGCGATTTCGCGTCACTGATGAACGTCGATCGCTACAACAAGCGCACGCCGGCGTTCGACAAGATCATCTCGGCAACCCACGACCATTTCTGGGATCCGCTCGACAAGAAGTACATCGACTTCGACCAGCCGTTCGACATGGCGCGCGAGTATTTGGTCGATCCCAAACTCGTGGCGGTGGCACGCACTTCGATTTGGGACGAGTTGGACGAGGCCAAGCGCATCAAGCTGGCGAATCTCGAGACGTGGTGGTCGATGTCGTCGGTGCTGCACGGCGAACAGGGCGCGCTCGCGCTCTCGGCGTCGCTCTGCAATATCCTGCGCGATCCGGGCGCGCAGGAATATGCCGCGAACCAGGCGCGGGAAGAGGCGCGTCACGTGACTGCCTTCGCGCGCTATGTGAAAGCGCGCTGGGGCAAGCCCTGTGCAGTAGGGCCGGCGCTCGGCAATCTGCTCAGCGAAATGGTGACGTCGGAATTCGCGTGGAAGAAGATCGTGGGCATGCAGCTGATGGTCGAGGGCCTTGCCATGGGAGCCTTTGCGACCTTCTACAATTTGGGCCGCGATCCGGTGATCGTCCGCCTGGCCCAGCTCGCGATGACGGATGAGGCCTTCCACCACAAGTTCGGAAAGATCTGGGCGGACCGGACGATCCCCAAGCTCGACGCGCAAGAGCGCGACATGATCGAGGATTGGGCGGCGCAGGTCTTCCAGACGCTGCTGTTCAATCTCGGCTCGCCCGAGCAGAAGAAGCCGGTCTACGCGCTCGTCGGTTTGGACTGGGAACGCGTGCAGGCGGCGTTCATGGAGGCGATCACCGACGAGTCCATCCGACGGGACATGAAGGAGTCCGCCAACATCTTCCGGGTCCTGGTCAAAACCCTGTTGAAGGCCGGGATCATCACGAAGCGGACGGCGCCTACCTACGCGACTTACGTCAACGTCGAGGAACTCAAGCACGAAAGCGACGAAATGATCGGCGACGCGATCGCCCAGCAAGGGATCGAGCGCCTGAAAGCGATCAATTCGGCCCGACACGTGTTCGGACAGGCTGCCGAGTAGCGCCCGCGGCATAGGTCGCGGACGCCTCGCCGGCCCCGCAGTGGCGCTCGGACTGGACCCCGGGCGCCGCTGCGGCGGCACCGCCGATCGTGACGGTGCCCCCTTGACCTTAACGATATGTCCTGCGGCAATGGGGTCTCGACGGGGTGCGGGTTCCCATGAAACGTCTTTCAGCCATTCTGGCCGTTGCGATCGCCTTTGCGCTGGTCGCCGGCGACGCCGATGCCAAGCGTTCGCGCCACAGGGCGGCACCCGCGGCCGCGCCCTCCGACACGCGCGACAGCAACACGCTGTGCAACGGCGGCATGATGATCACGAGCGACGACCAGATCAAAGGTTGTACGGCGTTGATCAAGTCCGGCCGGTTGGCGCGCGAGCGTAAAGCGGTCGCGCTCTACAATCGCGGCAACGCCTATGTCGGCAAAAATGATTTCGCGCGGGCGATCGCAGACTACACCGAGGCGTTGTCCGTGAAGACGGACTATGCGCAGGCGTTCTTCAATCGCGCGGTCGCCTATCGCGTGAGCGGCAATCCGCAGGCGGCGATCTCGGACTATACATCGGCACTCGCCTATTCGCCGAACGACGCCGATGCGCTTGCGGGGCGCGGAACGGCCTATGCAAAGGTCGGCAAGCATGAAAAGGCACTCGCGGATTTCAACCGCGCGATCGCGCTGCAGCCCGGCAATCTCGGCGCGCTGACACAGCGCGGCCATGCCTATGTGCGGATGCAGCAATGGGCGCCCGCGATCGCAGACTATGATGCGGCCTTGGCGATTTCGACCGCCGATATCGAAGCGCTTTACGGACGGGGCGTCGCCAAAGTCTATGCCGGCGACATTCTCGGCGGGCAGACGGACATGACGACCGCGTTGACGGTGGATTCGAGCGTGACCGCGCGCATGACGTCGCAAGGGATTCCGCCGCCGCAGTTCCGCACGCTGTCAGGGCAGCAGCAACAACAGACGCCGACGCCACCGGCGCAAACGATCGCGCCGGCTCAACCAGCGGCGGCGCCAGGCACGACGTCCGCCGAGCCGTCCGCTCAGCGCTCGACGGCGTCCGGACAGTAGCGGCGCAGCCGGCGTTCTGTTCGCGCTGATGCGCCGTACAGTATGAGAAAAATGCCACCGCAGCGCGTTGCTACGGTGGCAAGGATCGCGTCTCCCGGGGTTCCTAGTCTTGTGGTGGTGCGGGCGGCGCGGGCGGCATCGGCGGTTCGGGCGGCGTGGGCGGCAGCGGCAGGGTGAACGGCATCGGCCCCGGCATGGCTTCGTCTTCGCTCAATGCGCCGTCATCATTCCTGTCGAGCTCTTTGAAATGCTTCTCGGCGCGGGTAATGAACTCGCGGTGCGTCACCTTCCCGTCGCCGTTCGTGTCGGCGCTGTCGCGCGACCTGCGATCCGAGCGAAAGATGACGATGCGATCTTCGTCGCCACCTCCGTTGCGGAACACTTGAACCCTTGCCCCACACGGCGGCGGCACCGGCATGTTGAAATATGCGCCGGGCACGGGTGGAACAGGCGGAACGGGTGGGACGGGCGGTATCGGCGCCACCGCGTCGCCGGGCGCGCCCATCGTGCACACGCACGTCTTGTGACGCTCGATACGGGTTTCGCCCGCTTGCGCGGCCGTCACTGCCGCGGCTGCGACGCCGAACGTCGCCGCCGTCCATAGAAACGCACGAACTCTCATGACTCCACTCCCTCTCGCGTTTTCGCGACTGCGATCATCGCTCGCGCCACCGTTTCGCGCGCGTGTCGCCGCGATTTGTCTGTGTGCGGAGGAGTCGTGGCGCGACACTTCAATTCGGCGTGTTGACAAACTTTGCCACACATTAACTTCACTTCACCTTTGCGCGGCGCGCGAGCGCTCTGGTATCTCGTCAAGGCAGGATGGCTGAGGCTCTGCCGCATGTCTTGATCGTCGACGATCATCGCGACATTCGCGATGCGTTGAGCCGTTATCTGCAAGACAACGGCCTCAAGGTGACGATGGCGGAATCGGCGGCCTCGGCGCGGCGCGTGCTCAGCCAGCGCGAGATCGATCTCATGGTGCTCGACATCATGATGCCCGGCGAAGACGGGCTGAGCCTCTGCCGCAGCGTGCGCGAGCATCGCAAGACGCCCGTGATTTTGCTCAGCGCACGGACGGAAGAACTCGACCGCATCATCGGGCTCGAAGTCGGCGCCGACGACTATGTGACGAAGCCGTTCAGCCCGCGCGAATTGCTGGCGCGCATCCATGCGGTGTTGCGGCGGACGAACGAATTGCCGCCGGGCCAGCGGTCGCGCACGGGCTCGCGCCTGCGCTTCGGCGCATGGGTGCTGCACGGGCCGGAGCGCCAGGTCGTGGGGCGCGACGGCGTCGTGGTGTCGCTGAGCTCGACGGAATATGCGTTGCTTGCGACGTTTCTGGAGCACCCGCATATCGTGCTGACGCGCGATCAGTTGCTCGACCGGATCAAGAAACGCGGCGCCGACGAAGTGTTCGACCGCAGCATCGATACGCAGATCAGCCGGCTCAGGCGCAAGCTCGAAGACGACCCGCGCAGTCCGAAGCTGATCAAGACCGCGTGGGGCGCGGGCTACCTCTTCGCCAGCGAGGTGGAACAGTTATGAGCTGGTTGTCGCCCCGAACCGTGCGCGGATGGTTCGTGCTGATCGTGCTCGGCGCGCTGCTTGTGTCGCAGCTCGCGTCGCTGGCGCTGCTCGCCAGTCAGCAGACGATCCTGCGTTCGGCCCTGCACGAAGCGGAAGCGTTCCGCCGCACGGCCGGCATCGTGTCGTTGGCGAAGGACGCGAGCGCCGAAACGCGCAAGACCATCGAGGAAACCGCGAGCGGACCTTCCTTCCTCGTCCACTTCGACCGTCTGCCGATCGTCGACGACAATCGACGCAACGCCGCATTGAGCGCGGCCTTGGCGAGCAATGTGGGCGCCGAAGCCGAAGCCGTGCGCGTTTCGTGGGACAGCCCCACGCCCACGTTTCGTTATCAGGCGTTCGAACGGAAGATCGGCGACCGCCGGACTTTCATCATCACGGGCCGAGGCCGTGTCGTTGCGCCGGCAGGCGAGCCATCGGAGGCGCGGCAGACGTTCACCATACCTGTTCCCCCCGTTCCGCCGGTGCCGCCGATCGCGCCGCTGCCGCCGGACGTCATCGTGCCCAACTGGTTCCTCTCGGAGCCATTTGAGGGCGACGGCGACGTCGTTCGCGAACGGCCGGATCGTTTGGACATCTCGATCGAGATGGCACCGAGGCTTTGGCTCAACGTGTCGGCCGTGCCGCCCGCGACACCGTCGATGATGTGGCCCTTGATCTTGACCGGGGCGCTGGCGGCCGTGCTCGTTGCGATCGCCGCCGTGTGGGCGGCGGGGCGCGTCGCGCGGCCGATCGCCGGCTTGACGACCGCGGCCGAGCGGCTGGGGCGCGGCGATGCGCTGGTGCTGGCGCCCGAGGAGGGGCCGCAAGACGTGAAGAAGGCCGCGAGCGCGTTCAACGCGATGGCGACGCGCCTTCGGCGGATGATCGAGGATCAGCGTGCCCTGCTCAGCGCGGTCGGACATGATCTGCGGACGCCCATCGCGTCGTTGCGCATCCGGATGGAACTCGTCAAAGATCCCGAACTCCAGAGCCGCATGTTGAACTCGCTCGGCGAGATGGAGCGTTTGACCGAGGCGGCGCTCGCGGCGGCGCGGGGCGGCGAGACGGGCGAGCTGTTGCGGCCGGTCGATTTACCATCCTTGATCGAAGCCGTGTGCGACGATCTCGCCGATACGGGCAGCCCCGTTTCGTTCGGCGCGCTGCCCTCCGCGCGCGTCGAGGGACGGGCGAGCGAGCTCAGGCGTGCCCTGCGCAACTTGATCGAGAACGCCGTGCGCTATGGGCATCGCGCCCAGGTGAGCCTGGAACTCAAGGACGGATTTGCCGAACTCAACGTCGACGACGAAGGGCCGGGCATCCCCGAGGACTCTTTCGCCCATGTCATGAAACCCTTCGTGCGGCTTGAGGAGTCGCGCAGCGTCGAGACCGGCGGGCACGGCCTCGGGCTGACCATCGCGCGCGCGATCGCCGAGCGTCACGGCGGCGAAGTGAAGCTGCAGAACCGCATCGAGGGAGGCCTGCGCGCGACGCTGCGCCTGCCCACGATCAAGGCCTGAGACCCGTGGCGCTTGCCACTTTGCATCGACGTTGGCACGATGAGGCCATTCAAACGATGGGCCGACGACGGTGGGCAAACTTATCAGTGGTGCGCGCGAGCTTCCGTTGACGGCGCTCGCCGAACGCGTGGAGCGCGCCGCGTCGGCGTTCGCGTCGATCGGCGTCGGGCGCGGCGACGGCGTCGCGCTCATGCTGCGCAACGACTTCGCGTTCTTCGAAGCGGGCATGGCGGCGGGTCAACTCGGCGCCTATTCGGTGCCGGTGAATTGGCATTTCACGGCCGACGAGGCGGCGCACATCATCAAGGACTCGGGCGTGAAGGCCGTCGTCGCGCACAACGACCTTCTGCCGGTGGCGCTCAAAGCCGTGCCGCCCGGCGTTCAAGTCTTCGCGGTCGACACGCCAGCCGAGATCGCGGCTGCCTATCAGCTGTCGCCGGAGGATTGCGAAATCAGACCGGGCGTCAAAGTGTGGGACGCCTGGATCGAGAGCTTTCCGCGGCGCACGCCCGAGGTGCTCGATCCGCCGGGGGCGATCATCTACACGTCGGGCACGACGGGGCGGCCCAAGGGCGTGCGCCGGAAGTCGCCGACGCCGGAGCAGGCGTTCGCTTTTACCAAACTCATTTCGCATGCGTTCGGCTTGGACGGCGTCCTCGTGCATCAAAAGCCGGAGCGCATCGTCACCGTCGTGACGGGCCCGATGTATCATTCGGCGCCCAACGCCTATGGCGCTTCGTGCGTGCGCGCGGGCGCGGACGTCATCCTGCAGCCGCGTTTCGAACCCGAGGAATTGCTTCAGCTGATCGAACGCCATCGCGTGACGCACATTCACATGGTGCCGACGATGTTCGTGCGCTTGGCGAAGCTGCCTGCCGAGGTGCGCAAGAAATACGACCTTTCATCGCTCAAATTCGTCGTGCACGCGGCGGCGCCCTGCCCCGTCGACGTGAAACGCGCGATGATCGAATGGTGGGGGCCGGTCATCAACGAGTATTACGGCGCGACCGAGACCGGCGCGGTCGTGTTCTGCACGGCGCAAGAGTGGCTGGCGCATCCCGGCACGGTCGGACGCCCGCAGCCGGACGTGAAGCTCGTCATCACGGACGACGCAGGCAAGGAATTGCCCACGGGCGAAGCGGGCGACGTCTACGTGCGGCTGACGACAGGGAGCGACTTCACCTACCACGGCGACGACGAGAAGCGGCGCAAGGCGGAACGCAACGGCCTGATTTCGGTCGGCGACATCGGTTATGTCGACATGGACGGGTTTCTGTTCCTGTGCGACCGGCGCAATCACATGGTGATCTCGGGCGGCGTGAACATCTATCCCGCCGAGATCGAGGCGGAGATTTTGAAGATTCCGGGCGTCGCCGATTGCGCAGTGTTCGGGATTCCCGACGCGGAGTTCGGCGAAGCATTGTGCGCCGTCATCCAGCGCCAGCCCGGCGCCGATCTTGGCGGCAACGACGTGAAGTCGTTCCTGCGCGATCATCTTGCGCGCTATAAAGTGCCCAAGGTCGTCGAGTTCCAGAGCGAACTTCCGCGCGAGGATTCGGGCAAGATCTTCAAGCGCAAACTGCGCGATCCGTATTGGGAAAAGGCCGGGCGGAAGATTTGAATCAGTCAACCGTTCGGCTTGGCGGGCGGGTCTTCGGTGAGCTTTTCGTTTTCGATGCCTTTGGCGTCGTTGTAGGCGGCCTGGACGATCGGGCGCTTGAAATAGAAATCGAAGAAGCGCGTCAGGATCGGATCGCCCTTGGTGAAGCGCGGTTCGACGGTGTTGAAATCGACGAGCTTGCGGATGTCGTCGAACGGCTTGCCTTGGGCGACCGCTTGATCGACGTGGCGCTGGACGAGTTCCAGAGCTTCGGTCAACAGGTCGACGTAGGCCGTGCCGTCTTGCAACGCGCCGTGGCCGGGAATGAGCGTCCTGTAGCCGATCGCCTTGATTTGTCTCAGCGCCTTGGCCCAATCCGCGGGATAGCTGCCGAAGCCGTAAGGGACGGGTTCGACGACGATGTCGCCGGACGCGATGATCCGTTCGGCCGGCAGGATCATCACGACGTCGCCCTTCGTGTTGCCGGGACCGAAGTGGCGTAGTTCGATCAAGCGCCTGCCCAGGTGCACGTCCATTTGCGTGTCGAAGGTCTTCGTCGGTGGGGTGATCTTCATGCGCATCACTTCCGCGTAGTGCGGGACGCTGTCGCGGACGAAGCGTTCGAAGAAGGCATGCTCGGCGGGCGCGAGGGGCGAGCCGTCGATGAACTTGTCCTCGTCGAGCGATTTCTTGACGGCGTTCGCGGTGTCCTTGGTGCCGCCGGCCTGTTCCGATTTGTGGATGCGCTGCAACGGCGCGCCGAGCATCGCGGCGCGGGTGAAGGTGTGGCCGATGACCTCCGCCTTCGGGAACGCATCGAGGATCGGGAAGATGCCGCGGTTGTGATCGCCGTGCCAGTGGCTGATGACGATGTATTTCACCGGCCTTGACGTGAGGGACCGCACTTTGGCGAGCACTTGCTCGCCCTGTGTGGGGAAGCCGCCGCCGTCGAAGATCAAGACGCCGTCGTCGCCGACGACGATAACGCTGTTGCAGACGACGGGATAGCGCATGGGGTCGGGGCGCTGGCCGACCCAGACACCGTCGGCGAGTTGTTGCCATTGAAGATCGAACAGATCGGACGCATGCGCCGGCGCGAGCCAGAGCGCGATCAACAGAAGTATGCAGACCGTGCGGAGGATAGCGGCCATCGTGTGCCTCGCGGAATTTTCAGGCGCATGCGATCAGGGCGTTCGGCTTGGCTCCAGTCACAACGGTGTGACCGCACCCCAATCCAGACGCTCATGCCTTTGCTTCGGTGCCGAGGCGGCCGAGCGTCAGAATGATCAGCGCGACGGCGACGGCCAACCACATGGCGGCGTAGATCCACCAGAATTGGAGCAAGTCGTCGGCGGGGACATAGTGGAACACGTAGCCGGCGCCGATCGTGTTGACGGTCGCGTGCGTGACCATGGGCAAAAGCGAGCTGCCGCCCGATGCGTTGAACAGCCATGCCAGGACGACGGCCGCGGCGAGCACGCTGACGAGGAAGGCCGGGACCAATTCCCACGCGAACTCCGTTCCCATCAGCGGCAAGTGCCAGGCGGCCCAAATGATCGCCACGCAGACTGTCGCCACTGTCGGGTTCAGCTGGCGCTGAAGCAGCGGCTGCAGGAAGCCGCGCCATGCCGGCTCCTCACCCAGGCCGATGAAGAGGAGGGTGAAGACGAAGCGGTCGAGCATTTCCGACCAAGCCGGGGCTCCGACTTCGACCACGATGTTCTGGATGCCTGCGATTGCAACTGTCGCGGCGAGGGCGCCCACGGGTATGGCGAACGCGGCGAGCCAGAGCGCCGGCGCGACGCGAACGCGGACGATCGAGCGCAAGATCGCGACCGGGCCGCGCCAGCCCGCGTCGAGCGACGACGCGATCAGCGCCGCTACGAGCAGCCCTAGAGGATTGGGCCCGCCGTTGCCGGGGAAGCCCAGCGCATGCAGCGCCCACGGATACCAAGACAGCGCGAACGCGAGCGTGAGGAAAAGCGGCAGGGCGCGCCACGGGTTTGCGGTGGCATTCGTCTCGGCAATCGTCATCGTCGGCTCGCTATTGCGAACTTATTACTAGCCGACGATGACGACGTGCTCCAATCACATGGGCGTGACTTCGCTGCTTGGCCGTCAGGCCTTGGCGCTGGGGCGCGCTTTCACGCGCTCGTAGAGGGCGGCGACGTTCTTTGCGTCCGGATTCAGCGGCTGGCCGACTTGGCCGCCGAAGTCGAGGAAAGCGAAGAGGTGGATGTCGGCCGAGGTGAAACGGTCGCCGCAGAGATACTTGCGGCCGGCGATCATCTTGTCGAGCCAGAGGATGCGGTCTTGCGCGATGCGCTTCAGGCCGTCGGCCGCTTCGGGGGCGGTGGGGATGCGGTCCTTGAACAACGGCAAACCTTGGCTGTAGCGGAAGCCGTTCGCCAGCGGTTCGACGATGTTGAGGTCCACGCGGCGCGTCCACATGCGTGCCTCGGCCTTTTCCTTCGGGTTCGAGCCGATCAAGGCGGGTTTGGGGTGCGTGTCTTCGATGTATTCGCAGATTGCGGTGATTTCGCTGATCGTCGTGCCGTCATCGAGTTCGAGGCACGGCATCTGACCGGCGGCATTCTTGTGCTTGTAGGCGTCTTGGCGGTTCTCGCCTTTCAACAGATCGACTTCGACGAGGGGCACCGTGATGCCCTTCTCCGCCATGAACATGCGCACGACGCGCGGGTTCGGACCGATCGAATTGTAGAACTTCATGGCGGCGTTCCTTTTGCTGGTTTGGATTTCAGGGAAGACGATAACTGCTTTTGGCGCCGGGCATGCCGTCGGCGGCGGCGCGGCCGGTCGCGATCATGTGCTGCAGGTGGGC
Source organism: Micropepsaceae bacterium (assembly GCA_041477875.1). GTDB lineage: Bacteria > Pseudomonadota > Alphaproteobacteria > Micropepsales > Micropepsaceae > SZUA-430. The sequence goes on along the minus strand of JBGOVA010000026.1, from coordinate 5,534 downwards.
GAGCACGGACATGGCCGCGGCGGGATGGAGCTTCTTGTCGATCTCGGAATAGATCACGGCGACCATGTCGGGGATGCGCGCGATACCGCGCCTCAGACATTCCTCGATCTGCCGTTCGCGGGCGATGCGGTGTTCGATCAGCTTGCCGACGAATTTTTGCGGCTCGCGGATCGGGTTGCCGTGCGTCGCGTAATAGAGACGGTCGTCGCGCGCCGTGAGTTTTCGCAGGCTTGAGAAGTATTGCGCCATGTCGCCGTCGGGCGGCCCTATCACCGTCGTCGACCAACCCATCACGTGATCGCCGCTAAAGAATGCCTTCTCCTCGCGCAGGGCAAAGCAGACATGATTCGAGGTGTGGCCTGGCGTGTAGACGCAATCGAAAGTCCAGCCGTCGCCTTCGATCACATCGCCGTCGCGCACAACGACGTCGGGGCGGAACGCCATGTCGCCGCCCTCCTCCACGGCGATGCCTTCGGCGCGTTTTCCCGCGCCGTGCGGGCCGAAGCCGTAGGTCTTGGCGCCCGTCGCCGCTTTCAAAGGCGCGGCGGCGGGCGAGTGGTCGTTGTGGGTATGCGTGATCAAAATGTGCGTGACGGTTTCGCCGGCGAGCACGGTCTTCAACGCCGCGACGTGCTCGTCAATCAGCGGGCCCGGGTCGATGACGGCAACTTTACCGCGGCCGACGATGTAGGTGCCGGTGCCGTGGAAGGTGAAGGCGTTCGGGTTGCGCGCCAGCACCCGCCGGATCAACGGCGAAATCTCGACCGCCTTGCCGTAGACCGGATCATAGGTGCGGTCGGTCGGCAATTTCGGAAGTTCGACGCCCAGATCTGCGGCCTTCAGCGGTGCGGTCAAATTGCTATTTCGCGGCCTTCACGGCGGTGAGGAATGCGCGGACGCGCTCGGCGTTCTTGCCGAGGTCGGACTTGCCGACGCGCGACATCGAACGGATGTCGAGGCGCGAGCCGTTGCCCTCGGCCGCGATGCGGATGACGACGTCGTCCTTGAAGCCGAACCACGCCGTGGTGTCCGTCGCTTCGATGCGGCCGTCGTTCGGTTCGGCGGCCACGACTTCCCAACCCATGGCGCGCGCGGTTGCCTCGGCGCGCTTGAACATGTCGGCGGGCGGCACGTCGCTGACAAGGGGCTGAATATCGGCGTATGCCTTTTGCTGTGCTTCCGCGTTTTCGGCGGTGTTGTAGTCGACGCCGTTCTTCGCATCGGCACGCAAGGGCGCGATCGCCACGAACACGGGCGGGTTCGCGGTGTCGGTCGTGATGTCGTGGATGGGCGGCACTTTGGCCGCGGTCATCTGCATGTTGATCGGGAAGTAGGCGGCGCCGCCCGCCAGCACCAATGAGAGCACGAAAGCGGCAAGACCGTTCGCCGATCTGCCGATCAGCGCGAAGACGATCCAAAGAACCGCGAGGACGCCCACGCCACCCGCCGCGTAGACGCCCCATTTCAAGAACTCGAACGCCTGGCCGAGTTCGACGTAGTGGTAGCGGTAGGCGGGGCCCGCGCCACCAACCAAGATCGCGGCGGCGATCGCCACCAAGAGCGCCAAGCGCCCGAACAGTCCGTTCATTGTTGCCTCCCCAAGGCTTTATGCGGTCGGCAGTTTGTAGTCCTTGAACTGCTGGCGCAAGGCGACCTTTTGGATCTTGCCGGTGGCGGTCAGCGGGATTTCGTTCACAAAGGCGACATCGTCGGGGGTCCACCACTTGGCGATCTTGCCTTCGAGGTATTTCAGGACCTCGTCCTTGGCCACCTTGGAGTCGGGCTTGCGCACGATGATGAGGAGCGGGCGTTCGTCCCACTTGGGATGGGCGACGCCGATGACGGCGGCCTGCGCGACGCCGGGGCAGCCGACCGCGATGTTCTCGATGTCGATGGAGGAGATCCATTCGCCGCCCGATTTGATGACATCCTTGGCGCGGTCGGTGATCTGCATGAAGCCGAGTTCGTCGAGCGTGGCGATGTCGCCGGTGTCGAACCAGCCGTCCTTGTCGAGGATCGAGTCCGTGCCGTAGCGCCCGCCTTCGCCCTTGAAATACGAGCGCGCGATCGACGGGCCTTTGACGAGCAGGTGGCCGAAGGCCTTGCCGTCATGCGGCAGGTCCTTGCCGTCGTCGTCGGCGATCTTCATTTCGACGGTGAACATGGCGCGACCTTGCTTCGACTTGATCTTCAGCTGGTCGGGCCAGGGCAATTTCTCCATGCCGTATTTGAACGAGCCGATCGTGCCGACGGGCGACATTTCCGTCATGCCCCAGGCGTGCATCACTTCGACGTCGTATTTCTTCTCGAAGGTTTCGATCATCGAGGGCGGACAGGCCGAGCCACCGATCATCACCTTGCGCAAGGTGGGGAGTTTGAGGTTGTTCGCTTCCAAGTGGGCGAGCAGCATCTGCCACACGGTCGGCACCGCCGCGGAGATGGTGACGCCTTCCTTGTCGAGCAGTTCATAGACGCTGGGTCCGTCGAGTTTCGCGCCGGGCATGACCATCTTGGCGCCGACGGCGGGGCACGCGAAGACGGTCGCCCAGGCGTTCGCGTGGAACATCGGCACCACGGGCATCAACACGTCCGACGATTTCGCGCCCACGCAATCGCCGGAGTTGACCGACAGCGCGTGAAGCACGTTCGAACGGTGCGAGTAGAGAACGCCCTTCGGGTTGCCGGTCGTGCCGGACGTATAGCAAAGCCCTGCCGCGGTGTTCTCGTCGAAGTGCGGCCATTGGAAATCGTCGTCGACGCCGGCGATCAGGTCTTCGAAGGCGATCACGTTCTTCAGCGTCGTCTGCGGCATGTTCGCCTTGTCGGTGAAGACGACAAAGCCTTCGACGCCGTCGATCTGTTTCGCGATCTTTTCGAGCAGCGGCACGAACGTCAGGTCGACGAAGATCATGCGATCTTCGGCGTGGTTGGCGATGTAGGTGATCTGCTCGGGGAACAGCCGCGGATTGATGGTGTGGCAGATCGCGCCCAGGCCCATGATGCCGTACCAGGCCTCGACGTGGCGCGACGTGTTCCAGGCGAGCGTGCCGATGCGGTCGCCGAGGCGGATGCCCCGGCGCTGCAGCGCCTTGGCCACGCGGCGGGCGCGGCTGTGAATTTTGGTGTAGTTGGTGCGCACGATCGGGCCTTCGATCGAGCGCGTCACCATCTCGCGCTCGCCGTGAAAGCGTGCCGCGTGGTCGAGAATTGCCGACGTCACCAACGGCCAATCCTGCATGGAGCCAAGCATTCAAGTCCTCCCAATGCGTCTTTCGGCGGTCTCCGCCGATTTCCCGGCGATCTTATGGGTGCCGTGACAGCCGGACAATACGAGCAGATGGGGCTTTTGGATGCACGGGGGGACGGCGACTCGTCATATGGCTTGACGCTTGGCTGCCCGCCAGTGTTGTTGCGAGCGGAAACCGACCTCAGGAGACGGTGCCGCGGACGGTAGGACGGAACGCATTGAGCAGCTACTGGGACGACGGGCTCGGGCGTATCTTCAGCTTCCCGGAGGCTCGGAGAGCGATGCCTCGTTGCAGATGGCGCGCCTTCGCGCTGAGCAAGACGCGCGCATAGCCTTGTACAGCTCCATTCAGTTCTTGCTGGAACGGCACCTCGGCGGTTGCGAGGGCTGGCCTAGAGAAGGATGGGTCGATGGTTTCTATGCCGAACGGATTCGCGTGATCTCGCCTGACACACTTGAGATACCGGGCTATTTCATTTGGATGGAGGAGCAGAAGGCCGCGTGGCTTGAGGTCGGATTTTCGGCGGTGCAACTTGCACCGAATTCGGACCAACTAAGCTCATACGTCTTGAAGTTTGGTGACGCGAGCAAGGGGCTGGCCACATGGCCCTACAAGCGGGATCATGGACACGTATGGGCTGCACCCAAAGAGTGGATGTTCGTTTTCGAAAGGCCGCGCAATAGTGAAGTCAACAACGTTACAGGGTGAAGCAATGCCCCTAACCAATGCCCAGCAGCGCGATGTCGAAGCGCTGATTCACCCTTACACAAACCTCGCGCGCCATCGTGAGGTGGGGCCGGTCATCCTTGAGCGCGGCAAGGGCATCTATGTCTACGACAGTCGCGGGCGAGATTTTATCGACGGGCTTGCCGGGTTGTGGTGCGTGAGTCTTGGGTACAACGAGGAGCGGTTGGTCGAGGCGGCGACGCGGCAGATGCGCGAGCTGCCCTACTCCCACATCTTTGCGGGCAGGAGCCATGAGCCGGCGATCGAACTTGCGGAGAAGCTGAAGGAAGTCGCGCCCTTCACGGCCTCGAAGGTGTTCTTCGCGAATTCGGGGTCGGAGGCGAACGACAGCCAGGTCAAGCTTGCCTGGTACTATTGGAACGCGAAGGGCAAGCCTGCGAAGAAAAAGATCATCAGCCGGGCCAAGGCCTATCACGGCGTGACGCTTATGAGCGCGAGCCTGACAGGGTTACCGAACAATCATCGGGCGTTCGACCTGCCCTTCCCCGGCATCCTGCACGTGGATTGTCCGCACGCCTATCGCTACGCCGAGCCCGGCGAGAACGACGACGACTACGCGGCGCGTCTGGCGCAGAATCTCGAAACGCTGATCGAGCGCGAGGGGCCCGATACGGTTGCCGCCTTTATCGCGGAGCCGGTGATGGGTGCGGGCGGCGTGATCCTTCCGCCGGCGACCTATTTCGACCGCATCCAACCCGTGCTCGCCAAGCACGATATTCTGTTCATCGACGACGAGGTGATTTGCGGCTTCGGGCGCACGGGCAATTATTGGGGCGCGCAGACCTACAATATGCGGCCGCATACGGTGACCTGCGCGAAGGCGTTGTCGTCGGCCTATATGCCGATTTCAGCGGTGTTGCTGCCGGAGGACATTTATCAAGCGATGCTCGACCAGAGTCGGACGATCGGCACGTTCGGGCACGGCTTTACCTACAGCGCGCATCCGGTGGCAGCGGCGGTCGCAGTCGAGACTTTGAAGATCTACGAGGAGCGCAACATCGTCGCGCAGGTGCGCAGGCTCGGCATGCCGTTCCTGAAGCGCGTGCGCGCGCTGCGCGATCATCCCCTGGTCGGCGAAGCGGACGGCGTGGGGCTGATTTGCGGCATCGAGATCGTGGCCGACAAAGCGACGAAGCGGAATTTCACGGCGGACAAGATGGTCGGCGCGGCGTGCGCGAATTTCGCGCAGGAGGAAGGCCTGTTCACGCGCGCGATGCTCAACGACCGGCTGGCGTTCTGCCCGCCGCTGATCATTACCGAGGCCGAGATCGACTTGATGTTCGACCGGTTCGTGCGGGCGCTCGATAAGACCGAGGATTGGGTGCGGCGGGAAAAGCTCAGAGATTAGCCGAGCGCTCGAATCTCACGACAGCGTGAGTGAATTTGAGGCGCGCGGCGGCTAGAGCATTTTGACACCTGAGTTACGCGTAGCCCGAATTTCGCAGATAGTTTGCGCATTCGGGCGGTGTGAAGATGTCGATGATCTGACCGATGGTGTCCCACAGAGCTAGTACGGTGCGCTTCTTGGCTTTGCGCAGG
>JBGOVA010000145.1:0-11611 GCA_041477875.1 Micropepsaceae bacterium | reverse complement strand
GCGGCGCGCCGCGGCGACGGCCGCGTTGCCCTGATCGGCGCTGAGCGCCGGAATGCGATAGACCGCGAAGTCCTTGTTGCGGCCGCGCGCGATGAATTCGCTGACCGGCGTCTCGCGAACGGCGTCAGCCACCTCGATCACGACCGCGCCCTCGGGCGTCGCCTCGACGACCCCGATGTGGGTTGCGCCGCTGCCGTCCGCCGCAAACAGCGGCAAAGTCTGTTCGACGTTCGCGTCTTGAACGATCAGATCGCCCGTCTTCCACTCGACCGGCTCGCGCACCGTCGTCGCATAGGCGAAGAGATACGCGGCCAGCACGACCGTGAACGCGCCGGCACCCAGAGTTATCGCAATGGCAGGCTTCATGGAGGGCCCCTATTTCATGCGGCCGCAAGCGCTCCATCGCCTGTGGATGCGAGGGTCGCCGCGGCAGGCGCACAGAGTGCCACGCCGCCGTAAACGTTTCCGTAACCGGTAGGCTTAATCAAAGGTGTTCGCCGGCGCGCCGCGCGGCATCACGCACCTATTTCGCCGTGCCCCAATAGTTGAAGCCCAACGGGCGCGGCGTGCTCGGCAGATACATCGTCTCCATCTTCTCGATCGCAAAGCCGCCTTCGCGGATCAAATCGGGGATCGGCCTGCCGACATGGCAGCCGCCGCCGATCGCCTTCCACAGCGGCGTGATGCGCTCCTGCCATTTGCGCACGCTCTCGTCGGGCGCCTTCCCGTGCTCGCAAAAGATCAAGCGCCCGCCCGGCTTCAACACGCGCCGCATGCCCTTCAAGGCACGCACGACTTCGGGAATCGTGCACAGCGTGTAGGTCACAAGCACCGTATCCGCCGATTTGTCGGCAAGCGGAATTTCCTCCGCCCTCAAGTCCAGGAACTCGAGCGGGAATTTGAGGTCTTTCGCACGTCTCTGCGCCCGCTCGCGCATCTCCGGCGACGGTTCCAACCCCCAAACATGGCTGACCTTCGCGGAATTGTAGAACGCGAGGTTGTGCCCAGCGCCCAGGCCGATTTCCAACACCCGCCCTTCCGCAAGCGGCACGACCTTCTTGCGCTGATAGGTGATGGGCTTCGCGCTCATCGCCGTCTCGAGCAGCCAGGGAAGAATACGTCGTTCGTAAAACGTCATCGGCGCCGGTCCGTTCGTGCCGATACGACATAGCACGAACGGCAAAAAAAGAAGCCGCCCCGCGACGGGGGCGTCGCGCGCGGCTTCAAGTGCTCCCGTAGCCTTCCTGGGGAGAGACTAGAAAATCCCGTCCTGCGCCGTGCCCTTGCGCGTGGGGAGCGCTGCGTCGGTCGACGGCTTGGCCGTCCGGCGCTGGACCAAGCTTTTCATGGGCGGGCAAGCGTCGCCCGGAAGGCCGAAGCCCTGCTGCTTGCCAAGGCCTTGTTGATTGACCGGTGGCGGCGGCGCGCAAGCTTCTTCGTCCTCGACGATGTCCTCGAGCTCCGACATTTCCATCGCTGCCATCGGCGATGGCGCGCGGCGTTCGGGCTTCGGCTGAAGCGCGGGCGGCGTCGGCGCGGCGGCGCGCTTCGCGCGCACGGCCTCGAGCGCCTTCTGCATGTCTTCCTTGGTGACGGGTCCCGTAGGCGGCTCGGCCATCGTCGGTTTCGACGGCATCGGCGGATGCTCGACCGGACGCATCGGCACGGCGCGCGCCTTCGGCGCCACGGGCACGATCGGCTCCATGGAGACGTTTCCGCGCGCCCATGTGCCGTTCCATGCGAGCAATTCGTCAAGCGGCATCGGCCGTTGGATCCAGATACCCTGCGCGGCGGTGAAGCCGACATCGGCGAGCCCCGCCATCGTCGCCTCTTCCTCGGCGCCGACCGCGACTGCTTCCAGATTGTATTGGCGCGCATAGCGAAGACGCGCGGCGATCGCGCCCTTGCCTTTGAGGCCAAGACGCTGCGCCAGCCTGATGCTCGCCGGCCCGCCGACTTTGATCGAAGTGAACGGCATCGGCACGAATTGAGACAGATCGACGGGCACGATACCGCCGCCGTCGAGCGCGACATGCACGCCGACCGCCCGCACCTGCAGCAGCGCTTCGCAAAGAACTTCCGGTTCCTGCGCGACCGCACGCTCCGGCAACTCGATGATCACCTTCTTGGCCTCGAGGCCGTACTCGACGATCAGACGCTCGAGACCTTCGGCAAAGCCGTCCGACGTCACCGTGCCCGGCGCGACGTTGATCGACACCGACCAGTCGCGCCCCATCGACTTCCACTTCCGCGCGCCTTCGAGCGCCGCATGGAAGACGAAGCCCGTCATGTCGGCCATGCGACCCTGGGCCTCGATGAAATCGAGGAACAGCCCGGGCGGCAACAAGCCATATTGCGGGTGCTGCCAGCGCACGAAGACCTCGGCGCCTGTCATGCGTTGCGTTGCCAGATCGACTTTCGGCTGAAACACCACGCAGAATTCATTGCGTTGGAACGCCTGATCGATGTCAGATGGCGCAAGCCTAAAAGACCTGTCACTCATGGCGCGTCGAAACCTCTGTGGCGCGGACACCGTGCCGCTTGTTACACTTTTTATCGCGTGCCCTGTTAAGAGAGCCTCCCGCAGAAGGGTCCAATTTGAATATCTAGCTTTTGAAACAAACTTGGGACGATCGATGTCGATGTCGGAACAGAAAAAGCCAACAAACCCATTGCCCTCCGCGACGATCCTGCTGCTGCGCGACGGCGCGCACGGGATCGAGGTGTTCATGGTAAAGCGCCATCACCAGATCGATTTCGCCTCGGGCGCTCTCGTTTTTCCCGGCGGCAAGGTTGACGCGCACGATCGCGACGAAACTCTGCGAAAACATGCTGACGGTGCGGATAACCTTGACGATTTGCGTCTAAGTCTTGCGGCCTGCGCGATACGCGAAGGATTCGAAGAGTCGGGAATCCTGCTCGCGCGCAAGCCCGGACGCACGGACTACATCGACGCGGCGGCGGCAACAGCACTCGCGCCCTGGCGCCCGAAGCTGAACGCAAGCGAAGTCGGTCTCGCTGATTTCCTGGCGCAGGAAGACCTGCGTCTTGCCTGCGACGCGCTCGTGCCCTTCGCGCACTGGGTCACGCCGACTTTCATGCCCAAGCGCTTCGACACCTATTTCTATCTGGCGACGACACCAGCCGGTCAACTCGGTCGCCACGACGGATCGGAATCCGTCGACTCCGTCTGGATCAACCCGGAGGAGGCAATCGCCGACACGAAGCGTTGGACCGTCATCTTCCCGACCAAGATGAACCTCATGAAGCTCGCCAAGGCCAAGACGGTCGCCGACGCGATTTCGCGCGCCAAGTCGGAACCGGTCGTGACCGTCGAACCGAAAGTCGTTTCGCGTGGCAGCGAGCAGGTGCTGACGATTCCCGAGGAAGCGGGCTACGGCAAAATCGAAGAGCCCATGACCTCGCTCAGGGGCTAGCCGGTCACGAACTGTTCGGCCAACAGGCGCTCTTCGAGCGAGCGATCGGCATCGAAGAGGATCGTGACGGACACCGACTGGTCCTCGGCAACCGCAACCTCGGTGACCTGACGCACTTCGGTGTGGTCGGCAACCGCGCTGACCGGCCGCTTGTCGGCCTCCAGAACCTCGAACAACACTTGCGCGCGGCGCGGCAGCAGCGCGCCGCGCCAACGGCGCGGCCGGAACGCGCTGATCGGCGTCAGCGCCAGCAAGGCCGAATCGATCGGCAGGATCGGTCCGTGCACCGAAAGGTTATAGGCGGTCGATCCCGCCGGTGTCGAAAGCAGGATGCCGTCGCACATCAATTCCTCAAGCCGCACACGCCCGTCGATCGAGATGCGAAGCTTCGCCGCCTGACGCGTCTCGCGCAGCATCGAGACCTCGTTGAACGCGAGCGCCGAGATCGACTTCCCGCCCGCGGTTTTCACTTTCATGCGAAGCGGATGGATGGATTGCGCTTCGGTGATATCCAACCGCTCCAGGAGGGACTTCGGCGAATAGTCGTTCATCAGGAAGCCCACCGACCCGCGGTTCATACCGAAGATCGGCAGCCCCTTTTTGTTACTCTTGTGCACCGTCTGGAGCATGAAGCCGTCGCCGCCCAACGCGACGATGACGTCCGCGCCGGCCTTCGCGTTGCCGTAGAGCTTGGTCAGTTCGCGCAAGGCCGCTTGCGCTTCGGGCGCGCTCGATGCCGCGAAGGCGGGCTTCAAAAAGCGCATCAGCCGCCGGTGACCGACATGTGGCGCGCGACCGCGGGCGCCTGGCGCCGCCGGTCGATGACGAAATCATGCCCCTTGGGCTTGCGCGATATCGCTTCGTCGATCGCCGCGTGAAGCAGCGTGTCGTCGCTACTCGCGCGCAACGGCGCGCGAAGATCCGCCGCATCGTCTTGGCCCAAGCACATATAAAGAGTGCCCATGCACGTCAGCCGCACGCGATTGCAGCTCTCGCAGAAATTATGCGTCAACGGCGTGATGAACCCAAGCCGCCCGCCCGTCTGCGCCACCCGCACATAACGCGCCGGCCCGCCGGTCCGATAGTCGCTCTCTTCCAGCGTATAGGACTGCGCCAATCGCGCCCGCACCAATGACAGCGGCAAATACTGCGACGTCCGGTCCGCATCGATCTCGCCCATCGGCATCGTCTCGATGAGCGTGAAGTCCATGCCCTTGCCGTGCGCCCAGCGCATCAGCGATTCGATTTCTTCTTCGTTGATGCCACGCAGCGCTACCGCATTGATCTTGACCTTGAGCCCCACGCCCAACGCCGCATCGATGCCTTCAAGCACTTGCTCGATCCGTCCCCAGCGCGTGATGTCGCGAAACTTCGCGCCATCGAGCGTGTCGAGCGAAACATTGATGCGCCGCACGCCGGCAGCCTTCAGATCGCCCGCGAACCGCGCCAGCTGGCTTCCGTTCGTCGTCAGCGTCAACTCGTCGAGCGCGCCGGTTTCAAGGTGCCGCCCAAGACTCTGCACCAAGCTCATCACGTTGCGCCGAACCAAAGGCTCGCCCCCCGTCAAGCGCAGCTTGCGCACGCCCTTGGCGACGAATGCCGAACACAGCCGGTCCAGCTCCTCCAGACTCAACAACTCGGCCTTGGGCAAAAACGTCATGTCCTCCGCCATGCAGTAGGTGCAGCGGAAGTCGCAGCGGTCGGTCACCGACACGCGCAGATACGTGATCTTGCGGCCAAACGGGTCGAGCATGGAACGGAACTTAGCAGGCATCGGCCGGTCGTCCATAGCGGGACAGTCGCACTCGGGACGGATTCGTGGCTAACATCGCCCGCACCCTTTGCACTCAAGGCCAGAGCCGATCCATGACCAAGACGAGCCCCAAAGGCCGCCACATCCTCGCCATCGATCAAGGCACCACCTCCAGCCGTGCGATCCTGTTCGACGCCAAAGGCACGCCGCTCAAGAGCGCGCAGACCGAGCACAAACAATTCTACCCCCAAGACGGTTGGGTCGAACATGACGCGGAGGAAATCTGGCAAGCGACGCTGAAAGTCGTCCGCAAGACACTCGCAGGCGCCTCGCTCGCCGACATTGCGGCGATCGGCATCACCAACCAACGCGAAACAACGGTGGTCTGGGACCGCAAAACCGGAAAGCCCGTCCACCACGCCATCGTCTGGCAGGACCGCCGCACCGCCTCTCTCTGCGCGCGCCTCAAGGACGAAGGCAAGGAAGCAACCATCACGGCCAAAACCGGCCTGCTTCTCGATCCCTATTTCTCCGGCACCAAGCTCGCCTGGCTGCTCGACAACGTGCCGGGCGCGCGCGCCCGTGCGGCAAAGGGCGAACTCGCCTTCGGCACCATTGACAGCTGGCTGATCTATCGCCTCACCGGCGGGCGGGTTCATGCGACCGACACGACGAACGCATCGCGCACGCTGCTCTACGATATCGGCAACGGCCGTTGGGACGGCGAAATTCTCGAGTGGCTGAACATTCCCGACGCCGTCCTTCCGGAGGTCCGCGACTCCGCCGCGAATTTCGGCGAGACCGATCCCGACCACTTCGGCGCACGCATTCCCATCGCCGGCGTCGCCGGCGATCAGCAAGCCGCGACCGTGGGCCAAGCCTGTCTCAAACAAGGGATGATGAAATCGACTTACGGCACCGGCTGCTTCGCCCTTGTGAACACCGGCCACGGCTTGGCGCAATCGCGCAACCGCTTGCTTGCGACGATCGCGTATTCGCAGAACGGCAAGCGCACCTACGCGCTCGAAGGTTCGATATTCATGGCCGGCGCCACGATCCAATGGCTGCGCGACGGACTGAAGCTTTTCAAAACCTCGCCCGAAAGCGCCGACTTCGCGCGCAAGGCCGACACGCGTTCGCGCGTCTATCTCGTGCCCGCCTTCGTCGGCCTCGGCGCACCCTATTGGGACGCCGACGCACGCGGCGCGATCCTGGGTCTCACGCGCGACAGCGGGCCGTCCGAAATTGCGAAAGCGGGTCTCGAGTCGGTGTGCTACCAGACCCGCGACCTCCTCGAAGCGATGGCGGCCGACATGTCGGCGGCGGGCTTAGGCAGCCCCGCCGCGTTGCGCGTTGACGGCGGCATGGTGGTGAACGATCTCTTCTGCCAATGGCTCGCCGACCTAACAGGCCGACCGATTGAACGTCCGCAAGTCGTAGAAACAACCGCGCTCGGCGCCGCATATCTGGCGGGGCTGAGCGCCGGCATATACGCCTCGCTCGACGAGATCGCCGCCCAATGGCGCTGCGAACGCCGCTTCGAGCCCAAGATCGGCGCCGACGAACGCGACGCCAAATACGCCGGCTGGGAGGACGCCGTCGGCAGGGTGCTCTCGCGCACGGCCTAACGTTGCAATCATTAAGGCATGTAATGTACAATTCATTGTACAAGGGTCACGCTAATGAACATCAAAACCTATAGCTACGCTCGCCAAAACTTGGCGGAGCTTATGGACGAAGCGAGCGACTCACGCGCGCCGATCGTCGTCACGCGCCAAGGTGCCAAATCGATTGTCATCCTCACGCTCGAGGAATACGAGTCGATGGAAGAAACGCTGCACTTGACGCGCAGCCCTAAGAATGCCGCTCGCCTGCTGGAGTCGATCAAGCAGGCCAAAGCAGGAAAGCTCATCCGCAAGGACCCGACGAAGCGCCGTGCAAAGCGCGGATGAACGTCGTTTGGACGCCGATTGCCTGGGACGAGTACGTCGGTTGGCAGCGGGAAAGCGAAGAAGTCACTGCAAAGATCAATGAGTTGATCAAGGAGATTCGAAGAGTGCCTTTCACCGGCATCGGCAAACCGGAGCCGTTGCGTGGGGAGTACGCTGGCTGGTGGTCGCGGCGCATTACGGCGGAGCATCGCCTGATCTACAGGGTCGAGGGCAAAAAAGGCCAAGATCAGCGGTTGGTTATCGTTCAATGTCGCTACCACTACTGACGCCTGGCCATTTGACACCGCCCGACCTCGGGGCCACCATTGACCGATCCAGCTATTGGAGGCCGCCGATGTCCGCCGCCCTGCACGCTATTCCCTCCGTCCGTGACAAGGTTTCGAAAGAAGAATGGCAGATCCGCACCGACCTTGCCGCGACCTATCGCCTGGTCGCCCATTACGGCTGGGCCGACATGATCTTCACCCACATCACAGCGCGCGTGCCGGGACCCGAACATCACTTCCTGATCAATCCCTACGGCCTTCTCTTCGATGAGATCACCGCCTCGAGCCTCGTGAAGATCGACGTCGACGGCAACAAGGTGATGGAGAGTCCCTACCCCGTGAACCCCGCGGGGTTCACGATTCACTCCGCCGTCCACACCGCGCGCGACGACGCTCATGCGGTCATTCACCTGCACACCGCCGACGGCGTCGCCGTGTCGTGCCAGGAGCAGGGTCTTCTGCCGATGAGTCAGCACGCGATGCTCGTCCACGACGACGTCGCCTATCACGACTACGAAGGCGTCGCCTTGGATCACGACGAACGCCCGCGGCTGGTGAAGGACCTCGGCACCAAGAACCTCATGATCCTGCGCAACCATGGCACGCTCGCGATGGGCAAGACCTGCGCCGATGCGTTCCTGCGCATGTATTACCTGGAACGCTCGTGCACGATCCAAGTCCGCGCGCTGGCCGGTGGCTCGAAGATCAACCCCACCCATCAAGGCGTCGAGGAGAAAACGGCGAACCTGGGCGGCAAGGGGTTCGACGGCCCGATCGGCGATATGGCATGGCCCGGCCTGCTCAGATTGCTCGACCGCAAAGACACCTCCTATCGCAATTAATTTCGCATTGAGTTTTTCTATTTCGGCATTGGGGCGCGGCCGCCAGGTTCGCGCTCCGTCACTTTTGAGGACATCGACCACATGAAGTTCGGCGCAGGTCAGCCGGTCCGCCGGCTTGAAGACGATCGCCTCATCACGGGCAAAGGTCAGTACTCGGACGACATCGCGTTGCCCGGCACGGCGCACATGGTGCTGCTGCGCTCCCCGCACGCCCACGCGAAGCTCCTCGCCGTCGACACGCTGGCCGCGCGAGAGGCGCCCGGCGTCGTCGGCGTCTACACGCACAAGGACATCGAAGCCGCCGGCGTCAAACCAATCCCCTGCGTTGCGCTGATGCCGAACAGAGACGGCAGTCACATGGTCGTGCCGCCGCGCTACGCCTTGGCGAAGGAGCGCGTCTGTCACTTGGGCGAGCCGGTCGCGATGGTCGTCGCCGAGACCGCGGCCCTCGCCCGCGACGCCGCCGAACTGATCCGCGTCGACTACGAGGAACTGCCGGCCGTCGTCGACACGGCAGGCGCGCTGACGGCAAAGCCCATCCACCCGCAGATGAAATCGAACGTCGCGCTCGACCACGAACTCGGCGACAAGGCCGCAACCGACGCGGCCTTCACCAAAGCGGCACACGTAACCACGCTCAAACTTATCAATCAGCGCGTGGTCGTGAACGCGATGGAGCCGCGCGCGTGCCTCGGCGCCTACGACAGGGCGGCGGACAAATACACGCTCTACACCGGCAGCCAGGGCGCGCACGGCATGCGTTCCGGCATCGCCAAACACATCCTCGGCATCGAGGACGCGAAGCTGCGCGTCGTGACCAAGGACGTCGGCGGCGGCTTCGGCATGAAGTCCTTCATCTACCACGAATACCCGCTCGTACTCTTCGCGGCGAAGAAACTCGGCCGCCCCGTCAAGTGGACGTCGGAGCGCAGCGAGGCTTTCCTCTCCGACACGCAAGGCCGCGACCACGTGACGGAAGCCTCGATCGCGCTCGACAAGGACCACAAGATCACCGCCGTCCGCACGCTCACCACGGCGGCGATGGGCGGTTATCTCTCCTACTTCGCGCCGTTCGTGCCGACGCTCGCGGCACCCGGCATGCAAGTCGGCGTCTACGCGATCCCGGCGTTCTATACGGCGACGAAATGCGTCTTCACGAACACCGTGCCCGTCGACGCCTATCGCGGCGCCGGCCGACCCGAGGCGGCTTACGTGATCGAACGTCTCGTCGACCAAGCGGCACACGAACTGAAGATCGACGCGACCGAACTGCGCCGCAAGAACTTCATCAAATCCGAGCAGATGCCCTACACCTTCCCGGCCAAGGGCGTGATCGACTCGGGCAACTTCTCGCGCAACATGGACGACGCGATGACCCTCGCCGGCTGGAGGGATTTCGCGAGCCGCGCCGCATCGGCACGCAAGCGCGGCCGCCTCGCCGGCATCGGCATGGCCTACTACGTCGAAAAAACCGCCGGCGGCTTCGAGCTCACGCATGTCGAGGTGCGTGCGCCCCAGGCCAATCAAACAATCGGTGAAGTCCACGTCATCGCCGGCACGCAGTCGAACGGCCAGGGCCATGAGACGGCCTACGCGCAACTCGTCGCCGAACGCCTCGGCGTGCCCATCGAAATCGTCAAAGTGACTTCCGGCGACACGGACGCATTGCGGGCCGGCGGCGGCACGGGCGGCTCGCGCTCGCTGACCATGGCGGGCGGCGCGATCGGCGTCGCCGTCAAGGACATCGTCGAGAAAGGCAAGGCGCTCGCCTCGAACGAACTCGAGGCCGCGGCCGGTGACATCGAATTCGCCGACGCCAAATTCCGCATCACCGGCACCGACCGCTCGATCGGCCTCTTCGAAATCGCACGTATCGCCAAGACGCAAGCCAACGTCGAAGGTATCGAAGGCCTCGGCGCCGACGGCGAGTTCAAGAACGCGAACAACACCTGGCCGAACGGCTGCCACATCTGCGAGGTCGAGATCGACCCCGAAACCGGCACGAGCGAGATCACGCGCTACACGATCGTCGACGATTTCGGCAAGATCGTGAATCCGCTGCTCGTCGAGGGCCAAGTCCACGGCGGCGTCGTCCAAGGCCTCGGCCAAGCCATGGGCGAAGAGACGATCTACGACCAGACGAGCGGCCAGCTCGTCACCGGCTCCTACATGGACTACTGGATGCCGCGCGCCGACAACATGCCCACGATGACGTTCAAGACGAACGAAGTGCCGTGCAAAACGAACCCGCTTGGCGTCAAAGGCTGCGGCGAGGCCGGCACCGTCGGCGCCGCCCCCGCCTTCGTGAACGCGGTCCTGAATGCGCTCGCACCCTACGGCATCACGCACATCGACATGCCGGTGACGCCGCTGAAAGTCTGGACGATCACCAAGGGCCGGATGGCGGCATAGGCCGCCAGTCGGCGGCCGGCCAACTCGGGGATGTAGATGTCGCGGCCTGATGCCACGCCTTTGCCGGTCTCTCGTCGCCGCGTGCTGCAGAGCGCGGCGGCCGCGCTCGCTGCCGCCTCGCCCGCAGCGGCAAGCTCGCGTCGTCCCGGTGCGCCGGCGCTGAGGGCGGAACCTTTTCCGCTCGAAGCCGTGCGCCTTCTACCGTCGCTGTTCCGCACCGCGCTCGAAGCGAACCGCGCCTATCTGCATAAGCTCGAGCCCGATCGCCTGCTCCACGGCTACCGCGTCCACGCCGGGCTCAAGCCGAAAGGCGAAATCTACGGCGGGTGGGAGAGCGAGAGCATCGCGGGCCACACGCTGGGTCACTACCTCTCTGCCTGCGCGCTCATGCACGCGCAAACCGGCGACGCGGAATGCCAGCGTCGCGTCGGCTACATCGTCGGCGAACTCGCCGAATGCCAGGCCCAATCGAGCGACGGCTATGTCGGCGCCTTCACCCGCCGCCGCGGCGACGTCATGGAGAACGGCAAGCTTGCCTTCGAAGACGTACGCCGCGGCGAGATCCGCGCGACGAATTTCGATCTGAACGGCGCGTGGTCGCCGCTCTACAATTGGCACAAGCTTTTGGCGGGCTTGCTCGACGCCGAGCGCCATTGCGGCGTCAAAGGCGCGATCGCCGTGGCCGAGCGCTTGGGCGGCTATATCGAAGGCATCTTTGCAGCCCTCGACGACGCGCAGGTCCAGAAGGTCCTTCTCTGCGAATACGGCGGCATCAACGAAGCCTTCGCCGAACTCTACGCGCGCACGGGCCGCCGCCGCTGGCTCGCTTTGGCCGAGCGCATCTACGATCGAAAGGTCCTCGATCCGCTGGCCGAGGGGCGCGACGAACTCGCCCATTTTCACGCCAACACGCAAGTTCCAAAACTCGTCGGCCTCGCCCGGCTCCACG
>JBGOVA010000233.1:0-5932 GCA_041477875.1 Micropepsaceae bacterium | reverse complement strand
CGCGCCGTCGTTCCTGTGGATCTTCGCCGGCGCCCCCTACGCCGAGCGCGTGCGCGAAAACCGCATGGCCTCGGCAGCGCTCGCCGCCATCACCGCCGCCGTCGTCGGCGTGATCTTGAACCTCGCGCTCTGGTTCGCGCTTCACGTGCTCTTCGCCAAGGTCGCCGAGGTCACAGCCGGCCCTCTGCGCTTCACGGTACCCGACCCGGCATCGCTCGATCCGATCGCGCTCGCCTTGGCGGCGATCGCATCGCTCGCGCTCTTGCGTTTCAAGCTGCCGATCCTGGCCCTGCTGGCGATGAGTGCCGTACTCGGCGTCGCCGCGCGCTTCCTAATTTCTTGAGCGCCGCCGCCAGCGCCTGATCAACCACCACGACCCGCCCACGAGGACGAGTGTGCCGGCGAAGATCAGCGCGAAGTTGATCCACATGCGCCCGCCCGGCCGATCGATATGACGCGACCACCATGTCGGCTTCGCTTCGCCGGGCTTCGGCAGCGCGAACGCGACGAAGCTGTCGCCGGGCGCCGTACCCACCTGCCCGTGTCCGCCGGCCGCGATCACGACGAATTGGCGCCCTTGCCACTCGTAGGTCATCGGCGTCGCAAAACCCGTCGCCGGCAGCCGCCCTTGCCAAAGCTCCTCGCCCGTCTTTGCGTCGAACGCGCGCAGATACTTGTCCATCGCCGCGCCGATGAAGACGAGCCCGCCCCCGGTGATCAGCGAGCCGCCGAGCGTCGGCGTGCCCCATTTGAAGGCGATCGAGAGCGGCGCGATCTCCTCGAGCGTGCCGAGCGTCGACTCCCACAACACCTTGCCGCTCTTCATGTCGACCGCCGCGAGCACGCCCCACGGCGGCGGATTGCACGGCACGCCGAACGGCGAATCCACGAGTTCGCGGATCATGCCGTAGGGCGCGCCAGTCTGCGGCGAGACTTCCTTGTCCGGATACTTCTTGTCGAGTTCGTCGAATTTCTCGGACGGAAACAAAGTGATCAGGTGCGGCGCGCGCGTCGTGTTGGCGTAGATGATCTGCTTCACCGGGTCGAACGCGATCCCACCCCAATTGATTCCGCCCGCCGTCATCGGGAAGAGGATCGTGCCCTGCAACGACGGCGGCGTGTAAAGGCCTTCGGCCCGCGCGCGTGCAAATCGCTCGCGGCACGCCCCGCGGTCCCACGGCGTCAGCCCGAACGCATCGTCCGGCGCCAGCGTCTGCGGCACGAGCGCCGGGATATGCGTCGGATAAGGCTGCGTCGGCGACAAAGCCTCGCCTTCGGCACCGCCTTGCGGCACGGGTTTCTCTTCGACGGGAAAGACGGGCACGCCCGTGTCGCGGTCCAAGACGAAGATGAAGCCCTGCTTCGTCGGCTGGATGACGACGTCCCGCTTCGCGCCGTCGACGTCGATCGTCGCCAGCGTCGGCTGCGCGGGAATGTCGTAATCCCACACGTCGTGATGCACGGTCTGATAGGCCCAGACGAGCTCGCCCGTGTCGCCCTTCAGCGCCACGACGCTGTTCGCATGCTTGTTGTCGCCGGGCCGTAGGCCGCCGAAGAAATCGGGACTGGGCGACGATGTCGGCAGGAAGACGAGCCCGCGCTTGGAATCGACCGACATCGGCGCCCACACATTGGCGTGGCCGACGTCCTTGTAGCCCTCGCCCCACGTCGCGGCGGCGGGATCCTTCGGGTCGCGCGGCACGGGATCCCAAGACCACTTCGCGGCACCCGTGCGCACGTCGAACGCATGCACCGTGCCGCGCGGCGCAACGACGCGCGCATTGTCGCAGATCGCCGAACCGATGACGACGACGTCGCCGATCACGACGGGCGCCGATGTGATCTGATATTCGCCGGGCCATTTGAGTTCCATGCCCGGATCGATCTTGACCTCGCCGTTCGTGCCGAACTCGGCGCACGGCTTACCGGTGTTGAGATCGAGCGCGATCACGCGCGCATCGTTTGTTGCCGCAAGCACCCGCTCGCCGCAGCCGCGGTTCCTGAACGAAGGTTCGGTGGTGCTCCATGTCGCCACGCCGCGGCAGTTGAACTTGTTGGCCGGGAATACCCCTTCGGTCACAAGCTTGGAATCGAAACGCCAGAGTTGCTGCCCTGTCGCCGGATCGAGCGCGATAACCTCGTTGAACGGCGTGCAGACCAACAGCTTGTCTTGAACCAGAATGGGCGTCGCCTGCGTCGACGCGCGGCGCATGGTCTTCTCGTCGCGCCGCTTCATGTCCCCGGTGCTGAACGTCCAGGCGGGAACGAGATCGTCGACGTTCTCCGGCGTGATCTGCGCCGCCGGGCTGTAACGCAACCCGCCTTCGTCGCCACCGTAATACGACCACCCGGCGTCCGCGCGTACCACGCCCGCGCACATCAAAACGAAGATGAAGAAGACCGCTGATCGTCCCATAGCCCGCAAGCCCCCGAAGAAACTTGTGGAATACTACCTAGGCACGAGTTTGTTTGTCCCGCGCAATCCGCCGCACGCGAAACCTCACTTCGTCGCCTGAATCTGCTCCACGGCGGTCGCCAACAACTCATCCATCTCGCGCCGGATCTGGTGGTCGGAGACGGCGATCTTCTTGGCATCGAAGTCGCGGCGAACCTTGCGGAAGACGTCTTCTTCGCCCGCCTCTTCGATGTCGGCCTTCACCACCTCTTTCGCGTAGTCGTCGGCGGCAGCGCCCGCCAGCCCCATCTTCTCCGCCGCCCACAAACCGAGCAGCTTGTTCCGGCGCGCCATGGCCTTGAATTTGAGCTCCTGGTCGTGGGCGAATTTACTTTCATACCCCTCGCGGCGCTTGTCGAAACTGGTCATCGGGCAGGACTCCTAAGACTCTGGCAATTCACTGGAAATCGGTGTCGCCGGACACTAGGTCAAGCATGCCCGTGGACGCAACGCCCGCGCATTGTGCGTGGCAGCAGCCATGGGCTAGTCTCGCTCAGCGCTCGTGGGACCAAGCCAAAACCCCCGCGGGCGCTCTGCCGTTTGAGGCGGTGGCTGATGCGGAAACTCTTCTGCTGATGTCCACGACAACCCGGATAGCACCCATGAAAAGCCGCAAGCTCGTTTACGAGGGCAAGGCGAAGATCCTTTACGAAGGACCCGAGCCCGGCACTCTCGTTCAATACTTCAAGGACGACACCACCGCGTTCGACGCAAAGAAGAAAGCCGTGCTCGAAGGCAAGGGCGTCCTCAACAATCGCATCTCGGAATATCTGATGACGCAACTGACCGCGATCGGCGTGCCGAATCATTTCGTGCGCCGGCTGAATATGCGCGAGCAGCTCATCCGAGAGGTTGAAATCATTCCACTTGAAGTTGTGGTTCGAAACGTTGCCGCCGGATCGTTGTCGACGAGGCTGGGGATCGAAGAAGGAACGACTCTCCCGCGATCAATCATCGAGTTCTTCCTCAAAGACGACAAGTTGCACGACCCGATGGTTAGCGAAGAGCACATCACGGCATTCGGTTGGGCAAGCCCCCAAGAACTTGACGACATGACTGCGCTGGCGATTCGAATCAACGACTTCTTGTCAGGGTTGTTCCTCGGTGTGGGGATTAGACTCATCGATTTCAAAATAGAATTCGGAAGGCTCTGGGAAGGTGAGATGATGCGTGTCATTCTCGCTGACGAAATTAGTCCGGACTCGATGCGACTCTGGGATGTTCGCACGAACGAAAAAATGGATAAGGATCGTTTCCGGAGAGATTTGGGTGGCGTGACGGAAGCCTACAGTGAAGTGGCGAAACGATTGGGAATTCTGACCGAACTGCAGAACACCGAAAGAAAGGGCCCGGTTCTTGTCCAATAGGATTCTCGTTGAATGAAAGCGCGCGTCACCGTGATGTTGAAGTCGGGCGTGCTCGATCCGCAGGGGAAGGCGATCGGGCAGGCTTTGGGAAGGCTGGGATTCGACGGCGTGGGTGACGTACGTCAAGGAAAGGTGATCGAGCTCGAACTCGCCGAGACCGATCAGTCGCGTGCGCGCGCGCGCCTTTCCGAGATGTGCGAAAAGCTCCTCGCCAACACCGTAATCGAAAACTACGCGATCGAATTGAGGTAGGTCGCGGGAACTTTCTTGCTGCCAGGGAATTGGGTAACTGGGAATTTGGGTAACTGGGTCACATAAAGGGGTAATGCTGATGACGCGCTCCATCACCGTCTTAAGCGTGACGTGCCTTGCTTTGCTGGTTCTGCCGTTCGCCGCGGTCGCGGCGCACGCGCAATCCGTGACCGCATCCGACATGGATGCGCGCATGGCGGCAGCCGCCGATCTTCTCGACGCCATGGGTGGGCGTGAGTCGATCACGGATCAGATCAACCGCGTGATCCCGATTCAGATGCAGGCGCTGCAGTCGCAGTTCCCGTCGATGACGATCGACACGCGCCGCATCATCGAAAAGTCGATGCGCGAGGAAATGACCATCGGCGTCAATCAACTCCTGACGCAAATGGCGTCGGCCTGGGCGCGCCGCTTCACGGCCAACGACATGCGCCAGATCGCGGCCTTTCACCGCTCGCCCGCCGGGGTTCGCCTGCGTAACCAGCAGGAAGACCTCCAGCGCGAAATCGCCGAGATCGGCCGCAACTGGGGCGTCGACATCGGCAAGCGCATCCAAGAGCGCCTTCAGCAGCAGCTGACCAAACCGCCTGCGCTGATCAGCTAACACGCGCACCCTCCCGCGCAGGGCCGGCACCCCCCGCGTGTCGGCCCTTTTTGCTTGTTTTCGGTGCACCCTATCGAGACGGAATGGCGCGCCCGCACGCTCTCGCATTTCGTCCATCGAGCGGCTATCTAAAGCGCGCGCCACCTTGAGGAGATTCCCGCCTTGAAAGCGGCCGTTGTCGTCTTCCCCGCCTCGAACTGTGATCGCGACGTCGCCGTCGCTCTCGAACAAGCCAACGGCAAACCGCCCGCGATGGTCTGGCACGCCGAGGCCAGCCTGCCCCAAGACCTCGATCTCATCGTGCTGCCCGGCGGTTTTTCCTACGGCGACTACTTGCGCTGCGGCGCAATGGCCGCGCATTCCCCCATCGTGCGGGATGTGATCGATCGCGCGAAAAAAGGCACGCCGATCCTCGGCATCTGCAACGGCTTCCAGATTCTCTGCGAAACACAGCTTCTGCCGGGCGTCCTGATGCGCAATGCCAGCCTCAAATTCGCCTCGCGCAACGTGACGATGACGGTCGAATCTTCGAACACGATGTTCACCGCGCGCTACAGGCCCGGCCAGAGGATAAAGATCCCGGTCGCTCACGGCGACGGCAACTACTTCGCCGACAAGGAAACGCTCGACCGCATCGAAGGCGATGGTCGGATCGCGTTCCGCTATGTCGAGGGCGAGAATCCGAACGGCGCCGCGCGCAACATCGCCGGCATCTTCAACGAAAAACGGACGATCTTGGGGCTGATGCCCCACCCCGAACGCGCCGCCGACCCGCTTCTCGGCGGCACCGACGGCAAAGGCATCTTCGACAGCTTGGTGAGCGCCCTCTCGTGAGCGACGCAACCCAAGCGCAAGCCGTCGAACACGGCCTCAGCGAAGACGAATGGCGCCACATCCTGCGCGTCCTGAACCGCGCACCGAACCTGACCGAACTCGGCATCTTCTCGGTGATGTGGAGCGAGCACTGCTCCTACAAATCCTCGCGCGTCCATCTGCGCAAATTGCCGACGACGGCGCCGTGGGTGATCCAGGGCCCGGGCGAGAACGCCGGCGTCATCGATATCGGCGACGGCCAGGCGATCATCTTCAAAATGGAAAGCCACAACCACCCCTCGTTCATTGAGCCCTATCAAGGCGCAGCGACCGGCGTGGGCGGCATCATGCGCGACGTCTTCACGATGGGGGCCCGTCCGATCGCGATGCTGAACGCATTGCGCTTCGGCGAACCCGATCACCCGAAGACACAGCATTTGG
>JBGOVA010000134.1:0-12885 GCA_041477875.1 Micropepsaceae bacterium | reverse complement strand
GATCGCCATGCCCGCCCCAGTAAAACCGGCCCCGATCGGCACCGCCGAACGCCAGACGCGCCTCGCCGCATTGCGCGCACTGATGCAGGACGCGAACATGAGCGCCGTCCTCATCGGCGCGACGGCGAGCTTGCGCTACTTGACCGGCATGTCGTGGTCGCCGTCGGAGCGGCTCGTCGGCGCCCTGATCCATGCGAGCGGCAAAGTCGACTACATCTGCCCGCGCTTCGAACTCGAAAAAGTTCAAGGCATCATCGGCATTCCCGGCGACATCCACACCTGGGAGGAAGAGGAGAATCCCTATCGCCTTGTCGCCGAGCGCGTGATGCGCGGGCGGTTGGGCGTCGACGACCAGATCGCGCTCTTCACGTATCTCGGGCTGCGCCACGCGATACCCGAAGATCGCCTCGCCGATGCGGGGCCGTTGATCAACCGCCTGCGGCGCCAAAAGTCGCCCGCCGAAATCGCGCTGATGACCTACGCCAAGGCCATCACGCTCGAAGTCCACCGCCGCGCCTGGAAAAGCCTCGCGCCCGGCGTGCCCGCCTCCGATGTGGTGCGCTTCATCGACGGCGAGCATCGCGCGCTCGGCGCCGACGGCGGCAACATTTTCTGCATCGTCTCGTTCGCGCAAGACACGGCCCTGCCCCACGGCGGCGAAACCGATCGGACGCTCAACAAAGGCGACGTCGTCCTCATCGACACCGGCTGCCGCGTCGACGGCTATTGCTCCGACATCACGCGGACCTACACGTTCGGCGAAGCGGCGCCGCGCGTGCGCGAGGTGTGGCGCCTGGAGAAAGAGGCGCAAGCCGCGGCCTTCCAAGCCGCGCGTCTGGGCCAGCCTTGCGAAACCGTCGACGCCGCCGCGCGCGGCGTGCTGGAGCGCGCCGGCCTCGGCCCCGACTATCGCCTGCCCGGCTTGCCCCATCGCACGGGCCACGGCATCGGCCTCGACGTGCACGAAGCGCCCAACCTCGTGCGCGGCGACAAGACGCCGCTCGCGCCCGGCATGTGCTTCTCCAACGAGCCCATGATCGTCATCCCGAACGAATTCGGCATCCGCCTCGAAGATCACTTCTACATGACGGACACTGGCCCGCGCTGGTTCACCCAGCCGCAGGCCTCGATCGAGGATCCCTTCGCCAACGCACCTGCATTCACGGCGTAAAATCCGCGAACCGCTCTCGCACCGCGACGGCCGCCGGACGCTCATAACAACGTGTAAGCCAATCGCGCGCGTTGGGGCTTTGGGTGAAATCGACGTGCACCGCGCGCGAAGGCGACAACACGGCCGCGACGTTGAGGTCGGCCACCGTAAAGTGCGCGGCCGCAAGCCATTGGCGTTGCGAGAGTGTCGCCTCGAGCACGCCGAGCACGCGAGCGACCATGCCTGCGGCATGACCGGCAATCGCCGCCCGCAAATCGGCGAGCAAGACATCGCGCTGCACCCACGGTTCCAGATGACTCTGCGCCCACAACGTCCAGCGCCAGGCGTCGGCTTCGCCTTCGAGCGTCCGCGGATAGAGCGGCGCGGGACCCTCGCTACCGTATTTCTTGGTCAGATAGAGATTGATCGCGAGCGACTCCGACAACGCAAAGCCGTCGTCGACGATGGCAGGCACGGCCCCCGCGGGATTGATGCGCCGGAACGCCGGCGCCTTCAGCGCCGGATCGTCGAACGCTAGCGGAACGTGAGTATAGTCAAGGCCGAGTTCGGCGGCGGCCCATAAGGTCCGCATCGTGCGCGAGCGCGGCGAGCCGTAGATCGTGAGTGCCATGGATGAATCTGCGCTCGCCCGGTCCGCCGCGTCAATATTCCGCAACGTCACCCGCTGAAGATTCCGTCTGGCACGCGCGCGCCATGTGCGATTAGATGACGCCGATCACGGAGTGAACGCCCGATGTCCGCAAGTCCGACCGCGAGCGCACTGCCCAAACCGGCCGTGCCCTTCATCAAAATTCCGGAGAACGGCGAGCCCTATCTCGAGGGCCAACGCTGCTCCGCGTGCAAGGAAGTGTTTTTCGAAACGCGCCGCGCCTGCCCCAAATGCACCAAGATCGGCACGCTGAAGGCCGAGCGCCTGTCGAACACAGGCAAGCTCTACAACTTCACCGTCGTCCACCGGAATTTTCCGGGCGTGAAGGTGCCGTTCATCTCGGCGATCGTCGATCTCGACGGCGGCGGCAGCCTCAAAGGCAATCTCGTCGACATCGAGCCCGACATCGCGAAGCTCAAATTCGACATGCCCGTCAAAGTCGTGTTCCGCGACGCGGGCCGCATCGACAAGGCCGGCAACAAATATCTCGCCTATTTCTTCATTCCCGCTGACGGAGGAAACCCATGACTGACGTCTACGTCGTCGGCACCGACATGATCAAATTCGGCCGCTTCCCCGAGCGCACAGTCGACGACCTGGGCGCCGAAGCGGCCCTCCTCGCGCTCGGCGATTGCGGCCTCACCATCGCCGACATGCAGGCGGTCTTTTGCGGCAACCTGTTTCAAGCGAGCGCCGGCGTCGGCCAGCGCATCCTAAAACAGATCGGCCAGACCGGTGTCCCCGTCGTCAACACGGCGAACGCCTGCGCCACGGGCGCGACCGCGTTCCGCGAAGGCTGGACCGCGATCAAGGCAGGCCTCTACGACATGGTGCTCTGCGTCGGCGTCGAGCAGATTGGCAAGGGCCTTCTCGGCGGCGGTGGCGGCGGCAAGGACGACGGCATCCCGACCGAGGGCCTGCTCGGCTCGGGCACCATGCCGTCGGTCTTCGCGCATGTCGGCCTCGAACATTCGCGTAAGTACGGCACGACGTTCGAACAGTTCGCGAAAGTGTCGGTGAAGAACCACCACCATTCGACGCTGAACCCAAAGGCGATGTACCGCGTCGAGACACCGCTCGATGAAGTGATGGGCGCGGAGATGATCTCCTACCCGAATACGAAGCTGATGTGTTCGGTCAACGTCGACGGTTCCGCGGCCGCGGTGCTGTGCTCGGAAAAGAAGGCGAAAGAACTCGGCCTTATGGGCCGCGCCGTACGCGTGCGCGCCTCCGCCCTCGCCAGCGATCCGTGGTCGAAGCACAATTTGGCCGCGATGGACTTCAACGCCGTCACGCGCCTCGCTGCAAAGAGCGCCTACGAGATGGCCGGCCTCGGCCCCGACGACATCGATCTCATCGAGCTCCATGATTGCTTCGCGACCGCCGAGATCGTGCACTACGAAAACCTCGGTCTGTGCAAGGACGGCGAAGCCGGCCGCCTCATCGACAGCGGCGAAACCGCGCTCGGCGGCCGCGTTCCCGTCAACGTCTCGGGCGGCCTGCTCTCGAAGGGCCACCCGCTCGGCGCGACCGGCATCGCCAACATCTACGAGATCACGACGCACCTGCGCGGCGAAGCCGGCGAGCGCCAAGTCCAAGACGCCCGCATCGGCCTCACCCACGTCGTCGGCGCCGGCAGCGCCTGCGCCGTCCACGTGCTTGAGAAGGTGTGAAGGCGGAGCAGGCGCCAAGGGAGAACGCGAACACGGCGCCTGATCGCCCTCGAAGCCTCAGTTTCGCGCGCCGACGCGCCTCGCACTTTTGTGGCTTGCGATGAAGGCGTCGATCCGCCGCTCGAGCACCGGCAGCGTCACGCCGCCGTTTTCGAGGATCGCATCGTGGAACGCCTTGAGATCGAACTTCGTCGCTAAGGCCGCCTCCGCCCGCTTGCGCAGTTCGACGATCTTCAGCTCGCCGATTTTGTAGGCCAGCGCCTGTCCCGGCCACGCGATGTAGCGGTCGACCTCCGTATGGATTTCGTGTGTGGACAACGCCGTGTTCGCCGCCAGGAATTCCTGCGCCTGCTCGCGCGTCCACCCCATCGCATGCATGCCCGTGTCGACGACGAGCCGGCACGCGCGCCACATCTCATAGGTCAGCCGCCCGAAGCGCTGATAGGGCGTGTGATAGACGCCCATCTCCTCGCCGAGCTTTTCCCCGTAAAGCGCCCACCCTTCGCCGAACGCATGCGGAAAGAAATTCAACCGGAACCGCGGCACATCCTGAAGCTCGCGCGCGAGCGACCCTTGCAGATGATGCCCCGGCACAGCCTCGTGCAGCGTCAACGACGGCAGCACATAGAGCGGGCGCGTGTTTAGCGCATACGTATTCACCCAATACTCGCCCGCCGCCCCGATCGGCCCGGGATTGTAGCGCCCGCCCGTATAGTTCGGCGCCAGCGCGTCCGGCACCGGCATCACGCCGTAGGGCATGCGCGGCAGCTTGCCGAAATAATCGGGCAACTTGCCGTCGATTTCCTTCGCGATCCACGCCGCCTCGCGCAGCAACTCCGCCGGTGTCTTGGCGTAGAATTGCGGATCGCTGCGCAGGAACGCGAGGAAGTCGGCAAAGTCGCCGTCGTACTTCACCTCGCGAACGATCGCCTCCATCTCGGCGCGAATGCGCGCGACCTCGGCAACGCCGATCGCGTGGGTTTTCTCGGGCGTCGCATCGGGCAGCGTCGTGAAATAGCGCACGAGGTCGCCATAGTACGCGCGGCCCTCGGGCAGATCGGACGCGCCGATCGTCGTACGCGCGGCCGGCCGATACTCGTCTTCGAAGAAGCGTTGGAACGCCGCATAGGCGGGCATCACCGCCTTGGTCAGCGCCGCCTTGCCCGCGGCCGCCAGCCTCCCACGCTCGGCCTCCGGCACGCTCGTCGAAAACTTCGCGAACGGCCGCCACAGCGGAATCTTCTCCGGATCGTCATATTGCTCGCTCGCAACGACTTTCGACACGCCGTCGAGGATCGCCGCCGGCAGCGTGAAGCCGTCGCGCATCCCTTGGCGCATTTTCGCGACGCTCTCATCGAAGAACCGCGGCACGTCGTTCAGCCGCGCGATGAAGCGCTCGTAATCCGCCGTCGTCCGCGGATTGGCAAGCTCGTCCATGTAAAGAACGTCGGCATGAAAGCCGCTGTCGCTGTTCAACGGCGCGCGCCACTCCTTGTAACGCGCCAGCGTCAAGCGCTGGGACACCATGAATTCGAACAGCTCATAGCTCACCTGCTGCTGCGCGCTCAGCTTCCCGCGCTTGATCGCATGAAGGCGGCGCAGGAACTGCTCGTCCGCGCGTACGCGCCGCTGTTGCGCGCCAGGCGTCACCGACGGCAGGCGATCGTCATACTTGTGCGCGCCGTCCGCGCTCGCCGTCAGCGGATCTTCGCGCCATAGAAACGCGCGCTCGTCGTCGAACAGTTTGGCCAGCGCCTTGCCAGGCGATTGCGCGAGCGAAGGCGAAGCGGCAAGCGTCATGCAAATCCCCAATACAATGGCGGCCAGGACCGGCAGCTTCATTGGTTTTCCTTACGGCATCACGCGATGAACTTCAGTTGCACGAATAGCTTATGCCGTCGCTGCTCAGGCTGCAGCGCTTGCAACTCAACACCAAGCGCTTCTTGCCCGACGAGACTTGGCCGTCGTCCTTGGTGTAGCGCTCGTACTCTTTCCATTCGGCCGTTTTGCCGGGCGTGAACGTGACATAGTTGCCGGGCAGATCGGGATTCTCGTACCAGATACGCAAGACGCCGCCGTTCGAGATATAGACCTTCGTTTTCCACCATTCCGTCGTGAAGGGTTTCGGCATCTGCCCCTCGTTCTGGCGCTCGAGCGCGCCCGCGACGACGCGAAAGCGCGAACGGAAACCGGGGATGGTCGGGTAGCACCACTCGTCTTCAAGCCAGGCGAATTGCTCCGCCTTCGCGACCTTCCACAATTCGCCGGGATACGTGCCGGGCAACTCGACGGCATCCAGGCTTTCGTACTTGCCCGCGAACCAGTGATAGGCCTGCTCGACCTGCGAAGGAAACAAGATCACGGCCGCGACCGCCGACGCGAATCCGCCAAGCGCATAGAGCCAACCCCGCCTGCGTCGTTCCTCCGCCATCGCGTCCCCCTGTTGTTCTCAAGCGTCAACGCTTCAGAGCGTACTTCTTGCCGCTATAACGGTAGACCGGAAACGGACCCATACCCGGTCCGCCGACCTCGATGTCCAACCAGCCGTTGTGCTTCGTCTGAAGCACCAGCGCGATCCCGACCTCGTCAAGCAATACGATCCATGCGCCCTTTGCGTCCCTGGTCAAAAGCACGAACGCTTCGGCCGTATTGCCATAACAGAATGTGCTGCTTTCCCTGACCCACGCTTCTGCGGTGCCGTCGCCGTTCAAATCCTGAAGCTCGATCGATCCGGGCGTGTGCGACGGCGCCGTGTCCTCCTCGCAGCGCGTGTACTTGGCGCCCTTCGCCTTGAAGCCCGCCGCCTTGAAGATCGCCGCACTCTCCGCCGCGCTCGGCGCCGGTGCGGCGGCAACGGCGATCGACGACGCGACCACGACCGCGCCCAAGCACGCGCCTGCAAGCAGCACTTTCATTTTGTGTCTCCCCATTTTTTGCGCCGTCATTCGAGCGCGGCCCACCATCCCGACGCTAGCACCAGCGCGCCGTCGCTGGCAAAGAACAGAAAATCGTGCCGCCCGCGCCAATCGTAGACAAGAAGTTCGCGTACACGCGGATCGCCGTCGCCGTAAGCTTGCGAAAACATCACATCTGTCGGTGTCAGAATCTCGTCGGGCGAACCGAGCAGCGCAATTACCTCCGTGCGCGTGTGCCGTCCGTCGCCGAGCGCCTCGCGCAATATACCCATCACCTGATGTTTGCGCGCGCTGCACGCGCAGCTGCCGAAACTCCGCGGCGACATCCAACAGCGCGCGATCGGACAACGGCGCCTCCGCGGCGACGCTTCCCCGCGCCAACGACAATGCGCACACCCCGACGAGAATCATCGTCGCAAACAAATGCCGTCGCATCCAACCTCGCTTGGGGCGCGCGCGAGCCCCGGGAAGCGCCTGTGCCGCCGTCGGCCGGCCGAAACCCTAATGTGTCCCAGAATTGCACGTCTTTACCAAGATGCGCGGCCTCACACCGTAATACCGGCCCATCCGCCGCCGTTGGCACTGGACTTGCGAAACCTACCCCAACCCATCGGGGAGCCTTAGGACCATGACCAAGTTCGACCTCGTTCACTTGATCGGCAATAAGACCTGCATGGTCGCCAGCCAAATCACCCAGCTCGTCGCCTCCGAGCCCGCCTGCACCCGGGCCGAAACATGGAACATGGGCGCCATTGTCATCGTCGCCGCCGTTGTGATTTTGGCGGGCATGGTCATCCACGCGCGCCGCAAGCTCTATCGCCAAACCTATTTGTGGTAGAAGCCGCGCCGATCATCGGCGCCAGTGGATAGGCGGCGGGGTTCAATGCAGCCACTGCCCATCGGCGGTCTTGCGCGGATCGCGCGTCGCAGCGCTTGCAACAGCATGCTGCACCGTAACCGCCAGCGGCAACCGCGGCCGAACCAAGCGATAGAGCCATCGCGCGCCAAAACCGAACATCACGCCCCCCGGCACAAGAACAATGAGCGCCCACAGTGCGGTGAGAAGTTTGTAGTGGGTCGGCGTGAAGTAGACGCGCCCGTCGACCGTGAGGCCGGTGACAACGTAGAACACCTCATATTGCTCGCACGGGCGATTGAGGGGTCGTGCCGTCGGAGGTTTCGTCCGCAGTTCGTTCGCGCACGACCCAGTGTTACGAGCCGGGTTCGGCCGCACGCGAAATTTTCCGTCGTAGTCGATCGCAATCCTGCCGGCGTCCATGAGCGCGCCCGCCGTCGGATGCGGCAAGATGGTCGACGTGAATTCGAACCGTGCGCCGAGCTGCTGCAATCGCACTGCGACGCGCGGCTCGCGGCCCGCATATCCCACGACGACGCGGGCGTCGACCTCGGCGACGTGCCCGTAGATCGAGCGCATCGATCGCGGCCATGCATTGTCGAGCTCAGCGGCGCCGAGCCACAACAGTAGCGCACCGACGCCAACGAATACGAACGTTGAAACCCAAAGACGCATGGCCCGACAATAAGGCCGCATGCCTCACCGGCCGGTAAACTGGCCCCTGAATAAGGTGTTAAAAATGGGTGTCAGTGCGACACGGACGACACCGGCGCGGCGGGCTTTCGAAAGGACGCCTTTGAGGAACAGCCGCGCGGCCTGATAGTGGATGAGCCCCAGCACTTTGAACCACGCCATCGGCGCCATGCGCCCGTCGCCGCAGTCCCGTGTCGGTACGCTGAACAGATTTGCTCCGTCGATCGTGAGCAACCCGTGGCCCGCCTTCGCCTGAAGTTCGCCCGCCGGGATCGCGAGATAAGGCACGCGATAACGAAAGCGATTCCCCCGCCGGCCTGAGCCGCGCATGCGCGACGGATCCAGCGATGAATTGCGTCCTCAGGAGGCATGCCAGGTCTTGCGGAAATCGCACGCACACGGATCAATCGAGCACAGGTTAACGCGCACTCACAGCCGAAAAACCCGCCGGAACCGCGAATATTGCGCGCGAATCGCGTCAGCGCACCGACATCAAGCTGTAATGAAGCTGGCATTCAACCCACGAATCATCGACTCCTAGCACCTCGAAGTGTGCCGGCCGCCAAGGGCCGTCGCACAAAGCGGGAGGAAGAAACATGGACTTTGCATGGCTCATCGGTCGCGTGCAGCGCTTGCTGCTCTCGCCGGCATCTGAATGGGACGCCATCGCAGGCGAGGCCGCCGACGTTCAGAAGATCTACACGACATATGTCGGACCGCTTGTGATCGCGGCCGCAATTGCAGCCTTCATCGGAATGACGCTGGTTGGCGTCGCCGGCTTTCGCTTCCCGATCGGCGCGGGGCTGACCCAACTCATCCTGCAGATCGTCCTCGGCTTGGTGATGGTCTACGTGCTTGCCTTCGTCATCAACGCGCTCGCTCCGCAGTTCGGCGCGACGCAGGATATGGGCCAGGCCTTCAAGGTCGCCGCCTACGCGCCGACGGCAAGCTGGGTTGCAAGCCTCGTCATGATCATTCCGATGCTCGGCGTCCTGGCGCTCCTGGGCGCGCTTTATTCGCTCTATCTGCTCTATGTCGGCCTGCCCAAATTGATGAAACCGGCGCAGGACAAAGCGATGGTCTACACCCTCGCGGTGATCGGCGTGATGATCGTGATCGGCATCGTGATGGCGGTCGCTCAATCAAGCATGATGCCCGCGATGACGCCGATGATGCGCAACTACTGACGGCACGGGCGGCACGGGGAAACGGATGGCGGCGAACAAGTTCCTGGAACGGCTGATCGGCAGCTGGAAAGGCACTTACGTCCTCTACGAACCGTCCGACGAAACCCCCGTGCCCTCGCCGTCCCGCTTCAACGTCGCCCCCCGCGGTCGCAGGCCGCTTCGTGCGCATCGACTACGACTGGGCGCTGCGCAAGGACCGTCAGGCGGGATTGTTGCTGCTCGGCTTCGAAGCAAAGCCGCGCACCACGGTCGCATCCTGGGCCGACACTTGGCACAACGGCGACAAGATCATGACCTGCGCCGGCAAGGCGCCGGGAACGAAAAGCCTCACGCTCATGGGCACGTTCGCCGTGCCCGGCGAGCCCGATTGGGGCTGGCGCACCGTGCTGACGTTCAAGTCGAACGACACGCTCGCCTTCGACATGGATTGCCTGCCGCCGAAGGGCCGCGAGTTTCTCGCCGTGCGCGCCGTGTACACCCGCGTGAAGAAATAGCGTCAACGCGGCGCGCCGCGAATGAGCGCCGCGAACGACGGATCGATGAGGCCCGCCGCGACAGCGACGGGAAAGAACGAGCCGGCGGCGCAACTCAATGCGAAACTGTCCATGTTCGCATAGACGGTGCCGTTCTCAACGTAGAAACCCTCGTCGACCAACGGGCGTGCCGAGAACTCTTGAGCGAATTGTGCACGCTCGCGCGCGCGGTCCCCTTCGTCGAAATTCTTCAGCACAAAGTCGTCGACGAGCTGACGCCTGAGGGCGTCGACGCTGCCCGGCTTCAACACGTCGCCGATGCGAAGCGCTTTGCCCGACCGAATATCGTATGTCGAGAGGATCGTATGGCAGTGGCAGCTGCCGCCGCAGGTCTGGCAATATTCCAGATCGAACGTGGAGATGCTCACCAGCGTCGCGGATACGGCGACATGTTGCGGCTCCCTCCAGACGGTCGAGTTGTCGATCGAGCAGTTGGCCAGCGACGCCGCGCGCTTCTCCCGCGCGCTGATGATGCGCAGACCCGCCGCGCCGCCCTTGAACGAGAGATATTCGACATCTTCATCGCAAGCGCACGTGCCGCCCGGGCACGATTGCGTGTAGTCGTCCGTCTCTGAGCCCAGCCCCTTGAGCGGATATGAAACTGTCCGCTTGCGAGCGGTGACCCGCTCCACTCTCACGCCCTGCATCACCGAGACGCGGGGCAACGGCCCGCATTCCACATCGCTGATCGAACGGCATGGCGGCAGCGCATCGTCCGCGACGGCCGGCGCCAACCCCAATATGCACAAGGCGACGATGAAGATGCGCAACATGCGGCCCTCCATGAATCGGCATCATGGCGGCACAGCCTTGCAGATTTTCTTGCGATAACAAGCGCGGCCAGTTGGGCGAGCGATGTGTCCCCAATCTGGCCGCGAGCCCCGCTTTTGCCGGTCAGAAAACTTCGAACAACCCCGCCGCGCCCATGCCGCCGCCGATGCACATCGAAACGACCGCGCGCTTGGCTTTACGCCGCTTGCCTTCGAGCAGCACGTGCCCCGTCAATCGCGCACCGGTCATGCCGAACGGATGGCCGATGGCGATCGAGCCGCCGTTCACGTTGTACTTTTCGGGATCGATCCCCAGCTTGTCGCGGCTGTAGAGGCACTGGCTCGCGAAGGCTTCGTTGAGCTCCCAAAGGTCGATGTCGTCGACCTTCAATCCGTGACGCTGAAGCAAGCGCGGCACGGCGAACACGGGGCCGATGCCCATCTCGTCCGGCTTGCACCCCGCAATCGCCCAACCCTTGAAGGCGCCCAACGGCTGCAAGCCCCGCCTTTCGGCTTCCTTCGCTTCCATGATCACGACCGCGGCCGCGCCGTCGGAGAGCTGGCTCGCGTTGCCCGCCGTGACGTACTTGCCGGCGCCCTTCACGGGATCAAGCTTCGCCAACCCGGCCAGCGTCGTGTCGGGACGATTGCATTCGTCGCGGGCGACGACCGCATCGACGAACGACTCGGCCTTCGTGTCTCTGTCGACCTTCTTCATCTTCGTCTTCACGGAGATGATTTCGTCCTTGAACTTGCCCGCCTGCTGCGCCGACGCCATGCGCCGCTGCGACTCAAGCGAATATTCGTCCTGGTACTCGCGGCTGACCTTGTAGCGCTCGGCCACCACGTCCGCGGTGTCGATCATCGGCATCCAGAAATCGGGGTACATCTCCGTCAGCCGCGGCTCAGTGCCGCCGCCGCCGCCGCCCATATAGCTGATGGAGTCGACGCCGCAGCCCACGACGATGTTGGCACCCTCTTCGACGACGTAGTGCGAGGCGTTGGCGATCGCGTTCAGTCCCGACGAACAAGCGCGATTGACCGTCGCGCCCGCCGTAGTGATCGGCAGCCCGGCCAGCAGCGCCGCCGCCCGCGCCACATTCCCCGATGCCGCAACGCAGCCCGCGACGACGTCCTCCACCTCCTTCGGATCGACCTTCGACCTTTTGACTGCATGCTCGATCGCATGACCCAGCATGGTCATGTTCGACGTGTTGTTGAACCCGCCGCGCGCGGACTTGGCGAGGCCCGTGCGAGCATAAGAGACGATGACGGCTTGGCGCATGATTCACTCTCCGGGTGTTGATTGTTGAATGCCGATTGCCGCCATACTGGCACGCCCGCCCCGGCCGCCGCCACCGCTAGGTGGGCACGTGCGGATGGAAAAACTCCCAGCCGAAGCTGAACACGAACAAACCGCAGAGTATGAGGCCGGTGAAGAAACATACCTTCTCGCGAGTGGTCTTCGGCCCGCCGCGCGCGATCGCGAAGGCGCCCCCGGCGAGTCCCAGCACTGCCGGGCTCATCGAGATGAGATCGAGCATCTGCGTCCCGGCGTCGGTGGTCTCGAGCGTGCCCGCCGTGACCAGCACTGCGAACGCCACAATGCCGAACCACGGCAGCTCCACCAGCGCCGCCGCGATCGGCAGGTAGGCGAGAGGGTTCGTCGGTGATGCCTTCGGCTCCAATCGACGCGGCCCGGCGTTCGGCGCGGAAGCGTCCTTCATGACGCGCATCGGGCCGCCCGCCGCCGGCGCCGCGCCCAGCCGCGCGATAGCCGCCTTCGCGAGATCGCGCACGCGCAGCATCGGCCCGTGATTGTCTTCGGGCCACGCTTCGGTCCTATCGACGAGCAACGGCGTGAGGTGCTCAACTGCCCGCGCGTCGCCCAGATCGGCGAGCGCCTCGATCGCGTGCGGACGCAACTCCGGATCACCGAGCGCCCGCACAAGCGGATCGTAGGCGAGCCCATATTTCGTTCGCCCAAGCGCGTGCAGCACCGGAACGCGCACTTGCTGCTCGGCCCGCCGGTCCAACACGTCCATCAGCACCGGCGCCAACGCGGCGTCGACCACCGCCGCCGCCCCCGCCACGACCTCCGCACGCGGATGATCGAGTAAACGCCGCCAAGCCCGCCGCCCCTCTTCGCGCCCAGCGATAAGCTCGATGCCGCGCGCGGCGTTCAAAGCGCCCCATGCGGTCTCGTCGCTCTCAAGCGCTGTCTTGAAAATCGCCAACGCCTCGCCACGAACGCTCTGATGATTCCGCACGACAACGAGCAGCCGCTGCACCGCCCGCGCCCGCACCTCGGGATCATCCGACGCAAACTCGGTTTTGGCGAGATCGAGAAGTTCGTCCGGCGTCATGCTTCCTTCCAAGACCGTTGCCCTTCTCCCCTTGAGGGAGAAGGTGGATCGCCACGAGCGCAGCGAGCGGCG
>JBGOVA010000115.1:0-15092 GCA_041477875.1 Micropepsaceae bacterium | reverse complement strand
GGCGCGGCTGCCGACCCTCACCCCCGGCCCCTCTCCCTTCCTGAGGAAGGGCGAGGGGTGAAGTGGGCGCGCTGCGATGTTGATGGGACATGCGCTTTCAACGGACGCGGAGACGTCGTCCGTCGCCGCTATTTCTTCCGCGTATAGATCAAATCGAACGACGGCTGGAACGTCTTGCCTCCGTCGGTCGACATCGTGCCTGACTGGCGCACGGTGCCGTCGGGGCGGGGTTCGAAGGTCATTGTTAGGATGACGTTTTGCTTTTGCGGTGTCGAAACGTCGTCGGCGCGGTATTCCATTTTGCTGTTTTTGAATTCGCCGATGTAGTGGACTTGGTCGCCCGTCGCGTCGATCCAAGTCTGATGCCATTTGCCGTCGGCTTGGTCGTAGACGTTGAGCGAGTGGCCCGAGCCGCCGCTGGAACTCTTCCAGTTCTCGAAAATTACGCAGCCCGCGTCGAGGAGGTCGATCTTGCTTTCGCCCGCCTGCTTGCCGCCTTTGGTCGAGGTCACGTTCCACTCGCCGACCCAGAACTTGAACTGCCGGTACTCCGGACCCGGGCAACCATAGTTCGGCTGTTGTGTGGCGGGCGGAGGCGGTGCGGGTGTCGAGTCTGCCAGCGCGCTTTGTGAATACGTCGCGACGAATGCGATTGCGACAATAATGTTACGCATGATTATCCCTTTGATTTGGCATCAACGCTAACCCCAGGGAGCGAAACCTTGCTTTCACCTTTGATTGACATTCTGGCCAAGCACATTATGTTGCGATGCAATAGCTGATCGCGCGACTCGGGCATGTGTTCCCTTGCGCGCGGAGCTGACGACCGATCCGGGAGCTGCCGGTCGGTCGGCCCGTTTGTGGTTGGTTTGTCTCGCGAGAGAGGCGTTCCGGCCTTGGAAAACAAGCCACTCTCGCCGGAGTCAATTGAAGTCTGATGACGTTTGAAAGTCTCGGCCTTTCGGCCGATTTGCTCCGCGCTATCGCGGATGCCGGTTATTCAACGCCCACGCCCATTCAAGAGAAAGCGATCCCGGTCGTTTTGGCCGGTCGCGACGTGATGGGAATTGCACAAACTGGCACGGGCAAGACCGCAGGGTTCACCCTGCCGATGATTCAGAAGCTGGCGTCGGGGCGCGCGAAGGCGCGCATGCCGCGCTCGCTCATCCTGGAACCGACGCGCGAACTCGCCGCGCAAGTCGCCGAAAGCTTCGAGAAATACGGCAAGTACCACAAGCTCTCGATGGCCCTGCTGATCGGCGGCGTCAGCTACGACGAGCAGGACATGAAGATCACGCGCGGCGTCGACGTGCTGATCGCGACACCCGGGCGCATGCTCGATCATTTCGAGCGCGGGAAGCTGTTGCTCACCGGCGTGCAGACGCTCGTCATCGACGAAGCGGACCGCATGCTCGACATGGGGTTCATTCCGGATATCGAGCGCATCTGCAAGCTGTTGCCGTTCACGCGCCAGACCTTGTTCTTCTCGGCGACGATGCCGCCGGAAATCACGCGGCTCGCCGATCAGTTCCTGAGCAATCCCGAACGCATCGAGGCGTCGCGCCCGGCGACGGCCGCGACGACGATCGTGCAGAAAATAATCGGCGTGCCTGCTAATGACGCGAAGCTGAAGCG
This sequence comes from Micropepsaceae bacterium, assembly GCA_041477875.1. GTDB lineage: Bacteria > Pseudomonadota > Alphaproteobacteria > Micropepsales > Micropepsaceae > SZUA-430. The sequence goes on along the minus strand of JBGOVA010000115.1, from coordinate 13,457 downwards.
CGAGGCGCTGCGCCGTATCATCCGCGGCGAGACGATCACGAACGGGATCATCTTCTGCAACCGCAAGACCGACGTCGACATCGTTTATAAATCGCTGTCGAAGCACGGCTTCTCGGTCGCGGCGCTGCACGGCGACCTGCCGCAGCCGGTGCGCACGAAGACGCTCGATAGTTTCCGCGCCGGCGGCGTTCAGCTTTTGGTCGCGAGCGACGTCGCGGCGCGCGGTCTCGATATTCCGGCGGTCAGCCATATCTTCAATTTCGACGTGCCGATCCACGCCGACGACTACATCCATCGCATCGGACGCACCGGGCGCGCAGGACGCGTGGGCCATGCGCTGATGATCGCGGGACCCGGCGACTTCAAGTACGTCGCGGCGATCGAGAAACTGACCGGCATGAAGATGGAACGGGAGGAAATGACCGACATCGAGGTCACGCCCGATCATCGGTCGCATCGCGGCGATCGCCCGCGCGACGGCGAAGGCCGCCGCGGCGGCGGGCGCGAACGCGGCGGCCGTGGGCGCGACCGTGATCGCAGTCGCGGTCCCAAGCACGAACATACGGCGTCGATGACGCCGGTCGACAGCACAACCGCTCCTGTTGCTGCGGCTCCGGCGGCCGAGCCTGTCGCCGTTGCCGCGCGGGCGGAGAGACCTCATCGCGAGCGCCATCCGCACAAGGATGCGCCGCCGCAGCGCGAGCGGCCTGCGCACAAAGAGCATGCACCCAAAGAGAATGTACCGAGGGAACACGCGCCCAAGGAACATGCGCCACGCGCCGAGCAGCACGCAAAGCCCGAGAAGCGCCAGCATCGCGACAATCGCCGCCACAAAGACGACGCGGGCGATTCAGCATCGGGCGGCAACGACCACATGCCGGCGTTCCTCTTGCGCCCGGTGCCGCAGCACCTGATCAGGCGTAAGAAAGAGACCGAGCCGGTCTAGGGCGGCGACGTCGTCATGGCCGGGCTTGACCTGACCCGGCCACCCAGCAACGCGCACGTCTGTGCGCGCGGGAAACGATGGCCGACACAGGTAACATCTGACTGAATCGCTCCTGGCAATGGAGATCTGGTTTGTCTTTCAAGCTTGGGCATGAAGTCGACGGCGAGTGGGTCGAGCACATTCACGCGCGCACGTTTGGGACCGAACCTGCGAACGGACATGGTACGCGAATCGTGGCCGGCGTTCCCCGCGGTGATATCAAGGTGTTTGCCAACCTGATCGACTTTCTCACACCGCCTTTTTTCTTGCTGTACCTTCTTCACACGCCGCGCGGTGAGGGCGAAAGCGGGCGGTATCAAAGCCCTGAATTGAACGGGATCGAGGTTCGCGCATTTCTCAAGCGCTTTGCCGCGTTCCTTTCAAGCGACGCGCGACACGATATCTGGATCCACTCTCCATCGGAGCAAGCCACAATCGTGTGGGACCGTCACAATCTCATTTTCGCCTACGGCCCATTGGCCCGGTTTGAGTCGGCTCTACGAAGCCTAGGATTCGTCGTTGGCCAACCTCGCACCCCCAGTCCTCACGAGCACCACTATCGACCTGAATTCGATGGCGAGGCGGCCGCGATATTGCAGGCATTCGATTGGCGACGAATGCCGTTACATCCGGAAGACGAGCAGCTGCAATCAAAAATAGGCGCTTGAGATTTTTTCGGACACCGAGGTGCGCGCGCCACTGGTTGGCCGGGTCAAGCCCGGCCATGACGAACTTTTGTTTGTTGGGCGTCAGCGCTTGATGGATCCCGCCAACTGCTTCTGGATCGCCTCGCCGTACGGGGCGCGGATGGCGGCGAGTTGTTTTTCCACAAAGTTCGAGGTCGGCTGCTGATAGACCGCTTTGCGGTGGCTGAACTGGCGGAAGCCGTCGATGCCGTGATAGGCGCCCATGCCGGAGGGGCCGACACCGCCGAAGGGGAGGTCTTCCATCGCGACGTGCATGATCGTGTCGTTGACGGTGACGCCGCCCGAGGTCGTGCGCGTCAGCACCCTCTCCTTCTCGCCGGCGTCGCCGCCGAAATAGTAGAGGCCCAAGGGGCGCGCTTTCGAGTTGACGTAGCCGATCGCTTCGTCGACGGACTTGTAGGTCTTAACCGGCAGAACGGGGCCGAAGATCTCGTCCTGCATCACTTTCATGTCGTCGGTCGGGTCGAGGATGATGGTCGGCGCGATCTTGTGATGCGGCTGCTGGCGCAGATCTTCGCGCGCCGGGTTGATTTCGAGGACCTTGGCGCCCTTCGATTTCGCTTCGGCGATGTAGCCCGTTAGGCGATCGTAGTGGCGCTGATTGACGACCGAGGTGTAGTCCGGGTTGTCTTTCAAGGTCGGGTACATGCGCGTCACGGCGGCCGTGGCCTTGCTGACGAATTCGTCGCGCTGGCCTTCGGAGACCAACACATAGTCGGGTGCCAAGCAGATTTGTCCGGCGTTCAGTGTCTTGCCGACCATCACGCGCGTCGCGCTTTGTTCGATGTTGGCGCCTTGGCCGATGATCACGGGCGACTTGCCGCCGAGTTCCAGCGTGACCGGCGTCAGGTTCTCGGCGGCGGCGCGCATCACGTGATAGGCGATCGAGGTCGCGCCGGTGAAGAGCAAGTGGTCGAACGGCAGACGGCTGAACGCTTCGCCGACGTTGGGACCGCCGACGCAGACGGCGATTTCGACTTCGTCGAATACCTTCTTGAACATGCGCGCCATCAAGTCGGACGAGGCGGGCGTGTACTCGGACGGCTTGATCATCGCGCGATTACCGGCAGCGAGGATGCCGGCGAGCGGCGTGAAGGTCAGGTTCACCGGGAAGTTCCAGGGTGAGATCACGCCGACGACGCCGAGCGGCTGACAATGGACTTCCGCTTTTGCGCCGAACAACCCGAGGATCGCAGGCGTCGGTTTGCGCTTTTCGACGCGCATCCACTTGCGCAGGTTTTGCTTCGCATGTTTCAGCGGTCCGATCGAGCCCGACACGTCGGTGAACTTGCTCATCTGCACCGAGCGGCTGCCGAAGTCCTTGTTCAGCGCGTCGGCGATTTCCTCTTGATGATCCACCAACAGACCGATGCAGCGATCGAGGCGGTCGATGCGGATTTCGGCCGAGGGCGGTCCGTCGCGCAGGTAGGCGGCGCGCTGTTTGTCGAGGGTCGCGCGCAGTTCTGTCGCACTCATGGGTCGTTTCTCCGTGCTCGTTTCAATGCTTTGATGACACCTTATAGACGAATCCGCGCCTGAAGCGACAACCCGGCACGGGGGAGGACCTATGAGCTATGGCTTGGCGATCAAGGTCGAAGAGGGCCTGATCTTCGCCGCGGACAGCCGCACGAGTGCCGGGCTAGACGAGGTTTCGACCTCGCGCAAGGTCCATGTTTTCGAGCGGGCGGGCGAGCGCTTTCTGTTGCTGATGACGGCCGGAAACCTTGCGCTGTCGCAGGCCGTGGTGCATCGGGTCAACGCCGATCTGGCGCCGGCGAAACGCGCGGCGAAGGGAGCGGAACGATCGCTGCTGAAGGCCGAGACGCTTTACGCCGCCGCCGAGATGGTGGGCCAGGTCCTGCGCGAGATCGAGCGGACGGAGGCCGTCGCCCTCGCCCGCCACAACGTCGCGTTCGATGTGTCCCTGATTCTCGGCGGCCAGATCAAAGGCGAGGCGCCGCGCCTGTTCCTCATCTACCCGCCCGGAAATTTCGTCGAAGTCGGCGACGATGCGCCCTACGTGCAGATCGGCGAGCGCAAATACGGCAAGCCGATCCTCGACCGGATGCTGAACGCGCGCACGCCGCTGTCGACGGCGGCGAAGTGCGCGCTGCTTTCGTTCGACGCCACACTTGCAAGCAATGCCGCGGTCGGGCTGCCGATCGATCTGATCGCTTACCCGAAGAATTCCTATGCGGGAGGGACCGCGCGCAAGATCGCCGGCGACGATCCTTACTTCCGCACTTTGCGCAGTCGCTGGGCCGACGCCGAGATACGCGCGTTTACCGACCTGCCCGACCCGGAATGGGTCAATTATCGGCTTAAAACCGGGCAAAAAGACAGGCAATCTTAATCGAATTTTCGGCCGCAGCTGAGAGCATACACGCCGTCGGGAGCGGGAGTTGGGTCAGTGCACTATTGGGAGATGCCGGATCACGCGCGCGCGCTCGGCGCGCGCACGCTCGAACTCCTGCGCGAGTACGACATCCTGCCGACGCCGCCGAACTACGAGCTGTGGTTCGGCTATGCGACGGGACAGAACCACGAACTGATCGCGGCGCTCGACGGCGCGGTCGCCGCGGGCAAGACCTCCGACATGAACCACATGCGCGAACTGCACTTGCGCTTCTTCGGCGGGGTGTTGAACGTCACACTGGACGAGATGGGCGGCAAGCTGCAGGAGGAACTGCAGAAGTTCGCGAAAGCCTTGGAGGGTGCCGGAAAAGACACTGCGACCTACGGCCGGACGTTGAACACGGCGACGCACCAGCTGACGACCGGCGACGTGGGTCAGTTCAGAGTCATCATCGAGGGCGTGGTTGCGGCGACCCGTGCGATCGAGGCCAAGAACAAGACGCTGGAGACGGAACTCAAAACTTCGACCAGCGAAATACAGGTTTTGCGCAACCGGCTCGAGACCATTCGCAAGGAAAGCCAGATCGATCCGCTCACCGCCCTGGCCAATCGGCGCGGCTTCGACGAGTGCATGAAGGTTGCGGTGAAAGAGTCCGTCGAAGAAGGCGAGCCGCTTTGCGTGCTGATCGGCGACGTCGACCACTTCAAGAAATTCAACGACACCTGGGGCCATGCGACGGGCGACCAGGTCTTGCGGCTTGTCGCGCAGTGCTTCAAATCGAACACCAAGGGCCGCGATACGGCCGCGCGTTACGGCGGGGAGGAATTCATCGTCGCCCTGCCGCAGACGTCGCTTCAGAACGCGATGACCGTGGCGGAGCACATTCGCGTCGCGGTCGAGTCGAAGAAGATCGTCAAGCGCTCGACGGGCGAGACGCTGGGCTCGATCACGTTGTCGATCGGGGTCGCCCAATACGTTCCGGGTGAGCCGATCGAAAGCGCAATCAATCGCGCGGATGCATGTCTCTATGCCGCCAAACGCAGCGGCCGCAACCGCGTGATGTCCGAGAAGACCGTTGACCCTACGGAACTGAAGCGCAGGGTCGGCGCCTAATACCATTGCACGTACCGTCGTCCTGTGGTCGCCTGGAGCGAGATTGCTTCGGGTCGAACACGCATGGCTTACGACAACATCGTCGTTGAAACGAAAGACGGCGTTGCGACGCTGACGCTCAATCGTCCCGCCGCGCTCAACAGCCTGAACAAGGGCTTGATCGACGACATCCGCGCCGCGCTGCGCGCGCTGGCGAAGGACGACGGCGTGAAGGCGCTCGTCGTCACCGGCGAGGGGCGCGGGTTTTGCGCCGGCGCGGATCTGTCGAACGCCGGCTTCAGCGACGGGGTCGCGCGCTCGGTCGGCGAAGGCATCTCGCATTCGATGGAGATCGGCTACAACCCGCTCGTGCGCGAGCTGTCGGCATTTGCGAAACCGGTCGTGGTCGCGGTGAACGGCGTTGCGGCCGGGGGCGGCGTGGGATTGGCGCTCTGCGGGGACATCGTGATCGCGGCCGAGTCCGCCTATTTCGTTCAAGTGTTCGGCCCACGCCTGGGCCTCGTGCCGGATATGGGTTGCACGTGGTTCTTCCCGCAGCTGTTGGGGCGCGCACGGTCGCGTGCCTTGGCGCTCTTGGGCGACCGGTTGCCGGCAAAGCAAGCGGCCGACTGGGGGCTCATTTGGGCTTGCGTTCCCGACGATACGTTGATGGCCGAGGCCTCGGCGCTCGCCGCGCGCTTGGCGAAGGGGCCTTCGATCGCGTTCGGCCAGATCAAGCGCGTGCTCGACGCAGCGGCGGAGAATACGCTCGACGAGCAGCTGGAACTCGAGCGGCGGGTGCAGCGCGGCCTCGGCGACACGGAGGATTTCCGCGAGGGCGTGACAGCGTTCCTCGGCAAGCGCGAACCGCAATTCAAAGGCAAATGACGGAGTGTAAGTGAATGGACTTCGAACGCGTGAAGGTCGACGTGCACGGGCGCGTCGGCGTGCTGACGCTTAATCATCCGGAGGTGATGAACGCCGTCTCGCCCGAGATGCTCAAAGGCCTGATGGCGGCTATGAGCTATATCGAGAAGGCGGACACGGGCTTGCGCGCGCTCGTGATGACGGGTCAGGGGCGCGGATTCTGCGCCGGCGCCAATCTTTCGGGCGGGCCGTCGTCGAACGAGTTCGGGCCGCAGGAACGCGACGCGGGTGCCGCGCTCGAGACGATCTATCATCCATTCCTGCGCCGCCTGCGCAATCTGAAGATGCCGTTCATCACCGCCGTCAACGGACCGGCGGCGGGCGTGGGCATGAGCTTTGCGTTGATGGGCGACATGATCCTCGCAGGCCGGTCCGCGTATTTCCTGCAGGCATTCCGGCGTATCGGGCTCGTGCCCGACGGCGGATCGACGTGGCTGTTGCCGCGGCTCGTGGGATTGGCGCGCGCGAAAGAACTGTCGCTGATGGGCGACAAGCTTTCGGCGGAGAAGGCGCTCGAGTGGGGCTTGATCAATCGCGTCTATGACGATGCGGCGTTGACGGCGGAAGCGATGAAGCTCGCCGACGAACTCGCGCACGGACCGACGGTGGCGCTGGGGCTGATCCGCAAGCTCTATTGGGAGAGCCCGCTCAACACCTACGAAGAACAGCTCGACGCCGAACGCCAGGCGCAGAAAGAGGCCGGGCGCGCGGAGGATTTCGCCGAGGGCGTGAGCGCGTTCCTGCAGAAGCGCAAGGCGGAGTTCAAGGGGAAGTGAGAAAAGAGGGATGAGAAGTGAGTAGTGAGAGCAGAATCTCGCCTCGCCTCTCATTTCTTACTTCTCGTTTCTCACCTCTGCTCACTTATTCCCCCGCCACCTCCGGGAAGCGCACGATGATGCGGGCTTGGCCCGAGCGGGGCGAGGTGAATTTCGCGGTCTTGGTCAGGCGGCCTTCGAACGTGCCGGCGACGGTGTATTTGCCGGGCGGGAGTTTCGCCAGGAACCACGGGCTGTCGCAGCGCAACGAGAAGAGCACCTCGCCCTTGGCGTCGGAGATCGTGATGTCGATGTCGGCGAGGTATTCGGCGCGCGCGTTCGCGAACTCGATGCGCACGGCGTATTGCGGCCAGCGCGGGTCGGTGTTGGCGTCGTCGCCGACGCCGGTGCAGGCGACCTCGATGCCGCCCACCGTCGTCGGCTGATCGGCGGGGAGCGTGTTCGCGTTGTCGGCGCGCGCAGTCACGGCAGTCAGCGCCGCGGCGAGCACAAGGCCGGCGAAGAAGGTGAAGGCTTTCATCAGAGCGTCTCCTCTCAAAGATTCCCCCCGCCGAACGCCCCCGCCCGATTCCTAGTCTATCAGAAATTCACGCGGCTCGTGATGGCGCCGTCGACGATCAGGTTCGCGCCCGTCGTGAAGGACGACGCGGGGCTCGCCAAAAAGACCGCGGCGTTCGCGATCTCCTGGGGCGTGCCCATGCGGCCGGTCGGGTTCGCCTTCATGGCGGCGTTGTAACGCTCGGTCATGTTCTGCTCGATCATGTGCCAGACGCCGCCCTTGAAGTAGACGGTTCCCGGGGACACCACGTTCACGCGCACCTTCTTCTTCGCATTCTCGCGGGCAAGGCCCTTGGCGTAGTGGATGAGCGCCGCCTTGATCGCGCCATAGGCCTGCGCGTTCTGCGTCTCGGCCGCGGACACGGACGAGATGAAAACGCAGGACGCGTCGCCGCGTTCCGCCGCCGCGGCTTCAAGGTGCGGGCGCGCGGCCTCGAAGGCGTTGGCGGCGCCCAAAATGTCGATCTTGAGGAGCTGTTCCCACGCCTCGGCATGGGCGCCCATCGTCAGCGCGCTGGCGTTCGAGACCAGGATGTCGAGGCCGCCGAACGCCTTCGCGGCGTCGGAGACCCAGGTCTTGAGCGCCGCGCCGTTGGCGATGTCGACCGGCGCGCCGGTTGCGCGCACGCCCTTCTTCTTGAGGGCGGCCACCGCTTCTTCCACTTGCTCGGCGTTGCGCGCGCAGATGGCGACGTCGGCACCTTCGGCGGCGAGCGTCTCTGCGATCGCGCGCCCGATACCGCGCGTGCCGCCGAGCACGATCGCGCGCTTGCCTTTGAGATGCAGGTCCATGGGGTGAGGCTCCTTTGGGTGATAGCGTGTCCGCGGGTTTCTAGCATCGTCCGCGCGAATGCCCAAAGTTCGTCATGGCCGGTCAAGCGAAGCGCGAACCGGCCATGACGAGCTTTGGGATACGACCGGCGCTCCCCGATCAGGTCTTCAGCCGCAGCTGGCCCATGTAGTCGCGCTTGCCGAGCGGGACGCCCTTCATGCGCAGGATGTCGTAGGCGGTGGTGGCGTGGAAGTAGAGGTTGGGGAGCGAGAAGGACATGATGAAACCTTCGGCGGTGAACGGCATTTTGAAATCGCGGATTTGGAAGACGACGTCGCGGCCTTCGAGCGCGTTCACCTCGGCCGGCGTCAACTTCTGCAGGGCATCGCGCGCGTCGGCGATGTGCTTCTGAAGGCCCTGATAGTCGAGCGGCGCCAGTTGGGAGGGGGGCTGGAACAGACCGCGCTTCACGCCCTCGATCGCGCCCAGCGAATGGTGCGCGACGGCCTGGATCTGAAAGCGGAACGGCAGCATGTCGGCATAAAGGCGCGTCTCGACGACGTCGTTCGGGCCGATGTTGTTTGCCGTGCAATGGGCGAGGCCCTTGTCCAGAAAGCCGGAGACGCCGCCCAAGGTTTGCAGGAAACTCGCTACGCTCAAGTCATAGAGTGATGTGGTCATCGAAGTTTCTCCCGTTGGATCTGCGCGAGGCATCCAACACGCGCTTTGAATCGAGGGCAAGTTCCCCTACGGCTATCTCGCGCCACGCCCAGCATTTCTCATCGCCGCAACTCGCGACGCTGGTCGAGCGCCCGCCCGGGGGCGTGCCCCATCCTGCCCGCGCGCTCGGCCAAGATCGTTTTCAGCGACCACATCGTCGGCGACGGCACGTGCCGAACGCACGATGGATTGGCGTTGAGTGGAAACGCGGCGAGAGTTCGCGCGCAGCACTTCCAGCCGTTGGTCGGAGGCCAACCGCCGCCGCGACCCTATAAGGCGACCCTAACGCCCAACATTCCGATATGCGCTTGCGAGCGTTCGAAGTCGGCATGGCTGGGGCCCGCGTCCTCGCGCACCGCGACCGGCGTGACGTCGTCGTCGACGTAGCGGTAGCCGGCGAAGAACGTCGCTGCGCCGCCGAGATTGAGCTCGACGCCAACGCCGGCCGACCAGGCGAACGTCACCTCGTTGTTGCCGATGGCGCGGCTTTCGAAAACACCGTCGAGCACCAGGCTGTCCTGCCCGTTCGTGTCGGCGAAGTTCGCAAACAGCGTCGCGCCCGCATTCACAGAGAGACCGGCTACGGACTGAACGGGATAGACGACGGTGGCGCCGGCCAGGGCGCGCGTGACCTCGGTGTCGAAGGTCGTGTTGTAGGCAAAGCCGAAGCCGTAGCCCGGAATGTCGCCTGCAAGCCTCTGCTCTTGGTTGGATATCGTGTGCGCGACGCCGCCGTAGCCGGTGAGGTTCACCGGCCCATAGTCGCGCGCGAGCGCGTAGGCGCCGTAGAACGTCGTGTTCTCGGCGTTGAAGTTGTAGCGCATACCGTCGACGACGTTGACGCCGCCCGGGGTCCCTTCCGGCACAAGACCGATCAGCGAAAAACCGGCCGAGGTCACGCCCGGGAACAACAGGTCCTGACCGAGCGGATCGAAACTGTCGCGCGTGCCGGAAAACGAGACATCGTATGTGTTGACGCCCAAGTGAAGCGCACTGGTCTCGCTCAAACCGACGGTGACGTGTCCGTCGAACCCGGCGAAGCTGTCGTCGGTTTCGAGGTCTTCGATGCCAAAACGCTGGACGAGCGCCGCGTCCTCGATACCCATATAGACCGGCCGCGGGCCCTGCCATTGCCCGAAGAAGAAACCGGTCGACATGGCAACGTAGGTTCCGTCCTGCGACGGCATGCCCGGAAGCGTCGGATAACCGAAACCAGGCCTTGCGCCGCCTTCGCCCGGCATCAGGAATGAAATTTGCCCGCTCTGCACGCGCGGCCAATTGTGCCCGTGCGCGACGAGGACGAATTGTTCGTTCGAGCTTTTTTCGGAGATGCCCTTCCACGCCTCCAACGCCTTTTGGACGTTGGCAAACGTCGCGGCCTCGTACTTCAACAGCGTGCCATTCGCGGCGTTCTCGCCTTGGTAGGCGCAGTGCGACAGCTGAGCGAGACTTCTCACCGAGATCGGCGGCTTGATTGTTCGGTTCGGTCCTGCCCTATCCAGTTTCTTGGTCGGCCACACTTCGGGGGAGCCGTCGGCTCCTCGTTCGCCGCTGCCGAAGAACACTTTGATGTCCTTGTCTGCAAACCCTTGGTCTTTAAGCGTTTGCCACGTCCAATAGATGTCGTTCCAGTCGCCGCATTCTTCGGGACTGCCGAACCATAAAATCGCATGCAGCGAACTCGCGCCCGACGCCGTACCGATCTTCATGGCGTCGCCCTTGCCGGAGCCCGCGGGAAGGAAGACCCCGCTCGGGCTGAACACGTTCGGATCGGCAAGCGGGCGTTGGCTCTTCTCGTTATGCAGCATGTCGATCACGAATTGCTGGGCGTTCCGGAACGCGCTGCCGGCGGTGGCACCTGCCTTGTTGAGGCCGTCATCCAGGCCGCGGACGAAATAGCCGCCCTCCTTGTCGCCGCCGGACAGTTGGCCCGCGACGCATCTGTCGGTCGCCGACAAGATCGCGACGGGCTTGCCCGATGTGCCGACGCCGCTCCTTTCGCCTTGGTTCGTGAAGTCGGCTGTGAAGCAACCCGGATACACGAGCAGCAAGCTGTGGAAGTTCGTGCCGAGCGCGCCGTCCAACAGCGTGTACAAATCCTTCGCCGACATGCCCTTGCGGCTGTCTTGGGCTTTGTCGGGACCTTTGAAGCCACGAGTGTACGTGCCGATGCCCGCATTCGACGTCGGCGCGGGTTGCGGGACCGGTGGCGGCGGCGGAGCGGCGGGCGGGCCAGCGGCGCCTACCGGAGCTGGCGCCGGCGGGACGCAAGCCGCCTCGCATGCGGCGAGGCGCTGCGCATAGTCGTCGATGCCGCGTACGAGGAAGTCCAGTTTGTCGCGATCTTCCTTCGAGCCCGAGTTGCTTTCTTTCACCTTGGCGTCCGTTAGCGCGTCGTCGGCTGTTTTTTGCTTGGCTCTTGCCGCATTTCTGGCGGCGCCGCGCGGGGCAGCGCCCGCCTCGGCTTTCGCCGCGTCGGCCGCGGCCTGCGCCTTCAGCGTTTCTTGATGCGCGGCATGCCATTTGCGCGCATCCGGGTGGTCGGCATCGAACTGCTTCAGCCTCTCCCATGCGCCGTTCAACTGCCGAGCTTGGTCTTCGCAAGCCGGACACGGCGACACGTAGTCCGGCGGATATTTGGCCGCCCATTCCGGTGCATAGAAATGAGCGGCATCCACCGGCTCTGCCGTAGCGCGATCGCCCATTGCATCGGCGAGCAGCAACACGCACGCCAACATGAAAGAGGAGACGAAAAGGGAAAGTGGGCCAGCTACGGGCTTGCCTCGATGTGAGCGCATCGTGTAGGTCCGTGTTGGGCGAATCATTCGCTCGTAGCGAAGAGTACAGTCGCGGCGCTTGCATTCGGCTTCGCGCAGAACTGTTAATGCAGCGATTGCTCTTCACTGCGGTGATGGCGCCACACACCTCGGCGTTCGAAACTTTGAACCGCGGCCAGTTCGATGGGAGCCCTGTGAATTCGGGGATGATCGCTTCGCGTGACGAGGGACCAAAACCAGCCGATCGCCACGCCATGCTTAAGGCACGGGAAAATATCCCCCTTCGCTAAAGCTACGGCGGACAGGCGGGAAAAGCCGCCCTGCCCTACTGAATCTTGATCACAAAGGCGTTGGGGTCGAGTTTGATCACGGGCGCGCCTTCCGCAAACCCCACCGTCGCGGTTGTCGCGGCGGCGTCGAGCGGCGGGGCGATCACCTCGGTCAGGCGCATCGTGTCCAAGCCCGACGCAAACGTCCGGCGGATCGTTTTCGTCAGTTCGTCGGCGGGGATCTCGTTCTTCGAGATCATCAGGTCGCGGTCGTCGGGCGCGCGCGCGGGGAGCTCGGGCCAGTCGCCGTCGAGGTCGCGCGGTATGCGCACGAAGAAGCCCTTGCGCGCGTGGAAGCGGCCGCGCTGGGCCTCGGCGAAGTTGCCGAAGAGGACCATGTCGAAGCCGTCGGCCTTCATCTTCGCGCGGTCCATGCGCGCCCACAGCGCCTTGATCTCGCGATACTTGCCCTGGATGTCGATGACGGGGGTCTTGGTCACGAAGTCGACCTCGGCGGCGCGGTGGAAGCCCTCGGGGGCGGCGATCTCGATCGCCATCTCGACGGCGAAGGTGCCGAAGCCCTTGACCTCGATGTTGTCGGTCGCGGGCGGCGTCCACTTCGGGTCCTGCGCGGTCTTCCACGGCGCGTTCCCGGCCTGGCGCAGCCAGACTTCATCGGCGCCGCGGATGTAGAGGAAATCCTCATACGCCGGGGTCGCGGTGGCGCCGGGCTTGCGGACGTTGACCGTCGCGCGCTTGTAGTACCCCTTCTCGGCCGCGCCCATCAGGACGGTTTCGAACAGCCGGTCCGCGGCCTCGATCAGTTTCGCGTGATCGGCCAAAACCTTGTCGTCCTTCAAGGCGACGTTGATGTAGATCGATTTGGGGTTGGCGATTTTGGCCGGCGTGTCGCCGGCGCCGATCAATTCAAATTGGTAGCCGTCGCCGAGGTCCAAGGTTTCCATTGGCGTGGCGGCAGGCGCCGCGAACGCTGCCACAGGGGCGAGCACCAACGCGCCCGCTATCACGAACTGCCCGAATTTCACGAGGTTCCCCATCACATTACGCTGAACGTGGCCTACCCTAGTTCAGCCTGCGCGATCCAAGCAACCGGGCGCGCTTGTTGGCGCGCGGTCCCCGTGGGAAATTGTACGCATGCGCGTTGTTGCCGGCTTGTTCTGTTTTTCGGTTTGGCTGTGTTTGGCCGGCGGCGCCGCGGCGTCGCCGCTCGACCGCATGGAGAGGCCCGACGCGTCGTGGACAGGCGCGGTCTTCGAACCGAACTTTCGTTTCCCTGCCCGGCCGAAGGCGGAGGCGCGGCCGTGGGAGGCGATCAGTTTTCGCAAGGAGCCGGAGCGCTACCTGCGCGTGCTGTTGGACTATGCGCTCGAGGGGCAGGATCGCATTGACTGGCGCTTGCAGGCGAACAAGGTGCGCGGCTGGTATCACGTGCCGTGGCTCGGCCCCGGCGCGAACGGGCGCGAGTTCATCCACGGTCTTACGCGGGCGCGCGACTTC
>JBGOVA010000035.1:0-23441 GCA_041477875.1 Micropepsaceae bacterium | reverse complement strand
GGCGGCCAGCGTCGGCAATCCGATGCGCCGCTGCTTGTTGATCCATGCATCGACATAGGGATTGTTCGGAGGGCGATAGACGAGCGTCCCCTTCAGGCCCTTGTCCGCGATGCAGCGCGGCATCAACTCCCAATTGCCGCAGTGGCCCGACACGAAGAGGCCGCCGTTACCCTTCGCGATCGCCGCTTCCGCGTGCTCCATGCCGACGATCTCGATCCGCGCGCCGGCACGCTGCGACCAGAACTTGTCGAGATGCGCGTATTCGGCGAACGTGCGACCGAGATTGTCCCACATGTCGACGATCGCTTTCGCGCGCTGCGCTTCGCTGAGTTCGGGCAGAGAGCGTGCCATGTTGCGCCGCGCGCGCCGCGTCACCGGAATCTTCGGTCCGACAGTGCGCGCAAGCCAACCGCCCAAGTCCGATGCGCGCTCCAAGCCCAGCACGCGGAACAGCGCCATCACGCTCCAGAACAGAGCGTACTCGACCACATAGAGCGCCTGCGTCGCGACCTTGGTCGCGCGCTTGATCGGCCTCAGTGCTTGACGAGTAGGGGTGTCGGGAATCGTGTCAGACATTGATCGATGAGTTGGTCGATTTGGCGCCCGGAGTCCGGGTCGAACCGCGCCGCGACGCGCAGCGCCCGGATTCCATCGCGAAGCCCGGGCTCAAGGCGCAAAAAATCCTTTTCCGTGGTGACGGGAAGCGCATCGAAGCGCTGCGCCACCTCTTTGAGGTCGGCGATGTCGTCGTCGCTGTACGCATAATGGTCGGGATATTCTTTCGCGGTTTCGATGATCGCGCCGCAGGCTTCGAGTGTCGCGAAGAACTTCTTCGGCTCGCCGATACCCGCAAACGCCAAGACGCGCTGCCCCTTGAGCGAAGCCGCGTCTTCGGCGCGCGGGATGAGGTCGGCCCGAAGCAGAGGCAATGAAACGGGCAGCGAAACGCCGCCTTCGCCCATCGCGATCACGGCTTGCGCGCGCGCAAGCCCGTCTTCGACGCGTTCGCGCAAAGGCCCGGCCGGGATCAGGCAGCCGTTGCCGAACCCCTTCGCCGCGTCGACCACGACGAAGGAAAGATCTTTCGAAAGGCTCGGATTCTGAAACCCGTCGTCCATGACGATGACCTGCGCCCCGCGTGAGACCGCAAGCCTCGCGCCCGCCGGCCGGTCCGGCGAAACGATCGCCATCGCATGCTGGGCCAGCATCAAGGGTTCGTCGCCGACGTCCCTCGCCGTGTCTTCGGCGGCGTCCACCACCATCGCGCCAGGGATCTCCGCGCCGTAGCCGCGCGACAGGAACGCGACGCGCAACCCCCGCGCCTTCAGCTTCTCCCCGATCGCAATCGCCAGCGGCGTCTTGCCGGTACCGCCGGCCGTCAGATTGCCCACACAAATCACAGGGACCGACGCGCGGTATGGCACGGTCATCGAGGCCCGCGTCCGCCCGACAAAACCGTAAAGCCAGCCCAACGGCTTCAGCACGAACGCAACCGACTCGTTCGGATCGGAGTACCAGAACTCAGGCGCGCGCATTGGCATTCAGCGCCCTCAAATACGGTGCAAGAAATTCGAACGTTCGCACGAGCGGCTCTTTCGTTCCGGCGGCTTGGGCGGCGGCTTGACCCCGTCGCATGGTTTCCATGTCGTTGTCGAGTAAGGCGCCCACGCGCGGCGTCAACTGATCGTTCGACGCCAACACTTCCGCTCCACCCGAAGCAATGAGGAGGCGGAATATATCCCGGAAATTGCCGACATGGGGCCCGCTCAACACTGCGGCGCCAAGCCGCGCGGGTTCCAGCGGATTCTGCCCGCCATGCGGCACGAAACTGCCGCCCATGACGACCAGCGGACACAGACGATAGAACACGCCGAGCTCGCCCAGGGTATCGGCGATATAAATTTCGGTATCGCGCGTGGGTAATTCGCCCTTCGACCGCCGCGCGACATGGAACAACGGCTCGAGCGAAGCGGCGATCTGGGGCCCGCGCTGCGGATGGCGCGGCACGATGATCGTCAGAAGCCGCGGAAAATGGGCCTGCAGATCGCGATGCGTGAACGCGGCCAGCTGCTCCTCACCGTCATGGCTCGACGCGAGCAGCCACATCGGCCGCCCACCGATCGCCGACCTGAGTTCGCCCAAGATGTCCGCATCGAACGGCAAGGGATCGCCCACGAGCTTCAGATTCCCGGGCACTTCCACACGCCGCGCACCCAAGCGCGTCAGTTTGTCGGCGACGGCCTCATCTTGCGCGAGGCACAGATCGAACGTGCCCAGCAACTCGGCCGCTGCCTGCTTCGCGTGCCGCCACCCGCGATAAGACGCGTCCGACATGCGCGCATTCACGAGCACGACGGGAATCTGCCGTTCCTTTGTCTCATGCAGCATGTTGGGCCACAATTCGGACTCGACCCACAAGGCCAGGCTCGGCCGCCAATGGTCGAGGAAGGCGCGCACCGCGCTGGGCGTGTCGACAGGCACGAATTGATGGAACGCGTTCGGCGGCAGACGTTCGCCCATCACGCGGCCCGAGGTGACGGTGCCGGTCGTCACCAGCACGCTCGTGTTCGGCTTGAGCCGCCCCAGCTCTCGGATCAGCGGCAACACGGAAACGGACTCCCCCACGCTCGCCGCATGGATCCAGACCAGCGGACCCTTGGGCCGCACCCGTCCGGCGCGTCCGAGCCGCTCCGGCAGGCGATCCTCGTCTTCCTTTCCGCGCGCAAGACGCCGGCGCAGCATGCGCGCGGCCAGCGGTTCGGCGAAACTGGTCACCGCGCGATAGGCGGAGAGCAGCCTTGAGCGCTTGATGGCCATCACGCCAGCGCCCCCGACTGCGCTAGCGGTGCGGGCTCGACCGGCGCGACGCCCATGACGCGGTCCGCGATGTTCGTGACGCCGTTCAACCCCGCCTCGACCGCAAGCCGCGCCGCGTTGACGCCGGTCGCGTCCGCATCGCGCGCAACGGTGATCGGCTCGCCCCACACGATCACGCCGCGCGTGAAGGGCAGGGGAACGACGAAGCGATCCCACGTCCCCAACACGAAGCGCGAGCGCGCGCTGTAACTGCACGGAATGATCGGCACGCCGGAGACGCGCGCCACGGTTACGATACCGTCGGTCGCGCGCATGCGCGGCCCGCGCGGCCCGTCGGGCGTAATGCCGACATACTCGTGCGCTTTCAGCGCCTTGAGCATGTTGCGCAGCGCGGCCGCGCCGCCTTTGTCCTTCGCCGATCCGGGCTTCGCCGCCGAGCCGCGCACGGTGCCGTGCCCGAAATAGCCGATGGCGCGCGCGATCAGCTCGCCGTCGCGATGCATCGAGATCAGCATGTGCATGGTCGCCGAGGTCGGCCACATCGCCGGCAGGATCAGCAAGCGCCCGTGCCAGAAGGCGATGATGAAGGGCTCGCCTTCGGCCCAGAACCGCTCCGGCGTGGCGCCGTTGCGGATCTCCCAGCGCCCCGTCGCCCACACGAGCCTAATGTACTGCGCCGCAAGCCAGCACCCGACACCGCGCAGCGCCTCGGACTTTCGTATACGTCGCCACGTGTCCCTGAGCATCGCCGCTACTCGGCCACGGCCGCGGGTGCGCCCCGCGTCTCGGCGAACTGCGTGCGATAGAGCCGCGCATAAAGCCCGCCGCGGGCGAGTAGTTCACCGTGTGTCCCTTGCTCGACCACGCTGCCGTGGTCGAGCACCACGATCTTGTCCGCATCCGCGATCGTCGACAGCCGATGCGCGATGACGAGCGTGGTGCGGTCCTTCATGAGTTGCGTCAGCGCCGCCTGCACCGCGCGCTCGCTCTCGCTGTCAAGCGAAGACGTCGCCTCGTCGAGCAAGAGGATCGGCGCGTTCTTCAGGATCGCGCGCGCAATCGCGATGCGCTGCCTTTGCCCGCCGGAAACCCGCACGCCCGCTTCCCCGACCAGCGTTTCGTACCCCAGCGGCAACGATTGGATGAACTCATGCGCCGCCGCGACGCGCGCGGCAGCCTCGATCTCGCTCCGCGTCGCGCCCGGCTTGCCGCAAGCGATGTTGTCGGCGATCGTTTCGTCGAAAAGGAACGGCTCCTGCGTGACCAGGGCGGACGCGTCGCGCAACGACGCGACAGTCACGTTGCGAATGTCTTGCCCGTCGATCTCGATCGCGCCGCCCGTCACGTCGTAAAAGCGCAGGATCAAATTCAGCAACGTGCTCTTGCCCGCGCCCGACGGCCCGACGAGCGCGACGGTCTTGCCCGCCGGTAAATCGAACGTCACGCCGTTGAGGGCCGGGATCGCCGCGCCGTACTCGAACCGGACGTTCTTGAACGCGACGCTCGCGCGCTTGGGCGCCGGCGCCAGTTTGAGCGTCGCGGTCGTCGTATCCGTGATGTCGCTCGGCGCATCGAGCAGCGCATAGGCGCGCGCCGCCGCCGCCGACCCTTCGCTCAGCGCCGTATAGAAATTCGAAAGCGTGCGGATCGACTGATAGGACAGCATCATCGCGCCCAGGAAGGACGTGAAGGCGTTGATCTCCATCCCGCGATAAGCGGCATAGAAAATCACTGCCGCGATCCCGAGCCCCGCGAGCGCCTCCGCCGTCGGCGTCGCCGCCGCGCGCGCACTGGCGCCCTTCATCAGATGCTTCATGCGCTCTGTCACGATATGGGTCGCGCGGGCGATCGCGTGATCCTCCATGCGATACGCCTTGACGACGCGCCGGCCGTCGAGCGTTTCGGACAAATGCGTGGCCAGATCGCCGGTCGAGGCCATGCTGCGCGTCGCGGCCTTGCTGGTCTTGCGCCCGAGATTGAGCGTGAGGAGCGCCGTCACCGGCAGCACCGCGCACAGGATCAGCGCCAAGAGCCAATCCTGGTAGAACATCACCGCGCCGAGCCCGATGATAGTTAGCACGTCGCGCACCATCCCCTGGACCGAGCGCGTCACGCTCTCGCGGATCAAGAGCGCATCGTTCAGGAATCGCGACGCGAACTGCCCCGAATGCATGGCGTTGAGCTTGGCGATGTCGTACCGCGTCACCTTCGCGAACATCGCGACCTGCAGGTCGTTGATGACGCCTTGCCCGACCTGCGCCAGCGACACGCCGCTGAAATACGAGACTGTCGCCTTCAGGATCATCACCCCGAGCAGCGCCGCCGGGATGACGGTCAGCATCTGCGGGTCTTTGTCCGTGAACAGGTACTTGACCGCCGGGTCCAGCAGATAGGCGAGCGCCGCCGTTAGTCCGGCCTCGACGACCATCAGCCCCACGATCAGCCCGATCGTCGCGCCGTAGGGCCGCACGAAATCCTGCGCCAGCCGCCACAACGGCCGCGTGTCGTTCGGACGCGCCTGATTGGAAGTTGTTAGAGCAGTCTCCGTCACGCCGTATTCGCCGCCCGGCCCCTCTTCTCGTCAACCGGCAAAACTAACATGCGGCCAGAGGGTTAACCACAACCGCGGGAACCGGATGGTTACTTGCGGTTGCCGGTTTTCGACGGTTTTCCACGCCTGGCTGCAGGCCGCGCTTTCGCCTTTGGCGCAGGACCGTCTTCGTCCGGGTCAAGCAGGCGATGCAGATGCACCACGAAATAGCGCATATGCGCGTTATCGACCGTCGCCTGCGCCGCGGCCTTCCACGCGTCCTTGGCTTTCGCGTAGCTCGGATAGAGCCCGACGAGATCGACCTTCGAAAGATCGCGGAATTCGACCTTGTCGAGCGAACTCAATTCTCCGCCGAAAACCAGGTGCAACAACTGCTTGGCCATGAACGATCCGCCAGAAAATGACGGGGTTGAATGCGGGAACACCGCGCCGCCCGTCAAGTGCACCGGCTATGGCAACTTGATATGCCCCGTCCGCTCCAGGATCGCCGCGTGCAGGGCGGGCCCCGCGCACACGACGCTGCGATGCGTGGGTGTCGGCTGGTTATAGGCGAGCGCCGCGCCCGTATGCGCGCTGACGATCCCGCCTGCTTCCTCGATGATCAGCGTGCCCGCGGCCGTATCCCATTCCCACTTCGACGACAGCGCCATCATCGCGTCATAGGCGCCGTTCGCGACCAGCGCCATGCGATAGGCGATGGAGGCGCGCTTACCGATCTCCATTTTGGGCCACGGCGTCGGCCAGGCCGGATGCTCGATCACGTCGCGCGCGACGAGCATCTTGCAGCCTTCGAGCACGTCGCGGCCGCTCACGCGAATGCGCGCTCCGTTGAGCCGCGCGCCTTCGCCCCGCGCCGCCTCGAACATCTCGTCCGTGATCGGATTGAAGATCGCGGCGGCCTTGGGCGCGCCGTCCTCCACCACGCAGGCGCAGATCGTGAACTCCGGCGTGCGCTTGATGAAGGAGAGCGTGCCGTCGATCGGATCGACGATGAAGAGGCGTTGCTTGCCCAGGCGCTCGCTCGTGTCGGCGCTTTCCTCCGACAGCCAGCCGTAATCGGGCCGCGCCGCACCCAACCGTTCCTTCAGGAAGCAATCGACCGCGAGATCTGTTTCGGTGACGGGATTGCCTTTCGACTTTTCCCACGTCTTCGAAACGCTCGCGAACCCTTCGCGCGCGATCGCGCCCGCCTCGCGTACCGCGGCGATAAGGAGGTCGCGATCAGCTGCCGGCAACGGTCATGCCTTCGATGCGCAAAGTCGGTGCATTCGTGCCGTACTTGAAGATGAGATCGTTTGCGGGCGTGAGGTTCGCGAACATGGCGTTCAGATTGCCCGCGATCGTGACCTCGCTGACCGGATAGGTGATCTTCCCGTTCTCGATCCAGAACCCCGCGGCACCCCGGCTGTAGTCGCCGGTGACGCCGTTCACGCCCATGCCGATCAATTCGTTCACGTAGAACCCTTGTTTGATGTCGGCGATGAGTTCCTCCGGCGCCTGCTTGCCCGGCACCATGTAGAGATTGCTGGTGGAAGGCGAGGGTGGCCCGCCCGTGCCGCGCGCCGCGTGCCCCGTTGTTGTCAAACCCAACTGCCGCGCCGACGCGCTGTCGAGCAGCCAAGTCTTCAGCACGCCGTCCTCGATCAGGTTCAGCGCGCGGTTGGCGACGCCTTCGCCGTCGAACGGTTTCGAGCGCACGCCGCGCACGATGTGCGGATCGTCCACGATGCGCATGCCGGCGGGGAAAATCCGCTGACCCATCTTCTCTTTCAGGAACGACGTCCCGCGCGCGATCGAGACTCCGTTGATCGCGCCCGCAAGATGCCCGACGATGCCGTTCGACACGCGCGGATCATAGACGACGGGCACCGCCTGCGACTTCACCTTGCGCGGATTCAGCCGCTTCAGCGTACGCTCGGCTGCGCTGCGCCCGACGGCTTGAGGATCGCCCAGATCGGCGCCATGGCGCGCGGACGAAAAGTCGTAGTCGCGCTCCATGCCGGTGCCTTCGCCGGCAAGCACGCTGACGGAAACCGTGATGCTGGTCGTCGCATAAGCGCCGGCAAAGCCTTCGCTCGTCACCAGCGCGACGGCGCCGCGCCCCCAACCGGCGCTCGAACCTTCGCTGTTCGTGATGCCCTCAACTTCGCGCGCGGAGGCTTCGCAATCGCGCGCCAATTCGACCAGACGCTCCGACGAAGGCTCTTTCGGGTCTTCAAGGTCGAGCGCAGGCCACGTCTTCGCCAACAGCTCGCGCGGCGCAAGGCCGCAATAAGGATCCTCCGGCGTCGTGCGCGCCATCGCGACCGCGCGCTCCGCCAGCTGATCGAGCGCGCGCGCCGACAGATCGGTCGACGCGACGGCCGCCTGCTTCTTGCCGATGAAAACGCGCAGGCCCAAATCCTGCGACTCCGACCGCTCGACCTCCTCGAGCTTGCCCAAGCGGTAGGACACGCTCGACGACACCGAATCGAACACGACCGCATCCGCGTCCTCCGCCCCCAGGCGCTTCGCCTTCGCAATCAAACTTTCGAGAAGGGAAATCCGGTCCGTCATCTCACATCTCGCAATTTTGGCTGAGTTCGGTCGCGTTCGGCCCGCTTCGCGCTTGGGCCGCGAATGAACCGGCGGCGGCCCCGCACGTCAAGCGTGTCACTTGCGTCATAAAGCCAAAGCTGGTCACTTTGCGCCGAATTTCCAGGGTGAGGTTTTCCCCATGAGCGTTTCACGGCATTTCGGCCTTCTGTCCGCGATCGGCTTCATCGCGACCGGCCAATTCCTTCTGCCAGAAAGCGCGTACGCCGATGCGACTCAGGTGCCGGCCACGCCCGCGAAAATTGTCGTCGACACCTATCACGGCGTCAAAGTGCCAGACCCCTATCGCTGGCTCGAAAATGCCGACGACCCCGCGGTGAAGATGTGGTCTCAGGCGCAGAACGCACGCACCCGCGCCTATCTGGACGCGCTGCCCATGCGCGCGGGTCTAAAGGCCAAGCTGACGAAACTCATCACAGCGACCTCGCCCAACTACTACAATCTGCACGCAGCCGGCGGCCAGATCTTCGCGATGTACAACCAGCCGCCCAAGCAACAGCCGATGCTCGCCGTGATGGCGGCCTCGGCCGATCCTGCAAGCGCGCGCATCGTCGTCGACCCGAACAAGCTGAACCCCAAGGGCACGACCGCGATCGATTGGTACGTGCCCTCGCATAACGGCAAGCTCGTGGCGGCCTCGATCTCGCAGAACGGCAGCGAAGACGGCTCGGTCCACGTCTTCGACGTCGCGACCGGCAAGCAAGTCGGCGAAGTCGTGCCGCGCGTCCAATATCCGACCGGCGGCGGCAGCCTCGCGTGGCGCGCCGACGACAAAGGCTTCTGGTACACGCGCTACCCGAGCAAGGAGCGCCCCGAAGCCGACCGTCATTTCTATCAACAGGTTGCCTTCCACGAACTCGGCAAAGACCCGGCCAAGGACCCCTACGTTATCGGCAAGGAATTCCCGAAGGTCGCTGAAGTCGAGCTCGAGAACGCGGAGAAACCTGATTGGGTCTTGGCCAGCGTCGCCAACGGCGACGGCGGCGAGTTCGCCCATTGGCTGATGGCGCCCGACGGCAAGTGGACGCAGGTGACGCATTTCGAAGACAAGGTCGTCAAAGCCGTCCTCGCCGAAGACGCGGTCTATCTCCTGTCGCGCAAAGGCGCACCCAGGGGCAAAGTCCTGCGCCTCGGCCTGAACAATCTCGCCCTCGCCGGCGCCAGCGAGGTCGTGCCCGAGAGTACCCTGACGATCGACACGGACGGCCCGGGCGCCCTGACCGTCACTTCAAAACAGCTCTTCGTCCGCTACATCGACGGCGGCCCCTCGCGCGCCGCGATATTCGACCACGCCGGCAAGCGTGTCGGCGATTTGCCGCTGCCCGAAGTTGCGGCGCTGTCCGAGGTCGCGGCGGTCGGCGACGACGTTCTCTATGCGGTGACGACGTATCTGACGCCCGCGCGGTTCTCGCGCTACGAAGCGGCCACGAGCAAAAGCGCGGACACCAAACTGCGCATCACCAGCCCCGTCGAATTCCCCGATATGGACGTCGTGCGCGCTTTCGCGACGTCGAAGGACGGAACCAAGGTCCCGCTCAACATTATCCGCAAAAAGGGCTTGAAGCTCGACGGCGCCAATCCGACGCTGCTCTACGGCTACGGCGGCTACGGCGTGAACATGACGCCCTTCTTCCTCGGCGCCAGCCGCCGCGCCTGGTTCGACGCCGGTGGTGTCTATGTCGTCGCCAATCTCCGCGGCGGCGGCGAATACGGCGAGGAATGGCATCTGCAAGGCAATCTCACGAAGAAGCAAAACGTCTTCGACGACTTCCTGGCCTCTGCGCAGTACCTCATCGACCAGAAATACACCACGCCCAACAAGCTCGCGATCATGGGCGGCTCGAACGGCGGCCTCCTGATGGGCGCCGCCTGGACGCAAAAGCCCGAACTCTTCCGCGCGGTGGTCAGTGCGGTCGGCATCTACGACATGCTGCGCGTCGAGCTCGACCCGAACGGAACCTTCAACATCACCGAGTTCGGCACCGTGAAGGACGGCGCGCAGTTCAAGACGCTCAACGCCTATGCGCCCTATCACCACGTACGCGACGGCGCGGCCTACCCCGCGATCCTGATGATGACCGGCGAGAACGACGGCCGCGTGAACCCGATGCAATCGCGCAAGATGACCGCGCGCATGCAGGCGGCGAACCCGAACGGCCACCCGGTCTTCCTGCGCACCAGCGCCGAGTCCGGCCACGGCCAGGGCAGCGCGCTTTCCGTCCGCATTGACGAATACGCCGACTACCTTAGTTTCCTCTTCGACCAGCTCGGCATGAAGGAACAACAGGCCACGCAATGACGCCGCAAGGCTTCGCCCTCTTCGAGACGGCCATCGGCCCCTGCGCCATCGCGTGGGGCGAGCGCGGCATCGTCGCCGTGCATCTGCCCGAACACGACGAGGACGAAGCCCGCGCCTGCATGCGCAAGCGCTTCCCCGACGCGCCCGAAACCGCGCCACCGCGCACTGTAAAGCGCACCGTCGACGACATCATCGCGCTGCTTCAAGGCAAGCCCATCGATCTCACGAGAGTGCCGCTGGACCTGGACGGCGTGCCCGACTTCCACCGCCGCGTCTATGACGTGGCGCGTGCCATCCCGCCCGGCGAAACGCTGTCTTACGGCGAGGTCGCGGCAAAGCTGAACGCGCCCGGCGCCGCGCGCGCCGTCGGCGCCGCGCTCGGCGCCAACCCGTTCCCCATCATCGTGCCCTGTCACCGCGTGCTCGGCGCCGGCGGCAAGGTCGGCGGCTTCTCCGCCCGCGGCGGCACGACGACGAAGATGCGGTTGCTGACCATCGAAGGCGCAAAGGTGAACCAGAAGCCAAGCCTCTTCGACCAGCTTCCCCTCGTGGCGCCGCCGCGCCGCGCGCGCGTCGCGCCGAAACAGCCGCGTTAGCGATTTACAATTATGCTGGTCGTTTCTTGTACAAGTATTCGGCTATGGCGGCGCGGTTCGCGCCCAGCCTGCATCCCAGTGGAGAACTATCTACGACGACCAATGGCCAGGGCGCCGGCCTGGGCATGTCTTAGTATTGCAGCTCGGACGGCATAGAACGTTGCCCTGGAGATCAGCCCGCAAACGAAACGTTTGTGTGCGCCCGATCCGACCGGCCGAATGTCGGGGCCGGGCCAGGCAAACTCGTTGAGTTCGTGCGTGATGACCCACGACGGTCCCGTGTCATCTAACCCGAGGCGTCGCTTGGCTTCGACTGAAAGTTCGACGGCGTTGGCGTCCGTCGGGGGAATCCGACGGGTAATGGGCGCGACCGTCACCATCACTACGCCGCCGTAGCGTCTGATCGCAACCACGATCATGCACGGTCGATCTTTTGCGCCTTCTTCCAGTTTGCGTAAGCGTTCGTCGCGCCAAAGATACGAATAGCGGATGACCAGCCCCGGGACGGCTCGGGCAGAGACATTTATCGGCGGCGACGGCGAGCGGGTCTGTGCTCTTTGTCGAACGCGGCCGCCTCGGCCGGCGGTTCGGCAGCAGCTATGGCCGCTAGAGTTTCCGTGCTCAGCTCCCACGGATGCAGCGCACGCCGATCGAGTTCTTTCAGTCGACAATACTCTGCCGCCGACAGCAGCACGAGGCTCTCGCGCCCGTGACTGGTGATCGAGACGGGGGCTTGCAGCGCCAACTCTCTGTAATGTCCGAAAGCGCGCTGAAACTCTCCGGACGTGACCTTGGTGGACGAATCGGATGCCATAAACCCACAATATACGTATTATACGCATAATTCAAGTGTAACGTCGAATGAATCAGGGAACCACCCGCCAAACTTTCGTGCGCCTGACTTCCCGGTCCTCGAGTTCGCGCGTCGTCTGAACGTCGTAGCCCTGCAGCTCCGACATATTCGATTTCGGAAGGTAGTTCCGTCCGGGATCGCCAATCAAGACCGTCGCGCCGCGCGCCGCCAGCGCCCTCAACCAGCCGAACACCCGCTCCGACATCTCGCGCTCATAGCAAATATCGCCTGCAGTCACGGTTTCCCATCCGTCGTCGCGTCCGACCACATCTTCAGTCGTGCTTTCGACCTCGACGGCATTCACCCGCGCGTTGAGCGCAATCGCGGCGATGGCAAAGCGATCGATCTCCGTTGCCAGCACCGATCGCGCACGTGCCTGCATCGATGCGATCGCCGAAATGCCGGAACCCGAGGCGAAATCCAAGACACGACGTCCGCCCACCACACCTGGGTTATCGAGAACGTAGCGCGCCAGCGCTTGACCTCCGGCCCACGCGAACGCCCAGAACGGCGGCGGCACGTCCTCGGCTGCAAGCTCTTCTTCGGTCTTGCGCCAGATCGGCACGATCTCGCTCGCAAGGTGAAGCTGAATCTCCGGCACCAGCGGCGGCCGGATCAATTCGGTGTTCGCGCGAATGAAGGCTCTAGCGTCGATCACGCGCGCTGGCTGGCGCGCGGCGTGATGTTGAAGGCAATGCCGGCGCCGTGATTGTTGCCGGTGTCGCCCGCGTCGCCGGCCTCTTCGTTGTTGTTGGCGGCGCTTTCGGGTTTCGACGTCGCCATGGCGAGCACGGCCATGTAGTCGGGCTGAATTTCCATCTTCGGTCCAAAGCCCTTGGCGACAAGCAGTGCGTGCAGCTTCGGCAGATTGTAGCAGGGCACGTACATCAGTAGATGATGCTCGACGTGATAGTTGACCCAATAAGGCGCGACCGCCGCGCGCCACCACCAATTCGCCTTCGTCGTGCGCGCATTGCGGAACGGATCGTCGTTGTCGGGCACCACCGCGTGCTCGGCGATGTTGCGGATGCGCGTGATCATCGGGAACCAGGTGAAGAACGGCAGCACCCATAGCGCGAAGAACACATGCCATTGTCCGATCGCCGCCAACGCTGCGAACAAACCGATATTCACCGCGATCGATGGGCCGAGCCGGCCGAAGCCTTTTGCCATGCGCTGCGCCAACGTCCCGTCCTTCAGCTTGAACGCCGAGCGGAACTGCGCCGTGCGCTGTTTGAAGGTCGTCTGCCCGGTGAGGTCGCGGATCATCTTGCGCGTCAGACTCGATTTCGTGATCGGAAACGGCGCCGATAGCGTCAAGTCGGGATCGTTCGCCTGCTGCGTCCAGCGATGATGCGTCAGATGGTACGGCCGATAGGCGTAGAGGTCGGTGAACACCGGCCACGCGCAGAACCATTGCCCGAGCGCTTCGTTCAGCCGCTTGTTGTTCGTCAGCACGCC
The DNA here is from genome assembly GCA_041477875.1 of Micropepsaceae bacterium. Lineage (GTDB taxonomy): Bacteria > Pseudomonadota > Alphaproteobacteria > Micropepsales > Micropepsaceae > SZUA-430. Next base: position 10,269 of record JBGOVA010000035.1, on the reverse strand, counting down.
GTGCGCGGCGTCGTGCATCAGAATCGCAAGCCCCAACTGCCGCGCGCCGACGACCACAATGCCGATCGCCCACACGGCGGGATGCGGCACCAGGATGAAAGCCGCCATCGCCGCAAAGATCACGATCCAGCCATGCGCGACGCACCAGATGCCGCGCAAATCGGACCGCTGGCGAACCGCGGCCAGTTCCTCAGGCGTCAGCAATTCATGAGTATCCAGGCTCATACGTAAATTATATCACGGCAGCGGCAGACCAGTCGCGCGCAAGACGAAATAAGCCATCACGAGCATCGAAGCCACCTGAACGGCATAGGCCGCAAAGCGCAAATTGATCGCGAAAGCCGTGCCCGACGTAACGTGAATCAGCGACTGCACGACCCGCGCATAGAGCACCAGACTGGGCAGAATCTGAAACGCCAGATCCTGAACCTGCAAATAGGTTCCCGCGATCACCAGCGACCCGAAGATTGGCAGGTTCTCGACCGTGTTCACGTGCGCGCGGTTCAAGCGCCAGTAGGCGTCGCTGCCGTGTTGTGTTCCGCCGGGAAAGCCGGTGATCGGCTTCTTTCGTGCCGCCACCAGTCCCCCACGCCAGGCGCCGATAGATAGCACGAGCAAGAGGGCCCAGACCGCGAACAATACCAGCGCCGCCAGCGGCGGCAGAATCGGAATTCCATAACTCACGTCGTTTCCCCTCAGCCGGTCATGATTCCAGCCAGGATAGCGACAAGCATGATCAATCCCAAATCGCGGTTCGACTTGAAGGTCGAAAGGCAATTCACCCCGTCGTTGGTGTCGAGCCGGAGAATCTGCCAAGCCAGATGTCCCGCGACGGCGCCGAGAAGCACGAAAAACCCGAGGCCCATGCCCGCAGCGGTGCCCGCACCCAGAAACAACAGCCATGCCGCGCCGTAGAATCCAATCAACCACGGCTTCGTTTGCTCGCCGAGCAGGCGCGCCGTCGAGCGCACGCCGATGAGCGCGTCGTCTTCCTTATCCTGATGCGCATAGATCGTGTCGTAACCAAGAGTCCAAGACACGCAGCCGGCGAACAGCAAGATCGGAGCCGGTGCCAAACCGCCTGTCACCGCCGACCAGCCGAGCAGTGCGCCCCAATTGAACGTCAACCCCAGGAACGCCTGCGGCCAATCCGTGATCCGCTTCATGAAGGGATAAATCGCGATCGGCGCCAGCGACAGCGTGCCCAATACCACCGAAAACCAATTGAGCTGCAGCAACACGAGAAGACCGACAAGCGACTGCGCGATGACGAACGCCCACGCCGCCCAAACGCTTACTTGCCCCGATGGGATCGGCCGCCCCGCCGTGCGCGCGACCTTGGCGTCGATGTCGCGGTCGACGATGTCGTTGTAGGTGCAACCCGCGCCGCGCATCACCGCCGCGCCGACCGCGAACAGCGCCATCAACCAGACGACATAGAAAACCGAGCCGAATGTCACGTGAGCCACTCGTGGAGCGGCCAACAAGATGCTCCACCAACACGGCCACAACAGGAGCCACACGCCGATCGGCCGATCCGCGCGGGCCAGCCGAAGATAGGGCCTGACCACGACGGGCGCGTTCCTGTCGACCCAGGTCACGGGCGCGGCATCGGCAGGGCGTACTTCATCGGTTACGCTCATGCCGCCATGTGTTAAGTGGGGCGCCGCCACGCGACAAGAGCGCCTCATGCCGCAAGACGACCACGACATCACGCACCCCGGCGGTCTGACGCGCCTGTTCATCGACGAGCCGCTGTCGCAAGGGAGCATGGTTCCTCTGGGCGAGGCGCAAACCCATTTCCTGGCGCATGTCATGCGCGCAAAGGCGGGCGACGGCTTGCGCGTGTTCAACGGCCGTGACGGCGAATGGCGCGCGGTCATCTCCGAGATCGCCAAACGTGTCGTCACACTGAAGATCGAAGCTCAAACCCGCGAGCAAGCGGGTGTGCCCGACCTCTGGCTCCTGCTCGCGCCGATCAAGAAGACCCCGCTCGACTACATCGTGCAGAAAGCAACGGAGTTGGGGGTCGCACGCATTCAGCCGGTGATGACGCGCCGCACGATCGTCGAGCGCGTGAACACCGAACGCATGCGCGCCAACGGGGTCGAAGCCGCCGAGCAGTCCGGTCGGTTGACGGTGCCTGAAATCGCCGAGCCCATCGATCTCGCGAAACTCGTCCCCCGATGGAGCAGCGACCGAAGGCTGATGTTCTGCGACGAAGCCGGCGACGCACCTTCCGCCGTTGCGGCCCTCGCAACAGTCGGCCGTGGCCGGTGGGCAATTCTAACCGGCCCCGAAGGCGGCTTCGATCCGGCCGAGCGCGAAATGCTCCGTAGGCTGAGCTTCGTCGTACCGGTCTCGCTCGGCCCCCGCATCATGCGCGCCGACACGGCGGCCCTTGCCGCGATCGCGATTTGGCAATCTACGCTCGGCGACTGGAATTAGACGCTTCTCCCCTTGCGCGGTGGGGGATCGCGAGCCTACATGGAGCTATCTCTATTGAGGTGCCTTAATGTCAGTTCCGCAAGCAGGCGGCGGCCCGATTACGTCCAAGGCCGATCTCATCAAATTCATCGCCGACGGCGTCAAACCGAAGAGCGAATGGCGCATCGGCACCGAACACGAAAAGTTCGGTTACGACCTGAAGACGCACGCGCCGTTGCCCTACGACGGCCGCCCGGGCATTCGCGCGATGTTGGAGGGCATGAAGCGCTTCGGTTGGGAAGGCATCTACGAGGGCGAGCACATCATCGGCCTGAAACAGGCGGGCGGTGCGATCAGCCTGGAACCCGGCGGTCAGTTCGAACTCTCCGGCGCCCCGCTCAAAAGCGTCCATCAAACCTGTGCCGAGGTGAACACGCATCTCGAACAGGTAAGCGAAATCGCCGCCGAAATCGGCGCCGGCTTCCTGGGGCTCGGTTATCACCCGACGGCGCGCCTCGAAGACGTGCCGGTCATGCCCAAGGGGCGTTACGGGATCATGCGCCGCTACATGCCGCGCGTCGGCGGCCTCGGCCTCGAGATGATGTTTCGCACCTGCACCATCCAGGTGAACCTCGACTTCTCGTCCGAAGCCGACATGGTCAAGAAATTCCGCGTCGGCCTCGCGCTTCAACCCATCGCGACCGCGATCTTCGCCTGCTCTCCGTTCCGCGAGGGCAGGCCGAACGGTTTCCTCTCTTACCGCGGCCACGTGTGGACCGACGTCGACAACGCCCGCTCCGGCATGCTGCCTTGGGTCTTCGAAGACGGCATGAGCTTCGAGCGCTACGTCGACTACGCGCTCGACGTGCCGATGTACTTCGTCTATCGCGACGGCCGCTATCACGACGTCGCCGGCAAATCGTTCCGCGATTTCCTCGCGCACAAGCTTCCGGGGCTTGAGAAGGTCGACCCGACGCTGTCCGACTGGGCGGATCACCTGACGACGATCTTCCCCGAAGTGCGCCTGAAGAAGTTTCTCGAAATGCGCGGCGCCGACGGCGGATTGTGGCGCCGTATCTGCGCGTTGCCTGCGCTCTGGGTCGGCATCTACTACGACCAATCTTCGCTCGACGCCGCGTGGGACTTGGTCAAGGACTGGAGCGCCGAAGAACGCAGCGCGTTGCGCGAAGCCGTGCCGAAGCTCGGCCTCAAGACGCCGTTCCGCAACACCAACGTCCAGGCGCTCGCCCGCCGCATGCTCGCGATCTCGACCGCGGGCCTTCGCGCGCGCGCGGAGAAAGACTCGATCGGCGGCACTGAGGAAGGTTTCATCGAGCCCCTCATCCAGATCGCCGAAAGCGGCAAGACGCGCGCCGAGGAACTGCTCGAAAGATTCGAGGGCCCGTGGAAGCGCAACGTAGCGCCCATCTTCGCCGAGTATTCGTACTAGCCGGCGGTGGAGCGCGCGCCCTCGCGCCGTTAACGCTAACCGCACAACGCCTCGTGGAGTGACTTCACGCGCGTTCCAGGAAACAATGCTTCGCGGAACGCGCGCCGGAGGGGGAGACGCCTGGCCTCGCCCTTGCACGGCGCCGATGCTGGACATGAGCGAAGCCGAGATCAGGGAAGCCGTGACCGTGGAAGACGCGCCCGAGCCGGCGCGCCTGCCGCCGCCACCGCGCTACAATGAGCCGACGGCGCCCTACGTGCCGCCGGGATCGGGTTGGTTTGACCGCGGCCTAGGCTGGATCGAGCACCGGCCACTACCGGCGATGGCGGCGATTTTCGTGCTGCTGACGGCCGTGCATCTTCTGGTGTTGAATCTGGCCGGCATCGCAAACGGCATCTTCATCGGCGAAGAGTTCTTCGCGACCGCCGGGTCGAACCCGATCGAAGTCCTGCTGCTGGGCTTCGTCGCCTACAACTTCGTGCTCCCCTCGCTGATCGGCCACGCGTGCCTGCACGCGTACGACGATCTGAGGCCGGCACTCGCGTTGGACGATCGAGATTTTGTCCAAACGCGCGGCGGCCTGGTCGACTCCTTCTGGGGCTGGCGTTTGAGCTTCGGCATGTTTTGGGCGGTCATATTGACGCCGGTCTTTGGTGGCTTGCTGAGCGCCGCCATTCCGGGTGAGGGGTTCGAGGCCGCGCTGCTCACGCTCTGGATGTATGTGCGGATCGCCCTCACGTTCGGCCTCTTGGGCGCGAGCATCACCTACGTCGCGATGCTTCACCATCGCTTCCGTGCCGCGACGGGCGATCACCTGCGCATCGATCTGTTCGACATGGCACCGCTGCAGCCGGTCGCGCGTTACGCCCGCCGCGTCGCGCTGTTCCTGATTCTCTTGCTCGCGCTTGCCGGCCCCGCCGTCGCCGAGCGCGACGCCATGTACGCGAGCGCCGGCGTCCTCGCCCTCGGCGTGATCCTGACCGCGGGCGCCGTCATCGGCGCGATGTGGGGCGCGCGCCGTGCGATCCGTACAGCGAAGAAAACCGCGCTGCTGGAACTTCAAACTTATTCGCGCGAGCTTTGGCGCCGCGCGTATGCGAACGGCCGCATCACCGAAGCGGTCGCGATTCCGGCGCTGGGCGCCATGCTGACGGTGCGCGCCGAGATCGCGCGCGTCGGCGATTGGCCCGGCGGTTGGAGCGTGTTCGCGCGGCTGGGCACGCTCGCAGCTATCCCGATCCTTTCATGGTTCGGCGGCCAGCTTGCCGCGCAAGTGATGCAGTCGTTCGCGCCGTAGCAACGCAAAAGGCCCCCGCCGCGTCGTGCGACGGGGACAATTCAACGCAGATTATTTCAAAAGCCCCTCGGCCTTGAGCGCGTCCTGCACCTTCGGCCGTGCCGCGACGCGCAGCTGAAACGCTTTGAGGTTGGGGTAGGGCGCGAGGTCGATCTGCACGAAGTTCGTCCAATTCGTCACCGTGAACAAGTATCCGTCGGCGACGGTGAACTGCGATCCCGTCAGATAGTCGTGGCCTTTCAGCTTCTCGTCGACGAACGAGAACCGCTTCGCCAGATTTTCCTTCGCGATCTTCTTGTAGTCCTCGGGCGTCGCGGGGTTGAACAGCGGCGTGAAATTCTTGTGAATTTCGGTGCCGATGAAGTTCAGCCATTCCTGAAGGCGATAGCGCTCCGGCGAACCGATTTCGGGCGCAAGGTTTGACCGCGGCCGCTGATCGGCGATGTACTGCACGATCGCCGGCCCCTCGGTGAGCACATAACCGTCATCGAGCTTCAGCGCCGGCACATACCCCTTCGGGTTGATTTTCAGATAGTCGTCGCCGGATTTGGTCTTCTTCTCTTTGGTATTCACCTGCTCCAGCTCAAACGTCAGTCCCGCCTCCCGCAGTGCAATATGCGGCGACAGCGAACAGGCACCGGGCGAATAGTACAGCGTCAGCATGCGAATCCTCATGGGGTCAGAGTTGCGATGGGCAGCTACGTAGGTGCGCGCTCATCGAATTGCGACATGCGCAGGTGAAAGAATTTCATTCACGCCGGCTATCGTAAAACAGCTCATGCCGAGAGTAGCAACACGGCAACACCCGCGATGACCAAGGCCATACCCATCAACTCGCGCCCGGTCGTCGCTTGAGAAAACACGCGCCGCGACACAACTTGCGCGAACAGCACCTCGACGAGGCCGAGCGTGCGCACGTTTGCAGCGCTGGTCAGCGAAAACCCAAGAAACCAGAACTGCGATGCGAACGCGCCCATAAATCCCGCAAACAGCGACTGCCGCCACAGGGTCAAGCTCTTGAAGAGCGCCGCGCGATCGAAGAATGACATCCAGCATCCGAGCAACACGGTTTGAATACCGAGCGACCAAACAAGCGTGGTCGTTGCGCGCAGAAAATATTCCCCTTCCTCGAGTGATAGAATTCCGCCGCGAAACCCGACGGCTGCGATCGCGTAAAGGCCGCCTGACCCGATCCCATAGAGCGCTGGCAGCAGGCTCTGCTCGCCCCATTTCTCGCCGCGCTTGACCGCGACAAGAAAAACGCCCGCGGTGGCGATCAAAATGGCGGCGGTGCGCGGCCACGTCAGATGATCCCCGAGGATGATGAGGCCGAACACGGCGACCTGCACGGCCTCCGTCTTGGTGAACGCCGTCGCCACCGAAAAGGACCGCTCGCGCATCGCCGCAAGCAGCAATACCGTCCCGACGATCTGCGCGACGGCGCCGGCGGCCGTGAACGCAAGAAACTTCAGGTTCGCCGCCAGCACGCCGGATTGTGCGATCAGCGCGGCGACGACCAGAAAGGCGAGGGCGAACGGAAACCCGTAGAGAAAACGAACCTGCGTCGCGCCGATCGTGCCCAACGTCGCGGTCAAGCTGTTCTGCATCGCGTTGCGCGCAGTCTGCGCAAGCGCGGCGATGAGTGTCGCGAAGACCCAGAGCACTATGGTGAAACCGGTTGCCTAAAGCGGCGTGCCGTCCTTTTTCGTATAACCGCCGCCGCCGGTATAGCGCCCAGCCAAGAACTTCATATCGAGATCGGGATACTCGCCCGAGTCCTCGTTGTCGCGCGTTCCGACGGTGAGAATCAGCACATCGCGCGCGGAGCGATTTTGCAGGCAATGCCCATTGCGCACCCCCGCTTTGAACCCGGCGCAATCACCCGCGTGCAAATTCTCTTCGCCCACGTCGTTGACCAGCACGACCTCGCCTTCGAGCACATAGATGAACTCGTCTTCCTTGGCGTGCCAGTGCCGCTGGCTCGACCACACGCCCGGTCTTAGCCGCGTCAAATTCACGCCGAATTGCGTCAAACCCGCCGCCAGTGCGAGCGGCTTGTTCTCGCGCAGCCTGCACGGCGCGTCGAAGGGCGCCGGATAGCGCGTGCCTTTGACCACCGGCACGTTGTCCACATCGATCTTGGCCAAGACATCCTCCAAAAAGTGATCGCCGCACTCTGCCCCGAAGCGCACAGCGCATGCTAGACCACGCCACCGAAATCCAAAGGAAGGAAGATTGACTATGACAATCAACATCTATCAGGCGAGCGTGCCTGCGTTCCTGCAAACCCTCGGCGCCCTGTCGGGAATCTTGACGAAGGCGGCGGCCCATGCGGAGGCGAAGAAAATCGACCCGTCGGTGTTGATCAACGCGCGCCTTGCGCCCGATATGTTCCCGCTCGCGCGCCAGGTCCAAATCGCGACCGATCACGCGAAGGGCGCCGCGGCGCGCCTTGCCGGTGTCGAAGTGCCGAGCTACCCCGACACCGAAACGACCTTCGCCGAGTTGCAGACCCGCATCACGAAAACCGTCGACTACATCAAGAGCCTGAAGCCCGCGCAGTTCGAAGGCGGCGACACGCGCGACGTAGTGCTCACGATCGGCGGTCAGAAAATGACGTTCAAGGGCGCGGCCTATCTCTCGCACTTCGCCTTCCCGAACTTCTATTTCCACGCCACGACCGCCTACAACATCCTGCGCCACAACGGCGTCGAAGTCGGCAAGCGCGACTTCATCGGATCGGTCTAGGTCAGGGTGCCTGGCTCGTATCTTGCGAGCCAGGCCCTTCTGTCGCGCGCGGCGCGACAGGAATTTGAACCACCAAACACACCAACGTCACCAAGACGGCGGCGACAAATCTTCGGTGCAGATGCGCCGCCAATGTGGCACTGCGCGCCGACGGGTCCGCTATTGGCGCGGAGCGCCGACAAGACGATTCAACGTGCTCGCAGCCGGTCATTTGCCTGAGTGCCTTGGTGATCTTGGTGGTTCAATCTTTCATCTCGGTAAGGCTCACGCCTTCTCGCAATGCGCCTCGAGCCGATAGCCGTCCGGATCGACCACGAACGCCGCGTAGTAGTTTTCGGAATAGTCCGCGCGCACGCCGGGCTTGCCGTTGTCCTTGCCGCCGGCTTTGATCGCCGCCGCATAGAACGCATCGACCGCCTTGCGGCTGTCGGCGACGAAACAGAAATGCAGCCCCGAACGTGTGTCGGCCTTCACCGGGTGTTCGGTCTCTCCCAGCCACAACTGAATCGCCTTGCGGCCATAGCCCGCCGAGTCCTTCCCCGGCGACAGGCACTCGTACCCAAGCGGCTTCAGCACCGCGTCATAGAACTTGCGCGACGCCGCAACGTCGCGAACCCCAATCGAAACGTGATCAAGCATGTCTGTCTCTCCACGTGGGTGGCCGGAGGTCCGGGCAGCACCCATATAACCGTCATAAGGGTTACATATGTAACCCGCGCTTAACCGCTTGTCAACCGGCATGACGGTTAGTATGTGAGGATCATGGCCAACGCGCCCGCAAACCCTTCCCCCGCCTTGATTTCCCCCGCCCTGATTTCAACGAGCCGGGCCGACCTGTGCCTTGAGTTCGCGAACAGCCGCTATTGGCGCGGCACGGGCGAACCGACGGAGACGCTGAAAAGCCTGGACGACGTCTTCACTTGGATGGCGCTGGCGAACGCGCTGGACGCTGGCACCGTCGAAAATCTGAGAACCCGCTGGCCGCGCGGCGAGGGCGACGCCGGCACGTTGGCGCAAATCATCGCACTGCGCGAAGCGCTCTACCGCACCTTCACCGCCGTCGCGCAGCACGCCTCACCGCAAGCGCCCGATCTCGATCTCATCAACACGGCACTCGCCGCCGCCCCGCCGCGCGCGCAGCTGATCGCGCACGACGGCGCCTATCTCTGGCGCGTCGAAAATCTCGAACCGAAAATCGCCGACCTGTTGACGCCCATATTGTGGACCGCAGGCGACATGCTCGCCGAGCCGCGGCGCGACCGCGTCCGCCTGTGCGCCAACGAAAAATGCGTCTGGCTCTTCCTCGACGACTCGAAGAGCGGCACCCGGCGCTGGTGCGACATGAAAGCCTGCGGCAACCGCGCGAAGGCCCACCGGCACTACGAGCGGAAGAAGAAAGAGTCCGCAAGGCGCGCGCGCTAGTTCGATATGCCCTCACGACCTCGGCGACCTGAAAGCATCCAATTCCGGACGTTCGCGCTGCACATTACGAACGCACGACTTTGGCCCTAAACGGGCATTGCGCCTCTATCCGTCTTCCCCAAGGACAGCGCGAAGCCGATGAGCAGCGCCGCGGCAAGGAACAGGTTGATCATGAAGCCGACCGAGGGTCCTCCCGAACTCCTCACGATGGGCAAGGGGTCGGCATTCCAGAGAACCATGAGCCCGACGGCGTCGAACGAAAGCACGAGGTATATCAAGGGTAACATCGCCCGATAGCGTAGCAACGCCACGAGCGCGAGCGCGGCGAGCACGATACGCTCGAGCCCCCCTGTCTTGAAGTCCATCACGATGATCGCGGCGGGCAAGGCGCCGAAGGAGTCCAACGGCAACCCATCGACGGTTTGAGCCAACTCGCGCGCGTTGATCAACATGTTGAAGCCCATGATCATCTTCACGACGACGATCGGCACGAGAAGCCAAATCGCCAGCCGGTACCCGCGATATGTGTTGTCGATCTGCTTCGGGAAAATGCGGCTCAACATGGGAGCTCTCTCCGTGATTTACGGCGCTTGTTCCGCCTGCTTGTACCAATTCGTGAACAGCACGCGCACGAGCCAATAGAGCATCACGATGAGGACGAGGGTCATGGACGCGAGAAGCACGCGCGGGTCGTCGCGCAGGGCGGGCGGCAACACCTTGGAGCCTTGCACCACGAACGAGCCGACCGCGATGATCAGGCCGGCGCACATCCGCCACAAATGTCGCGCGATGCGTTGCGCGCCCGAAATGCCACGCCGCAGGATCACGCTCAAATCGGCCACGGCGGCGAGCCCCATCACGCCGCTGAGTGAATAGTAAGCGATCGCGACATACGGGTTCGGCGCCTTGACCACGCCGGTGACGG
>JBGOVA010000321.1:0-2807 GCA_041477875.1 Micropepsaceae bacterium | reverse complement strand
CGCTTTGAAGCGCGAAGCAGCTGCCTGGCCCGGCCTCGAAGGCATGGACCTCGCCAAGGACGTGACCGCGCGCCAAACCTGGACGCTCGACGAAGCGCGCTGGCAATGGGGCAAGGGCTACGCGGCGCGCCCGCAACAGCGCTTCAACGTCGTCGTCATCGACCACGGCGTGAAGCGCAACATCCTGCGCTCGCTCACCTCGATCGGCGCGAAGGTCACCGTCGTTCCCGCCGACACCGGCTACGACGCGATCATGCGCGCCAAGCCCGACGGCGTCGTCCTCTCGAACGGTCCCGGCGACCCGGCGGCGACCGGCCTCTATGCCGGCCCGGTGATCCGCCAGCTCGTCGACTCGGGCCTTCCGACTTTCGGCATCTGCCTAGGCCATCAAATGCTGGCGCTCGCGCTCGGCGCGAAAACAAAAAAGATGCGCCAAGGCCACCACGGTGCGAACCACCCGGTGAAAGATGTCACGACCGGCAAAGTCGAAATCGTCTCGATGAACCACGGCTTCACCGTCGACACGAGCACATTGCCGCGCGGCGTGAAGGAAACCCACGTCTCCCTCTTCGACGGCACGAATTGCGGCCTCGAGCTGGAAGGCCGCCCGGTCTTCTCAGTCCAATACCACCCCGAGGCTTCGCCCGGCCCGCACGACAGCCAATACCTCTTCGACCGCTTCGCCAAGGCGATGGAGACAAAGCGGTGAATCGGGAAGGTCTTATCTTCGCGTTCGTTGTCGTGGAACTCGCTCGCCACTCGATGGCGCCCGGCCCCCTCACGGAGAGGGATGTGCTGGGCTTTGTGCCATTTGAACCCGAGTTCGATGGGCCGTTATTCCACATCGAACGCGACGAGATTGTGCGTACGTTGCACCGATGCGAGACCGAAAATCTATTGAGAGCGTATCGATCCGACTACGCAAGCACTCGGTACGTCGTGAACCGAGAAAGTCTAATGGAGTATTTGCGCGAGCAAGATGGTCACACGAGCGGACTCGTCCATCAATACACGGTGCTCGGTATCAGTTGGTTGGTTGAAGTCCTCAAAAATCTCGACCCTGACAGCACATCGCGAACAGCACCGAGCGCCCCTGACTTTGGTAGCGATTTCGCACCGGCCTCCGACCGCGTCGTCCAACTTGACCACAATTCGAGACAAGTAAGGGAACTCTTAGTCACGCTTGACGATGCAATCCGCGAACTCGACGGAATGAACGACCGATCGACTATCGATAGTGACACTTTGCAGCGCATTTTCGAACTGAAGGCAGGTCGCGCCTACCTCGAGGGTCCCCAAGTAGATTTGTCCGTCGTTGAGCGCATTCTTGTCGCGGCGTTACGCAACCTCGCCAAGCGAACATTTAGTATCTCGGTCGACACAGCAATCAAGGCAGCTCTCGCGGCGACTGTGCTTTACTTCTTTGGTGCTGCGCTATGACGACCATTGCCCAGACGCTGCAAGCTCGCTGGCGCACCCACGTGCAGATGCTCGGCAATTTCTCCGCCGACGTCGTCGGCCGCACGTTCGACAATCTGTGTGCGTCGTATTCCGAACCGCAGCGCCACTATCACACGCTGAGCCACCTGACGTCGCTGTTCGATTGCCTCGAGCATCACGGCGAGGAGATCGGCGATCCGGCGCGCGTCGCCTTCGCGGCCTGGTATCACGACATCGTCTACGACCCGCGCCGCGACGACAACGAAGCCAAGAGCGCGGAGCGCGCGATCAAAGAACTCGACGACCTCGGCGCCGACGGAGCGCTTCGTTCGCACGTCATGCAATTGATCCTCGCGACGAAGAACCACGCCGGCGGCGGCCGCGACTACGACGACGACATCTTCCTCGACGCGGATTTCGCGATCCTGGGCAGCCCCGAGGAGACGTATCGGCAATACGTCCGCGACGTGCGCGCCGAGTACGCGCATGTCAGCGACGCCGAATGGAAGACCGGCCGCGGCACGTTCTTGAAGAAGCTCGCCGTCGCCCCGCGCATCTTCCGCACCGGCATCTTCGAAGGCGCCTACGGCGATCAGGCGCGTGCGAACATCGCTTGGGAACGGAATGCACTCGAAGGATTGGAACGCCGCACATGACCCGCGCAAGAGAACATTTGAACATCGCGGTGCAATGTTCTACATTTGTTCCATGGCGGGCTCGTCGCGAATTCGCGTTGGCGCCGAGCGCTTTGGCGCGCGCTTCATTTGCGCGAAGCGCGCCTCTCAGGCGCCTCCGTGACATCACATGTGATGGCAGCGTGATGGCAGTCTTGGCGGAAATCTGCGGATGTGATGGCGTGATGGATCGGATTGCATCTGTTTTTTGCGGCCGCACAAAAGCTCTCGGGGGCCTCGCCTAGCCGATGCCCAAACGCACCGACATCGACACGATCCTGATCATCGGCGCCGGCCCCATCGTCATCGGCCAGGCGTGCGAGTTCGACTATTCGGGCGTCCAGGCCTGCCGCGCGCTGCGCGCGGAGGGCTATCGCATCGTCCTCGTGAATTCGAATCCGGCGACGATCATGACGGATCCCGATCTCGCCGACGCGACCTACATCGAACCGATCACGCCGGAGTTCGTCGAAAAAATCATCGCGCGCGAATGCAAGGAACGCCCGCGCGACCGCATGGCCCTGCTCCCGACCATGGGCGGGCAGACCGCGCTCAACTGCGCGCTCGACCTGCACAAGGCGGGCGTCCTGAAGAAATACGACATCGAGATGATCGGCGCCCAGCCCGAGTCCATCGCCAAAGCCGAAGACCGCCTCCTCTTCCGCGAGGCGATGGAGCGCATCGGCCTCGAAT
>JBGOVA010000110.1:0-15681 GCA_041477875.1 Micropepsaceae bacterium | reverse complement strand
GGCGCCGGTGAAGGCACCCTTCTCGTGGCCGAAGAGTTCCGATTCCAGAAGGTTGTCGGGGATCGCAGCGCAGTTGATGGAGATGAATTGCCTGTCGGCGCGGTTCGACTTGCGGTGGACGTGGCGCGCCAGCACTTCCTTGCCGGTGCCGGATTCGCCGGTGATCAGGATCGAGGCCTCGCTCGGCGCGACTTGCTCGGCCAATGCGATGACGCTCTCCATCGCCTTGTCCTCGAAGATCATCTGATGGCCTTCGTCGGACACGGCCGCCAGGACGGCCGCGATCAGCTGCGCGTCGGGGGGCAGGGGGATGTATTCCTTGGCGCCGCCCTTGATCGCCTCGACCGCGGCGGCAGCGTCGGTGCCGATGCCGCAGGCGACGATCGGAACGTAGATGCGTTCGCTTTGAAGCTGAGCGGACAATTGCGCGATCGGTTGCGAGACGTCGACCATCAAGAGATCGGCGCCGCGCCCGTCGCGGAGTTCCGCGATCGCCTGGTCGATCGTTGTCGCGTGGGCGACTTTGGCGCCCCTGGCAATGGCGATCTTCGTCGCGGCACCGATCTGCCCGTTCAATTGTCCGACAATGAGAAGACGCATGGTTGTCTCTTTCGAAAAATCCGTTACGACCGGTCGCCCTTGACGATTTCCGTCATCGTGATACCCAGTCGATCCTCGACCAGCACGACTTCACCGCGCGCGACGAGGCGGTCGTTGACATAGATGTCGATGGCTTCGCCGATCTTGCGGTCGAGTTCGACGACGGCGCCGCGGGCGAGCTTCAAGAGCTGGCTCACTTCCATCGTCGACTTGCCGAGAACGGCCGACACGTTGACGTTGACGTCGAACACCGCTTCGAGATCGGCGGCCGTGCGTTTGACCTCCGCTTCGGCGGGCGCGTCTACCGTCGGTACGGCCGGCGTTTCCAGATCGGGCAGATTGACGTCGGTTGTTTGTGACATCGTCAGTTCTCTTCGGCTGATGTGGATGCGCGCCAACGTTCGGCGCCTTGTTCAATCACTGCGAACGTGCCGGCCAGATCGCGCTCGACACCGCCGTCGGCCCATTCGACACTGCAATCCGCGCCGGTCCGCGACTCCTCGGCCATGATGATGACGCGCCCGGCGTAACCGTGCTGCGTGCAGAGCGCATCGATATCGGCGCGCAGGGCGTCGGCGCAGGCCGGCGACAGGCGCACGACGAGCCGCGGCTCGCGGTGCAGTTTGTGCAGACAGTCGGTGACGACGGCTTCGACTTCCTTCTGCGGGAAAGCGGACAGCGCGGTTTCGGCGAGCTTGCGGCCGACTTGCAGTGCGACAAGGGCGCCTTCCTGGCGCATCGCCAGAACCGCGGCATCGAATTGCGCGATCACCGTCGTGAGGCTCTGCGCCACCGCGCCCAAGGCTTGGGCCTTGAGGGCGGAGGCCAGCGCTTCGGTATCGGCCTTGCCTTGCTGAAAGGTCTGGTTGCGTATCGCTTCGACTTCGTCGGACGAATAGGAACTGCGCGCGCGGGGGGCGGCCGCCTGCTGGCTCGCACCTTTGGCGCCGAACACGTTGTCGAAGTTGAACTTGACGGGGCGGGGTGGTTGCATCGCGCTTGCGCTCCCGCTCAGTAGACGAGTTCGTCGTCGCCGGCGCCCTGGGAGAGCATGATTTCTCCCTTGGCGGCGAGATCTTTGGCAACGTTGACCATGCCCATCTGCGCTTCGTCGACGTCTTTGAGGCGCACCGGGCCCATCGACTCCATGTCGTCGCGCAGGATCTTGCCCGCGCGTTCGGACATGTTGGTGAAGAAGAGATCGCGCAAACCTGCCGACGCGCCTTTGAGCGCGATGCCGAGCTTGTCCTTGTCGATCGCGCGCAGCAGCGTTTGGATCGAACCCGAGTCGAGCTTGCTCAGATCCTCGAAGGTGAACATCAAGGCCTTGATGCGTTCGGCCGCGTCGCGGTTGCGCTCTTCGAGCGCGGTCATGAAGCGACCTTCGGTCTGGCGGTCGAAATTGTTGAAGATCTCGGCCATCAATTCGTGCGCGTCGCGTTTGGCGGTGCGCGCGAGATTGGTCATGAATTCCTGACGCAAGGTCTGTTCGACCTTGTCGAGGATGTCCTTTTGCACCGCTTCCAGGCGCAGCATGCGACCGACGCATTCGAGGGCGAAATCCTCGGGCAGGGCGCCCAGAACGCGCGAGGCATGTTCCGCCTTGATCTTCGTCAAGACGACGGCGACGGTTTGCGGGTATTCGTTCTTCAGATAATTCGCGAGGACCTGCTCGTTCACATTCGAGAGCTTGTCCCACATCGTGCGACCGGCAGGACCGCGAATTTCCTCCATGACCGTGCTGACGCGATCCTTGGGCAGGAATTTCTGCAGCAAGCGCTCGGTCGAGTCGTAAGAGCCCATGACGGAGCCCGTCGAGGAAATCTGCGAGACGAAGTCGACGAGCAGACGTTCGATCAGCGACGACGAAACCGTGCCGAGATTCGACATGCTCTGGGAAACTTCCTTCACTTCCTCATCATCGAGCGCTTCCCAAATCGGCGCGCCGTGTTCCTCGCCGAGGGCGAGAAGCAAAACGGCCGCCTTCTCGGGACCGTTGAGTGTCCTGACGTCGTCGCGCGCTACAGGTTTTGCGGCTTTAGCCATGACCGTTCATCGCCCCCCGCTCATGCCGACTCGTGGAGCCATTGGCGCAAGATCGAAGTGGCTTCGTCGGGGTGCTTGGTGACGATTTCGCCGACTTTGCGCACGGACGATTCCTTCACCTGGCCTTCGACCTGCGCGATGTCGATCATGGATTGAACGCCCGACATCGGAATCGGAATTCGCGGCGCGGGCAGAGCGGCGGTCGCTGGAGCGGCCAATGCCGCCTGCGCGCCAGCCGGTAGTGCGGCCGCAGCCGCGCCGCCGGGACCGGCGAGCGCTTGAGACGCCAACAGGCCGCCGGATTGGGGCGCGGCGAGCGCTTTGATCAGCGGGCGCATGACGAAGAAGATGAGCAATAGCGCGATCACGCCGAGGCCGCCGAATTGCCCGATGCGCCAATAGTCGTCCTTGATCAGACCGAGGAAGGGCTCTTCGACGGGTGCCAGGGCTTCGGCCTCGGGCTGGCTGAAGCGGACGTTGACGACCTTCAACTGATCGCCGCGCTTTTCGTCGAAACCGACCGCCGAGCGGACGAGCTGTTCGATCTGCTGCATCTCTTCGGCCGGGCGCGGCTGATAGGTGCGGTTGCCTTTGTCGTCGGTGGTGTAGGTGCCATCGACGGCGACCGCGACGGAGAGGCGCTTGATCCTTCCGCCTTCCTGAATCTCGGTCGAGGTCGTGCTGGAGATTTCGTAGTTGACCGTTTCGTCGGTCCGCGCGTCGGTCGACGAGTTCGCGCCGCCGGCGCCGGCGCTGCCGTCTTGCGCGCCCGCGGGCAGGGAATTCGTCACGGTGACGCCCTGCTGACCTTTGCCGTCTTGATTGTTCGAATTGGCGCTCGTCGTTTGTGTCGAGCGCACGACTTGGCCGTCGGGATCGAACCGCTTGTTTTCGAGGGTGATGCGGTTGTAGTCGATTTCGGCCGAGACCTGCACGCGCGCGCGGCCGGGTCCGGCCACGCCCGTGACTATGTCCTCGACTTGCGCGCGGACCCGATCTTCGAAGGTGGTCGTCCGCTCGTCGTGCTGAACAACCGCCGTTCCCGCTTGCGCCGTGCCGCCGCCCAGCATCGTGCCCTTCTCGTCGATCACGGTGACCGAGCCTGCGTTCATGCCGGGGACGGCCGAGGCGATCAGATTTTGAATAGACTGAACCTGGCCCGGCGAAACGGCGCCGCGGGCGCGCAGGACGACGGAGGCGGTCGGATCCGACTGCTTTTCGGCGAAGAGTTCGTGTTTTGGAATATTCAAGTGCACGCGCGCATTGGAGATCGACGACAGCGAGCGGATCGTGCGGCCGAGTTCGCCTTCGAGCGCGCGCACGAGATTGACGTTCTGGACGAAGCTCGTTTGGCCGAACGCGTCGGAGCGATCGAAGATCTCGTATCCGACGGAGCCGCCGGCGGGAACGCCGTCGCCGGCAAATTGCATGCGCAGGCGCAGAACCTGATCGGAAGGCACGAGCACGGTTGCGCCGTCGGCCTGCAACTCATAGGGCACTTTCATCGCATCGAGGCGGGTTGCGATCTCGGACGAGTCGCGCGGATCGAGTCCGGAGAACAGCAACGCTTTCGGCGCTTCCGTCATCCAACCCATGACGTACATGAAGAAGCCCGCGATCGCGGCCGTAAGGCCCGCCATCGCGCCCAACTTCGCGACGCCCATCGATCTCAACATTCCCACCAGGCGAGCGCTCCCGCGCGTTCTTTCAGTGCCATGCTCCGAATTCGCACAAGACAAGCGCGATCGGGCGTAGGCAAAAATTACCCACGGCGCGGTAAAGTTGCGTTTAATGAGAGGTCAAGAAAAGATAAAGGCCGGGAGCGGCAACCCGCGCCCGGCCTCGATTTCTAATAATCCGTTTACTGACTAATTGCGGTATTGCTGGACGCGCGTCGTGCGCAGGCCCGCAAGGCCGTACTTGTCGATGGCGCGCTGCCAG
This sequence comes from Micropepsaceae bacterium, assembly GCA_041477875.1. Taxonomy (GTDB): domain Bacteria; phylum Pseudomonadota; class Alphaproteobacteria; order Micropepsales; family Micropepsaceae; genus SZUA-430. The sequence goes on along the minus strand of JBGOVA010000110.1, from coordinate 11,094 downwards.
GCCAAAAATTCCTCGACCGTCAGCGTGTAACGATTGCATGCCTCTTCAAGGCTGAGCAAGCCGCCGCGCACAGCAGCAACGACTTCAGCCTTGCGGCGAATGACCCACCGCTTCGTGTTGGGCGGCGGCAGATCGGCGATCGTCAGCGGGCTCCCATCGGGCCCGATGACGTACGTAACGCGGCCATGCCGTTCTTCGCTCATCACCATACGCGCTCCTGCACTCGATACATTCCAATGCCGCAAAGCCTATGTCTCCGCCCCCTAAAACGGCGTTTGGAAACACGATTAACGCGGCCTTGCGGGAAACGACGCAACTGTCGTGCCAGCCGAAGTGGGACATTCATCTGTATGAACGCCCAGCCGCTATTAGCGCTTCAATCGCGTCAGTTCGTCTAACATTTCGTCCGCAGTTGTAATGATCTTGGACGCAGCTGTGTAGGCGCGCTGAATCACGATCATGTTCGAGAACTCTTTGGCCATGTCGACGGTCGACTGTTCGAGCGCCAAATTCGAGATCGAACCGGCCCCGCCCACGTCGGCGTTCTTGAAGCTGGCGCCGCCGGATTCGACGCTCGCGCGGTAGGCGTTGCCGTTCAGCGGGCCCAAGCCGTCCGCGTTCAGGAACGTGGCGACGGGAAGCTTGTAGAGCCTGTTCTCGACACCGTTGTTGAAGAGCGCGATGACATAACCCTGCTCGTCGACGCGCACGCCGGTGAGACCGCCGAAGAGCGTGCCGTTCACAGTCGAACCGTAGAGCGTCGATGTCGTATCGAACTGGGTGAAGCCGTCGGCCAATCCCGGCGTGCCGAAGTTGAAGTCGATGGCCTGGGGCGCCAGACCGGATGCGGCAACGAAGGGAATAGTGACGGTTGTGGGCGGCGTGGGCGTCGCGACCGTGCCGTCGGTGTTGAACGTAATGGTGCCGGTGTCGATCGGGTTCGCTCCAGCGCCGCCGATATCGGTGGCGTTGCCGTCATAGATGATTTCGTATTGCCATGTGTTCGCAGCCGTCTTGACGAAGGCCAGACGGATCGGGCGGGCGGAACCCTGGCTGTCATAGACCTCAACCGAGGTTTCGAACTGGGGCGAGACAGTGCCCGCGTTCAGATCGCCGACGACGTAGCCTGCCGTGACGGTTGTGCTAGACTGCAGGTTGGCGCGCAACGCCGCCGTCGTGGTGGGCTGAGCCGTGCCTGTCACCTGACCAAGGCTGACCAGCGTCATGTCGTTGGCATTCGACGGGATGTTGCCGTTCGCGTCGAGCGCCCAGCCTTGCAAGTAGTAACCGCCGGCATTTTTCAGATAGCCGTTCGCGTCCTTCTGGAAGGCGCCGGCGCGCGTGTAGATCAACTCGCTGACGTTCGGGTTGGCGACCGGCGTGTTGGTCACGACGAAAAAACCCTGACCCGAGATCGCAAGATCGGTCGAGTTACTGGTCTGGGCCAGGTCGCCTTGCTGGGTGACCTGAGGCAGCGCGACGGCCTTCACGCCGCCAGAGGAGGACGTGCCGAGCGAGGCGGTCGAAGCGAGCAGCGTCGAAAACTGCGTCTCCGTCGTCTTGTAACCGACCGTGTTGACGTTCGCGATGTTCGTCGAGGTCGTCGCCATTGCACGGCTGTTCGCGGAAAGGCCTGCGACGCCGGTGTATAGCGCACCGTAAAGGCTCATGACTTTACTCCTTGTTTCGCCTTGAGCTTCGGACCCTTCGAACCCGTTACCCGTTCAATTCAAGGCGATGCTTTGCACCGCGCATATTCGACACCCCGTATTCGCCGGGCCTATTCGCCCTTCAGTTCTTGAGGCCCAAAATTTCATTCATACCGATCATGCGGCCGGAAACGGTCAGGATCGGGTTCGATGGGATCGACATGTCGATCTCCTTGACGATGCCCACGCCCGAAATCGTCGATGTGATGTCGGTGCCGTCGGCCGCCTTGGCGACGATCGAGAGCTGGTAGGCGCCGTCGGGCAGTTTCGTGCCCGCGGCATTCTTGCCGTCCCAGGCGAATTCGTGCGTGCCGACCGTCATTTCGCCGGACAGCGTGCGAACGACGTGGCCGCTTGCGTCCGCGATCGAGAGGCGAACCGATGCGGCGTCGCCGGGCAGCTTGTAGCGCCATGTCGCCGTGTCATTCTGAAGTCCGGTCACCGCGCCGCCGGTCAGCGCCATCTTGCCCAAATAGCTGACCGCGCTTGCAGTGGCTGCGGACTTCGAGAGCGCGAGCAACGATTCCAGATTTGCGTTCGTGTTGATCTGCTGTTCGACCTGCGAATAGGAGACGAGCTGTTCGGTGAATTTGCTCGAGTCGAGCGGTTCGAGCGGATCCTGGTTCTGCAGTTGCGTCGTCAGCAGGCGCAGGAACGTATCGAAGTTCCCGCTCAGCGTGTTCTTCGCTTTCGTGGTCTGCGCTGTTGCGGCGGCTGCGACTGCATCTACGGACATGATCGTTCTTCCGGTTAAACGCGAATGTCGATGCCGTCGCGGACGCGAACGGCTACATATTTCGATGCGACTTCTTCCTTGGCAGTGCCGGCGATGTCGTTCGCATCGGCGAACGCGGGCCAGCCCGTGAACGGCGCCTGACGCCCGTCGTTGCCCTTCGATAGAGAAAAGCTAAGTGCGTTTGAGCCGACGTCGAGTCCCGCCTGGCGCAGTTGCTGTTCCAGGGCGCGGGCGTCGCGCTGAAGCATGTCCAGCGTTTCCGGGCGTTCGGCGCGCAAAACCGCTTGAACGCGGCCGTCGTCGGCGACGGACAGGGAGATGTCGAGCTGGCCCAGTTCGGCCGGGTGGAGGCGGATCTCGAACTGGCTGGAGCCACCCTCGAACTTGCGCGCGATGTGGACCGCGAGCGCCTCGAGGGGGACCGCCTGAGGAGTTGCCGCGACGGTGACGTTGAATTGCTGTGCGCTGGTCGCGTTCGCCAGAACAGCCGCGGGTGCGCCCGCCGGCGTTTGGGCCGGCTGGGTGTTCGTCGCGGCCGGCTTGTCGGCAGGCGCGTGCTGTGTCGTCGAGCTTTCCGTTCCGACTGCCGGCGCGGTGCTGCCGGCAGCGGAGTCCGGTGCTTTGGGGCTTTGTGCCTGCTGCTGGGCGGGCGCGGCAGTCTCGGTGCCGGGTGCGTTCGTCGCGCGCTTCGGCGCTGCAGACGCTTTGGTAATGTTTTGGGGTTGCGGCCCGTTCGCGTCTTGCTTGCCCTGAATCGTGGTCAACGCGGCCGCTACCGCTGCGGCGGTTGTCGCCTGCGGCGCGGGCGCCTGGTTTTTTCCCGCCGGCTCATTCGGTTGCTGCGCACTTTGCGCGAGAGTCCCACGCAAGCCGAACTGCGCGATTGGTACGGCTGCTGCCGCTACCGACTGCTCCGAAACGATATTGACCGAAGGCGCCTTTTCGCCGGATGGCGCCTGAGCGTTCGGCTGCGCCTGCACATTCTGAAGTGCGAGCTGCACGGCGGCCAATTGCGCTGCCAGGGTCGTGTTTGGGCTCGCGGTCGTGGCGTCGGCCGCACCCGCGCCCGGCATTTCGCCTGTGGTCGGCGAAGCGATCAGGCCGAGCAGATCGAAAAGATTCTTGAGTTCTACCGGCGTATCGGCTGTGCCGTTGGTTTGGACCGATGGATTTGCGCCGAGGGTCGGGTCGCTCTCGATCGCCGTCGTGCCGAGCAGCGTCTGAAACTGCGCGAGAGCACCGTCGATCGTTGCGGCCGACGCGCCCGGATTGCCGATCAACGCCTGCAGTTGCGCGAGCACGCTCGCGAAGCCTTCGTCCGGCGCAGCGGCGTGACCCGCATGCGCGACCGCACCCGCCGCATTGGGCGGGGCTGCCGGACTTGGGAAGGCTGCAATCTGGTTCATCTCACACGCAAAACGGTTCGACTGACGCACGCCGTCGAGGGTTTGTTAGCAAGGCTCTTGCCAAGGCGAATCGCCGCGGAATTCCTACTCCGGGCGCCATCAGACGACGCGGTAGCGCTGCAGAGTTTGCAGTTGAAGCGGCAGATTCGACCGTGCTCGCGCTGCAAAGCGTGCCGCCGCGACAATGGCACCGGCGTTGCACTCTCTTTGTCGAAGCATCAGGTCCGCGAGGTCCCACGTATGCCCCATGTGCCGTCAGAGTCTCAGCGTTTCCGCGCGCTTTTGCGCGCCGGCGAGGCTTTGCGCGGCGGCGATGCGGCCCCCTTCACTGGCAGGATACGCATGTCATGCAGGCAAAACCTGCCGGGCCGGAACTCGATTTAGGAGAGGTCATGTCGCTCAATTCCATTTTGAACACCGCGACAAGCGCCTTGCAGGCCAATCAGACGGCACTGCGCGTCACGTCGAACAATGTCGCGAACGTGAATACCGACGGCTATCACCGGCGCGTGGTGGATTTCGCGCCGCGGTTGACGGCCGGCGTCCTCAACGGCGTGACGGTCGACGAGGTCCGTCGTATGGCCGATGAATTCCTCGCGCGCGAAGCGACGAGCGCGACGGCAGACGTGGGGCGCGCCGACGTGCTCAACACGTATCTCGAGCGCGCGCAGGATCTCATCGGCTCGCTCAACGGCGGCTCGTCGCTCGATGCGCGCATATCGAGTGCGATGACGGCGTTGACGCAGCTCAGCGTCGATCCTTCGTCCGCCCCGCGGCGCAACGCTGCACTTACGGCGGTGACGAGCGCGCTCAACGCGATTTCGGGGATGGCCTCGAACGTCCAAGCGCTTCGTCAAGACGCGAACACGCAGCTCGCAACCGGCGTTACGACGGTGAACGGGCTGATTTCGCGCATCTACGAATTGAACCTGAAAATCAAGACGGCCGTGGGCACGGGCGACCCATCGACGGGGCTTCTCGATCAACGCGATCGCGCCATCGCCGATCTCTCGAAGTACCTGGATCTGCGCACATCCGAGCAAAGCGACGGGCGCGTGTTCGTTTCGCTCGGCGATGGGACGTCGCTGATCTCGGACTTGAGTTCGGAGCTGCGCTATCAAGGACCGACGAGTGTTTCGGCCACCACGTCCTTTCCCGCGATCACGTTGCAGCGGACAAACCCCGAGGGCGCGAACGATGTCGGAGGCGCAATCGCGCTTGAGGGGCATATTCACAGCGGCGAAATGCGCGGCCTTCTCACCATGCGCGACAAGGCGCTGCCCGATCTCGCGGAACAGCTGGGCGCCGTCGCGGCCGCGCTCACCGAGCAACTCAACGCTGCGCACAACGATAGCGCGGCGGTTCCTTCGCCGGCGAGCCTCACCGGGCGCAACACCGGCTTGGCGTCCGGCGATCCCTTGAACTTTACCGGCAATGCGACGATCGCGATCGTCGACAGCCAGGGCGCGTTGGTCCAGCGGTTGGATCTCGATCTATCGACGTTCGCGACGGTCGGCGCTCTCGTCACGGCGATCAACACCGGCCTGGGCGGTGCGGGCACGGCAAGCTTCACGAACGGCGTCTTGAGCATCAGCGCCTCGGCTGCCGGCAACGGCGTCGCCATGCAGCAAGACCCGACGACGCCGGCCTCGCGCGGCGGACGCGGACTTGCACAGTTCTTCGGCCTGAACGACCTCGTCGGCGGCGCGACTCCGTCGAGCTTTGCGACCGGTGTCGCCGCCGGCGATGCGCATGGCTTCACCGCAGGCGGCGTTGCGCAGTTCGTCCTGCGCGGTAGCGACGGCGCGATCGTGCGCAACTTCAGCGTCACGATCGGCGGCGCGACGGTGACCGATATCCTGGCGAGCCTGAACACCGCGGCCGGCGGCACGGCGACATTCGCGCTCGACGCGAACGGCAATATGACGATGACGCCGGCGGCGGCCTATGCCGGCGCGCGGCTCGAGGTCACGAACGATACGACGGCGCGCGGCACAGCGGGTCTCAGCCTGTCGCAATTCTTCGGACTGGGCACGGCCATGCGCCAGAATCAGGCGACGGGCCTTGCGATCCGCAGCGACATCGCGGCCGACGGCTCGAAGATGGCGCTGGCGCAGCTCGATCTTTCGCCGGCGACCGTGGTGGGCGATACGGTTCTGGGCATCAGCGACAATCGCGGCGCGCTCGCGCTGTCCGCGATCGCCAACGCCTCCGTCACCATCCCGGCGGCAGGCGGGTTCGCCGCCGGGCAGATGTCGATCAGCGACTACGCGGCGCGGATCATGAGCGCGCAAGCAGATCTGTTGAATACGGCTGCGTCGGACAAGACGTACCGCAACGACGTCGCCGAAGAGACGAACGCGCGTCGTGCTTCCGTCGAAGGCGTCAATCTCGACGAAGAGCTGTCGAACATGATGGTCTTTCAACAAGCCTATAACGCGTCCGCGCGTCTGCTGACCACGGTCCAGCAGATGTACGACACGCTGCTCAACGCCGTCTAAGGAATGAGGCACGACAATGCTTGACCGAGTGGGCTCACTTTCGATCAGCCAGTCGCTGATGAGCGAGTATTCGCGCATCCAGGTACGGTCGCAGAAGACGCAAGAGCAGATTTCGTCGGGCAAGGTCGGCGATCAATTCGCCGACGCCAAGGATAAGGCGGGCGTGCTGGCGGCGGCGAAGATGAAGGCGGCCGACATCGAAGCTTTCGCGGCATCGACGAAAGAGGCGGCGTCGCGGCTCGACCTGCAGGACGTACACCTTCAGGAACTGAGCGACATCAGCGCGCGGCTCAGAGAGGCGATCGGCGACGCGTTGTCGACGACCCACGCGCCGGCCTTCATGGAGCAGGTGAAGAACCTCTACAACGACACGGTCCGGCTCCTGAATTCCAAGGTGGACGGGAAATACATCTACGGCGGTTCGCGCACCGATCAACCGCCGGTGAACGCGCCGGCGTTGAGCGACCTTCTGGCGGCGCCGACTGTTGCGTCCGTCTTCGATAATACGGACCTGAAGCAGACGCAGCGCATCGACGAGAACGAAACGCTCGAGACCGGCATGACAGCGAGCGATATGGGCACGGACCTGATGCAGATGTTCAAAGACATCGCGGCCTTCGATGCGGGCGTCAACGGCCCCTTCGGTATGGACGTGACGGCGGCGCAAACGACATTCTTGAGCACCGAGCATGTCGCCGCACCGGCCGTTCAAAGCGGGATCAACGAGCTTGCGGCGATCAACGGCTCGCGCGCGCAGCAGGTGAGCACGACGCTCGACCGGCATGAGGGCATGACGGCCTACTTCACCAAGTTCATCGGCGATATCGAGGACGTCGACCTGGCCAGCGCCGTCGCGCGGCTCAATCAGGATCAAGTCGCGGCCGAGGCGGCAGGGCGCATGATCGCCCAGATCAATCAGCTGTCCCTCTTGAACTTCCTGCCGCCCACCTCGGGCTAGGCGCACTTTCGCGCCGGTTTGTCGCGCTTCCTGGCGGCCAAGCGGGTTTCTCTTTGCGCGAAACTACCTATATTCGCGCCCGCCATGCCGAGCGCCGAAGACATCCGCCGTTTGATGAACCTGCCCGGGGATCCGGAGCGGACGCGCGTCGTCGCGGCCATGTCGGGTGGGGTCGATAGTGCGGTCGCGGCGGCCTTGGCCAGGCGCGCCGGCTACGATGTCGTGGGCGTGACGCTGCAACTCTATGCGACGAAGGATCAGCCGAAGCGCAAGGGTTCGTGCTGCGCGGGGCAGGACATCTACGACGCGAAGCTGGCGGCGGAGCGCATCGGCATTCCGCATTACACGCTCGACTACGAGGCGAAGTTTCGTGCGTCCGTGATGGAGGACTTCGCGGCGGCCTATGCGCGCGGCGAGACGCCGATCCCTTGCGTGCGCTGCAACGAGACCGTGAAGTTTCGCGATCTGTTGAACGCGGCGAAGGACATGGGCGCGTCCGCTCTCATCACCGGACATTATGTCCAGCGTGTCGAAGGCGCGAACGGGCCTGAGCTTCACCGCGCAGCCGATGCGTCGCGCGACCAAAGCTACTTCCTGTTCGCGACGACGCGCGGGCAACTCGATTTCGTTCGGTTCCCGTTGGGCGGACTTGCGAAAAGCGAGACGCGCGCGATCGCTGCGGAGCTTGGGCTCGATCTGGCGACGAAGCCCGACAGCCAAGACATCTGCTTCGTGCCGAACGGCAAGTACGGCGACATCGTCCAGAAGTTGAGACCGGGTGCGATCGAGCCGGGCGAGATCGTCGATCTCGCCGGGCACGTGCTCGGGCGGCACGACGGCGTGATCAACTTCACGGTCGGGCAGCGCAAGGGACTTGGCCTTGGCCATCACGGGTCGCTTTTCGTTGTCCGAATCGATGCGCCGAAGCGGCAAGTGGTCGTCGGCCCTCGTGCGGCGTTGGCGACGCGGCGCATCGTGCTGCGCGATATGAATTGGCTCGACGCGCGAGCGCTGGATACGGCGCCTCGCGCCGTCTTGGCGCGGGTGCGGTCGACGCGCGAACCGGTGCGGGCGGAAATCTACGCACGCGGCGGGGGCGCGGACGTGGAACTTCTGGCGCATGAAGAAGGTGTCGCGCCCGGTCAGGCCTGCGTGGTCTATGACGTTGATGGCGAAGGCCAGCGCATGCTCGGCGGCGGGTGGATCGTAAAGGGCGAGGCAGCATTGGCGGCGTAAGGGACTTTGCCCGTTGACAGGCCGAAGGGCCGCGCCTTACATCCCGCGCTCGATTTTTGGCAGCGTAGCTCAGTGGTAGAGCAGGGGAATCATAATCCCTTGGTCGGGGGTTCAAATCCCTCCGCTGCTACCAATCCTCATTTGCGACCAACTACGCCCGTGTACGCCAGTTTTTCCTTACCGGACGGATCGATGGTAGCAGCCCGCTCAACCTCTCAAACGTACGACGAACACGGGCTCGGCTGCACCCGACGCTGGCGATCGTCGCGACCCTGTCGCGCGGTAGCCTGGCCTCTATAGTTTCGAGCGGCCTATAGTGATCATGATGAGTGATACTGTCCGACATTGACGGCCACGTTTCGGCTAAGCTCGTCCCAGCGGAGCGATCAACGACATCGACACGGACAGAAAGCGCAGCGCGAATGGACGTCACCCAACGCCAGCCGCCGCATCGGCCAGTGTTTGTGCCGGGTGTGCACGGATATCCGAATCGGAAAAGCGTCGCAGCTGGTGAGCCAGTTCGCATCCATCTCAGCAGCGATGTGCCTCATCAGATGTCAATCTATCAGTTGGGCAGCGTCGCAGTGAACGACTCGACGGACGTGCTTCTACATGCGTTTCCTCCGTCGCTGCCGATGCGACAACCGATATTCCCGGGGTCGTATGTCGTTGTGGAAAGGCGGTTGGAGCCGCGTCGAATCTTCAAGCAGTTTTCTGTGGAGACGTGGGTCCGGATTTGGGGCGTTGGGCGCCGACAGACTGTGCTCGGACAATTCGACGACCAAGACGCATGCGGCTTTGCCATATTCGTCGAGGAGAACGGCTGTCTGTCCGCCTATCTTGGCGACGGCAAATCGTTTCGAGCGAAGTGGTTGTGCCGCGGCCCTGATCTGAGCCCGCAGCAATGGCACCATGTCGTCGTAAGTTGGGACGGAGAAAGGATTGCTCTTTGGGTCGACGGCGAGCAGGCAGGCTCCTGGCTGCATGAAGTGCCTTTCACGCCTGGCGTTGCGCCGCTGAGGATCGGCAGCAGCGGAATCCAAGGCCGCGCCGATGCCTTCCTCGAGGGAGACATCGCAATGCCCGTGCTGCGCGATCGCGCGCTTTCGCGTAGCGATGTGGGGCAACGGTTTGCCCAGAAAGGGCTTTACCCTGCGCGGGACAGGTCCGTCCTTGCATGTTGGCCCCTGCGCGAGGATCGCGGCGATCGCATCACTGACGTTAGTGGCTGGCAGCGCACAGGCAAGGTCGTCAACCACGGCCAATGGATGATACCGGGTCCGTCGTTCGACCCATCGTCTGTGCCTGCGTTCGCGCCGGACCGCTATGATCCATTGAGCGATCCATCGAGGGGTCATGCCCTTAGATTGGCGAGCGACGATCTCTATGATTGCGGCTGGGAGGCTCACTACGAGTTCGAGATCCCCGAGGATGCAAAGTCCGGCGTCTATGTGGCTCGCACGAAATTCGAGTCAGACGGGGAGCCCCGGACATGCGACATCACGTTCATCGTCACGCCTAGCCCAGCCAAGGAGGCTGCTCCGATTCTGGTCCTGTGCGCGACCAACACGTGGATGGCTTATGCGACCACTCCGTTCGCAAAGAACTCTTCCGAACCCGCGACATGGCCGCGCAGAGCTGCGGGCCTCGAAAACAGTCATCCGGATGCGCCCGCCTATAGCAGTTACACCACTCATCGATACGAGCAGCCGACATATTATACGGGCACGCGGATGCCGTGGCCTAACGCGAGTCCTTATGCGTTATACGATCCCGCCGGGATCGGCTTTGGGCAGTGGGTGCGCTTGGAGCGACATCTGCATGTTTGGCTGGATCAAAATGGATTTGCTTATGACGTCGTAAGCGATCTCGACCTACATCGCGATCCAGGCCTGCTGGCGCGTTATCGCGCCGTCATCATCAATGGGCATAGCGAATACTGGTCGACGCCGATGGTCGAGGGACTTGAGGCGTATTTGCAGCAGGGTGGGAACGCAATTGTGTTGTCGGGCAACACGATGCACAGTCGCGTGAGCTTCGATGATGATTGCCTGGTGATGGAGCAGCGTAAAACGCGCCTGCCGACAGAGGCGCGGCGGACGGCCGGTGGGCCGCACGGCGAACAATATCACAGCCAAGACTGGAAATGCGGCGGTTTCTTCCGCTTCGCCGGCCGTTCGATATTCGACCTCGTCGGTCTCGACTCCGCAGGCTGGGCGTTCGCGACGGGCGAAGACTTCGGTGTGTACAAAGCCGTGGCGCCCGATCATTTTCTGTTCCGATCGCCGAACCGGGTGCCTCTCGAGGTTGGCGAAACCTTCGGACACGCACAGGGAGGGGCACTTCCGCGCGCAATCGGCCACGAGTGGGATCTGACACTGCGTTCGATCCGGAAGATGACGACCAGTGCGCCTGCAGATTTCGTGTTTCCATCGGATCGCGCCACGATAGAAGTGCTTGCGCAGGGTGTTCGCGACACGCCGGGAAGCATGGATGCTTATTTGGATTACTTCTTCGCGCCGACGGCATCGCCCGACGGCTTGTCGGC
>JBGOVA010000296.1:0-3832 GCA_041477875.1 Micropepsaceae bacterium | reverse complement strand
CTGTGCCGCCATGTCGATTTCTCCCTCTCTCGTCCGTCTTATTGGCATCGCCGCTTGGGCGGGGCGAAACAACCTGAGCGAGCATGCCACGGGCATCAAAAGACGCCAAACCCCGGACAACAGGCAGAGAGTCGGTGACCCCTTCGGGCTGCTGACACAATGCTGTCAGTAGAGCGGGCGTAGTCTGGCAACAGGCTTCACAAGAGGAGAGTCTCATGGATACGAAAGAAGTGGCAAAGGCGTTCACCAGCCTCTGCGCCAAAGGCGAGTTCGACGCCGCCGGTCAGAAATTCTGGTCCGACGACGTTGTCAGCCGCGAAGCGATGCCGGGCGACATGGCGCGTCTCGAAGGCCGCAAGGCCGCCATCGGCAAGGGCGAGTGGTGGTTTGCCAACAACACGGTGCACGAAACGAAAGTCGAAGGCCCCTACGTTCACGGCAACCAATTCGTTGTTCGCTTCGTCATGGATGTGACGCCGAAGGGCGGCAAACGCACGACCATGGACGAAGTCGGTCTCTACACCGTTGCGAACGGCAAGATCGTCGAGGAGAGCTTCTTCTACGGCGGGGCATAACGCGCTCGCCTCGCCACTATCCCCGCATCCAGACGCGCTCGATCTGCTTGTCGGGCGCGTTCGATTGTGCCGCAAAAGTTGCAGTCGCGCTCCCGGGAACGGTTGCCGCCGACATCCCGCTCGGCCCCAATGTCATCCGCTTCGAGTGCCGCCAATAGCGCCTCGATCATCCGGATCCGGATACGATCCGCCGTCGCACCGGCGCACTGGCCGGCGTGATCAGACGTCTCTCGTCGTCGCTAAGCGCAGATCGGCGACCGCAAAAGTGAAATGCGTGTCGTCGCGCGAACGACACCCTCTGCACGCCTCTTGACATATGAGAACAAAAAGGGAACATAGACAGAGACCAGAAAGGCACACGAAACATGTTTGGACGACGCGAGACGAAGCACCCCGGCACGCTCTTGGCACTGCGCGCGCAGGAATGGCGTCAGGGCGAGGTACTGCGCATCACGCCTAAGCGCCGCTGGGATGCGGACCCGAGCGCCAAGAGCATGGTCATCCGCCGGCGCGATTTCGGCGAGCTTGCGCTGGCGCCGATGCGCTGGGGCCTCGTCCCCGAATGGGCGCGCGATGAAAATCAAGGCCGCCCGCTCGTCAACATCCGCGCCGAAACCATCGCCGAGCAAGTCGATTGGCGGCGCATGCTCAACACACGCCGCTGCCTCGTGCCCACCGATCAGTTCTTCGAATGGAAGCGCACGGGCGGCGTGAAGACCAAGGAATACGCCTTCAAGCTCAAGAGCCGCCGCCCGATGATGATCGCGGCGCTCTGGAACCGTGCGCCCGCCGCGTCGGGCGGCACCATCGACACATTCGCCTACATCTCATGCCCCGCGAACCGCCTTGTCAGCCTCGTTCACGACCGCATGCCGGTGATCCTGGACGACGCCGCGGTGTCGACGTGGTTCAACCCCGACGCCACGCTCGAAAGCCTTCTCGGCCTCTTGCGACCGTTCAGATGGGGCGAGCTCGAACTGCATCCCGTGGGCCAGCCGGCCGCGAAGGCGAAGCCCTATCAACCGTCGCTCTTCGCAAGCCGCGCGGCGTGACAAACGAAATGCGCGCCGTCAGGGTGAACGGCGCGCATCAAGAAACTGAACTATGTGAAAGCTAAGCCTTGCGAACGTGCCGCCCGAGTGCGATGTCGTCGAGTTCGGCTTGCACCTGGCGCGCATACTCCACGCGGTCGCGCTGCGCCTCGCTGTCGGCCGCGATCTCGTACTTCTTGAGCTCGCGATAGGCCGCCTGCAGCTCCTCGGTGACCGTCGCCGCCTGCTTCTCGACCTCGTCGACCGAGCGCTGGATGTTTTCGCGGCGCGCCACGACGGAGCGTGCGAACGACGGATAGGCAAGCCGGCCGAGGTCGCTGTGCGCCGCGCGCCGCTGCTCTTCCTGCATCATCGCTTCGAGATCCGACATCTTCTTGGTCAGATCCGCGCGCATGTCGTCGAGCGATTTCAGGCGCCGGCGAATTTCGTCGACGCGAAAGCGATGGAGCCGGATCAGTGCTTCACGTGATTTCATGTGTCTTCCCCCACCTTATGTTTCTCAGGCCGCTTGGCCATTCAAAATGGCGTTGAGTTCGCCGTAGCCCGACCGAAGCTCGCCGCGTTCGTCTCTGCCTTGGCGCAAGAACGCTTCGAGCTTCGGAAACAGTTTGATCGCGTGGTCGACCTCGGCGTCGGCACCGGCGCGATAGGCGCCGAGCCGGATCAGCTCCGCCATGTTGTCGTAGGTCGCAAGCACGCGCCGCGCCTGATCGACGAGCGCCTGTTCCGCGGGCACGTTGCAGGCCGGCATCGTGCGCGAGATCGAGCGCAGCACGTTGATGGCGGGATAGCGCCCGCGCTCCGCGATCGCCCGGTCGAGCACCACGTGCCCGTCCAGGATGCCGCGCACCGCGTCCGCGACCGGCTCGTTGTGGTCGTCGCCTTCGACGAGCACCGTAAAGAGCCCCGTGATCGAACCCGAACCCTGCACCCCTGGCCCCGCCCGCTCGAGCAGCCGCGGCAGTTCCGCGAAGACCGATGGCGTGTAACCTTTTGAGGCCGGCGGCTCGCCCGACGCCAAACCGATCTCGCGCTGTGCCATTGCGAAACGCGTGATCGAGTCCATAAGGCACAACACCTGAAAACCCTGGTCGCGGAAAAACTCGGCGGTGGCAAGCGTCAGATAGGCCGCCTGCCGACGCATCAACGCGCTTTCATCCGAGGTCGCGACGACGACGACGCTGCGCGCGAGACCCTCCGGCCCCAGATCGTCTTCCAAAAATTCCTGCACCTCGCGCCCGCGTTCGCCGACGAGGCCGATGGCGATCACGTCGGCCGCCGTGTAGCGCGCGATCATCGACAGAAGCACCGACTTGCCGATCCCCGACCCTGAGAAAATGCCGAGCCGCTGTCCCTGGCAGGTTGTCGTAAACGTGTTGAGCGCCCTGACGCCGAGGTCGATCTTGCCCCCGACGCGCGCGCGCGCATGCGCCGACGGCGGCGCCGCGCGAAGGCCGTAGGGCCGCGCCCCGTAAGCCAGCGGCCCCTTCCCGTCGACAGGCTCGCCGAGCGCGTTGATCACGCGCCCCAGCCACCGTTTCGAGGGGTGGACTTCGGCAGCCTCAGACTCCACATAGACCTTGCAACCCATGCGCACACCGTCCAGCGCGCTGAACGGCATGCATAGGGCGTGCCCGTTGCGGAACCCGACGACCTCGGCCGCGACCTGGGAGCCGCGCGGACCCGCCAAAGCGAGTCGTGTGCCGATCGCGAGTGCGTCGGCCGTGCCTGCTACTTCTACGAGCAGGCCCTGAACGCCGGTGACGCGCCCATAGGTCCGCAAACCCGGCGCTTCAGCGACTGCCGACATAAGTGCACGCATGAGTAAGTCCGTCTAAACCACGGACGAGTATGGCTTCATTGCGCTTAAGGTTGCCCTAAGCCCTTGACTGTCGCCGGAAAACGTCAGGGCGCGGACAATTTTACGTCCGCCGTTTACGAACGCGCCTTCGCGATTAAGCTTTGTTAAGCATTACCACTTAGATTCGTTGGTGAAGAAGCCAACAATGGCACCGGTTGTAGCCCGGGCTGCGAGGGGAGACTTTAAGCATGCGAGTTCTCTTGATCGAGGACGACAGCGCCATGGCGCAGAGCATCGAACTGATGCTCAAGTCCGAAGGTTTTAACGTCTATACGACCGACCTTGGTGAAGAAGGGGTCGATCTCGGTAAGCTTTACGATTACGACATCATCATCCTCGATCTG
>JBGOVA010000284.1:0-4281 GCA_041477875.1 Micropepsaceae bacterium | reverse complement strand
GCCATGGAAATGGCGATGCACCTGACCGGGCGCTATCCCGATTGGTGGGCGGGGCGGCGCTTCGCTCACGCGATCGAGGCGTGGGCCGCGTGCGATACGGGCGAGACCACGCGCGACAATCCGCAGCGCGTGCTGATGGGCGGCCCCACCCAATGGGGCACCGGCGCGATCCCCAAGGACGCGCTGATCGAGATGAGGCGCGGGCGCGGCGTTGCCGATCTGCTCGACACCGTTTTGGTGCGCCATGTTTCCGGCGGCGCCTCGCGCCTCGGCTTCAAGCGCTACGACCAGGGGCGCGAGGCGTGGCAGGGGCCGGCGAAGCACGCGATCTGGTGCGACGAGGAACCGCCGCTCGATGTTTACGGCGAGGCGCTGGCGCGTCTGACCGCGACGCGCGGGCTCATCTACACGACGTTTACGCCGCTCAAAGGCATGAGCGAGGTGGTGGAGCGGCTCATGAACAACAGCGACGGCATCACGCAAGGCGACGTCAACATGACGATCGAGGACGCGGAGCATATTCCCGAAAGCGAGCGCGCGCGCATCGTGGCGGGCTTTCCCGAGCACGAACGCGAGGCGCGCGCGCACGGCGTTCCCATTCTGGGGTCCGGTCGCGTGTTTCCGATCGCGGAGGAGGCGCTACGCTGCGACCCGTTCGACGTACCGTCGCATTGGGCGTTCCTCGGCGCGATGGATTTCGGCTGGGATCATCCGTTCGCGGCGGTGAAGCTCGCCTGGGATCGCGACGGCGACTGCGTCTATGTGACGAACGTCTACCGCGTGCGCGAGCAGACGCCGGTGGTGCATGCGGCCGCGCTGAAGGCGTGGGGCACGTGGCTCAAATGGGCCTGGCCGCACGACGGGCTGCAGCACGACAAGGGTTCGGGCGACACGTTGGCGGCGCAGTACAGGGCGCACGGCCTGCGCATGATGCGCGGCCACGCGACGCACGGCGACGGCGGCTTCGGGCTCGAGGCCGGCGTGATGGCGATGCTCGACCGGATGAAGACAGGGCGGCTGAAAGTGTTTTCGAACCTCGGCGAATGGTTCGAGGAATTCCGCCTCTATCACCGCAAGGACGGCCTCATCGTGAAGGAGCGCGACGATCTTCTGAGCGCGACGCGGATCGCGCTGATGATGCTGCGCCAGGCGTCGAGCCCGGAGATCGAGGGCGTCGCGCCGCATTCGGCTTACGGCGACTACGATCCGCTGAGCGGCGCGCCGATAGGGCACGGGCGGTTCGGGCCGACGCGGGAGGATGTGGTGTACGATCCGCTGCGTTAAACTGGCAGCGTTGATGGGCGAGAGGAGTGTGGCGGGAGCCGACCCGGCCCGAGTTGCATGCCATCTCGCTAGGCGCTCCGAGGAGGCTGCCTACGAACCTTGTCGATCGGCCTTGGATGCGAGTCGCCGGGCTCGCAACATCTTGAACATAGAGACGCTGGCGCTCTCGTGTGCGCGCAGTGCGTCGCTGGCATCGTCGAATTTTTCGACCAGGGCATCGACGTCTTTGGCAAAATCCGTGAGCTCGGACAGCGGCACGACCTTGTGGTCCCACACCAACGATTTCTGAGCCGTGATTTCGAGTCTATAAGCGGTGTCTGTTTCCGTCCCGAACGCCCAGGCGTCGTGAATGTAGCGATTTCGCTTGCGCTGGAGTTCGTCAGCTCGCCCCGCCAAGCTGCGCAGCGGTTTTAGTGCGTCATCGCTGGCGCCGTGCTGACCAAACAGCGCGATGACTGCGTCCATCTTCCTGGCCGATATCGGTATCTGCGCTGTCACACACGCCATCATGCCGACGTCTGATGCGCCGACGAGAAAGCTGATCTCCAGATCGAGCCGTAGTTCGAACCGAGACCACTGCGTGACAACCCTGCCGAGCGCGGCGAGATACTCCGTTGTTAGTTCAGAAGTTTTCTCGGCGATTTTCGTTACCATGCGACTCACCTCCTGGCGAAGAGTATGCCCAAGAGTGCAGGACGGTTAGGCATCGCTCCTTGATTTTGCGTCAACGGCCTTCGACATCGCCGCACTCGGCTGACTGCTCAGCGATAGCGGAAATCCGCGATCCCTACGGCATCTCAGATGCAACGGGGGGTGAGACAAACGGCGGGTTGGGCGCAACGCGCCCTAGTCAAAGACGTCGGACACAATCTGAACAATCGCTTCGGTCGCGGATCGATCGATTTGAAACAATACTTCTGCCAATCGAGGCGTGTGGGTCGCCTTCCTATATGTCATTCGATTCTCCGACAGATCGTCGAACAAGGCATTTAGCAGTTTTGCAGCGTCCACACGCTTGACCCACTCGGCATCGAGCGGCGCACAGGCGGTGCCAGTGACAAATCGGGCGCCATTCAGTTTGATCCAGCACCGCACTTCTTCAGGCGATTTGGGCGGGAGATCGTTGTCCCTCCCAACCTCGTTGAACACCCGTGAAATTGCTTCGACGTTGAGTAGATAGTTTTCGATCATGCGACGATCCAAGAATCGAATCTTGCCTTCGCCCTCGCGTTCGAGATCTTCGATTTCTCTCGCGGTGCGGTCCTCTCGGTCGAACAAAAACAACGCAGCCGGCGGGAGCAAAGCATGGCCCATCGCCAGCGTCCGATAAATTTCGATGACCTCTGCAATCCTGCGCCTACGGAATGCCCCCGTATCTCGAACGGGCAAGATTGCTGTTCGACGCTGAGGTTTTTGAAGCAAGTCCAGTAACACTTTGAGCGTCGCGGCGTCACTTTGCCCTTCGACCCATAGAACGTTATCGAAGCCGAATACGTCGCTGAGTCGCGCGCCGACTTCAGCCAAGGCAGCCGACGCTACTCTTCCCGTAGTATGGGGAAATTGCTGCAGTGCGGACTTAGAGTTTTCCCAACTAACGATAGTGACAGGAGCGTTTGACAACTCTGAAATGATCTCCGGAGAATGAGTCGCGACTATGTATTGGTGTTGCGGGAATTGTTGAAGGATTCTGATTAAAGCGCGCGACGCGCCCGGGTGAAGGAAGCTGCCCGGTTCGTCGATAATGATCGTTCGCGCCTGGTCGGAGGTCTTTGCCACATACAACATCGCCAACGCTTGACCGAGGCCGGTCCCACACCGCGCAAGGGGAATTGCCAAATCGTCGCGCTGAAGAGCAGGGTCGACTTGCCAGACTAGGATTTCGACATTTCCCGCGCCAGATGCTGCTGGTCTTACCGAAACCTTCTTCACCGACGGAAAAACATCGCTGACGAGTTCCGCGTATTCCCGAAAGCGTTCGGGATTTGACTGTAGGATATTCAAAACTTCAGGAAGGTTTCTTGCATCCGAAGCCAGTTCCGCGTTGGTACCATGAGCGGAGGTGCTTACGTTGAGACGCTCAGCGCTAAATCTGTAAACCGCCCCCTGAAAAACCGCTGCGACGAAGTGCCCGAAGTCCTGATGGGGTTGTACGCCGGGAACGTCCACCGGGGTGATAGTTCGGTCGTTGACGCGAACATCCACGCGTAGCATCCGGAAATGCTCATTCTGACGTGTCGGCTCGCCAAGGCGAGTTACTAGCTCGTTGGCAAGCCACGAAGGGCTGTCGTTTGTCTTTGCTGTCGCCGAAGCATGGAACGCTACTTCACTTGCCGTATAGCGCTGATATATCGAACGCATGTTGTGTTGGTCGACAACGGTATCGGTCGGCCAAGGAAGGTACTTCGGTCCGTCGCCCGATTGCAGCAGCAGTTTTCGTATTTCGTCACCCGTTGTTGTAAGCGCGTAGTCGACGCGGGTCACAGGCCTTAGCGGTTCGTCACGCGAGGGGACGGATTCAATGCTTTTGTGGGGCTCTCCCAGAAATTTTACCGCTAGGCAGAGCAGCAATGAAGACTTGCCGACATTATTCGCCCCTACAACGAGATTGACCCCGGGTGAAAATGAAAGCTCCCGAGAGTCAAAGAAGCTGCGGTAGTTTCTGATCCTTACTGATTTGATGTGCATTGAAGGTGACCCGTTGACCGTGGGAGGATGTGGTCATGTCACAAGGCAATCGGTTTAATCAACTCCGGGCCATCCGGCGCCAACTCCTTTTAGAACGGCTGAAGTGAAAGCCCGCGTTCAGACAGGCTTTCACCATTGGAGTCTCTATGCCAAAATCAAACGCGAACGAGTTTGTCGTCAAGCCACCTGGCGACTTGAGCATTGAACACACGGCGGTAATCGCCGACGCCGGTTATTTGAAGAACGATGACCCCATCGTTGTCGTCGATGACGCCGGCGTTCAGCAGAACCTGGATGACTTCTCGCGGGGTC
>JBGOVA010000240.1:0-5774 GCA_041477875.1 Micropepsaceae bacterium | reverse complement strand
GCTTTGGCCTGGTCGCGCAGTTCGGCGCTGGCGAAGAAGTCGAGCGTCGTCATGGCCAGGCCCTTGGCGCCGTCGATCACGGCCTGGTCGCCGCGCGGCGAATTGGCGTAGGTCGCGAACTCGGCGTTGTGGATCACGACGTGTGGCGGTGAGACCGCGATCATCGGGTGAATGGAAGGCACCCGGTGGCTGACATTGCCCATGTCGGTCGAACCGGCGAGGCCCGGCGGCAAGGTCGAGGGATCGAGAAGATCGCGCCCGATCGCCTTGGCGTTTGCTTCATAGGCGTGGGCCAGCGGCCAGTTGGTTTTGAGGTCGAGGCAGTCGACGCGGCCCCATTGCGCCTCGAGACGCGTGCCCGTCGCAAGCGCGCCGGCTTCGAAACAAGCTTGCACGCGCTTCTTCAACGTCGCCAGTTCGACGCCGTCGCGGGCGCGGACGTAGAAGCGGCCCGAGGCGCGCTCGGGCACGATGTTGGGCGCCATGCCGCCGTCGACGATGATGCCGTGGATGCGCTCGGTCTGCTGGATATGCTGGCGCAGCTGGGCGATCGATTGATAAGCGGTGATGAGCGCGTCGAGCGCGTTCAGGCCGCGAAACGCCATCGCCGAGGCATGCGCGGCGCGGCCGTGATAGATCACCTCGACTTCGGCGAGCGCGATGCAGGGCATCGTCACCATGTCGAAGCCCGCGGGATGAACCATCATCGACGCGTCGGCGCCCTCGAAGGCGCCGTGCTGGGCCATCACTTCCTTGCCGCCGCCGCGTTCTTCGGCCGGCGTGCCGAGGTAGCGCACGCGGCCCGTCAGCTTCGCGCCGAGTTTCGAAAGGCCGAGCGCCGCGCCGAGGCCCGCCGTCGCGATGATGTTGTGGCCGCAGGCGTGACCGATGCCGGGCAGGGCGTCGTATTCGGAGAGCAGGCTCATCACCGGCGCGCCCTTCGGCCCGAACTCGGCGGCATAAGCGGTCGTCACGCCGTAGGCGCCGCGTTCGACTTTCAGGCCGTGCTCTTCGATCTTCTTGGCGAGGAGGCTCGATGCGAATTTTTCCTCGAAGGCGAGTTCGGGGTTGGCGTGGATCGCGTGGCTTGCGGCGATGAGTTCGCCGCGCAGCGCGTCGATCGCGCCGCAGGCTTCACGCTTCAACGTTTCGAGCGGCATGGGTATTCCTCGCGCTGTTTTTCACACGGTCAATTTGGTCTAGCCTCGCCCTTCAAGGGGCCGCACTCAAGAGGTCAAATGGCGTTCTTCGAAGCCTCAGGCGGGTTCAAGCTTGCCTACGACGTGGTGGGCGAAGGGCCGCCGATCGTGCTGGTGCACGGGTTTGCGTCGAACCGCTTCCTGAATTGGCGCGGGCCGGGCTGGTACGACACGCTCGCCAAGGCCGGGCGGCGGGTCGTCGCGCTCGACGTGCGCGGGCATGGCGAAAGCGGCAAGCCGCACCTGCGCGAAGCCTATGACGAGGGCGAACTCGCACGCGACGTCGTGCGGCTGATGGAGCATCTGGGCCTGCGCCAAGCCGACGTCATGGGTTATTCGATGGGCGGGTTCATCTTGCTCCGCCTGCTGCACGACGATCCGGGCCGCGTGCGCAAGGCGATCGTCGCCGGCGTCGGCGAAAACTATTACGGACGCGGACGGCTCGAGACGGAGACCATCGCCGCCGCCTTGCGCGCGCCGGACGTGGCGAGCGTGACGGATACGGCGGCGCGGACGTTCCGGGTGTTCGCCGAGCAGGGCGACAACGATCTCGAGGCGCTGGCCTTGTGCATCACGCGGGCGCGGCATTCCTTCACGGCGGAGGAATTTCGCGGGCTCGGCGTGCCGACGCTGATCGTCGTGGGCGAGAACGATACGGTCACCGGTCCGCCGGGGGCGCTCGCCGAGGCGTTGCCGCATGCGCGCGTCGTCATCGTGCCGAAGCGCGATCACATGTCGAGCGTCGGCGACAAGGTGTTCAAAGCGGCCGTGCTCGAATTCCTGAGCGATGGGTGAAATTAAAACCCCCGCGGCTTCGCGCGGGGGCTCGATGCGAAATTCGATGGTGCGTTAGCCGGGCAGACCGGCAGAGAGCGTGAGAACGATGCCGCCTTCGCAGTTGTCGGTGAAGAAGCATTCCGCGCGATTGAGGTCTGTGTCGATCCAGCGGACGTCGACGGAAACCGGACCCCACGCCGCCGTGGCGCCGAGGTCGTAGAAGAAATAATCCGTGCCTTGGTCGATCCACTGATAGCCGGCGTGCGCCGAAGCCGAGAGGCCGCCGTCGAAGAAGAGGAACGTGTCCATGACCGGATAGCTGACGCCGCCGGTCACTTCGACGGCGTCGCCGGTTTCACCGAAGAAGTCCGGGCTCCAGCCGATTTCGCCCGAAACGGAGGCCTTGCCGAAGTCGTGCGACAGGCTCGCGATCAGTTCAAAATAGTCGTAATCGGGAAAGCCGGCCGGCGCGTCGGCATCGGGGTACATATAGTAGAGGGCCTTGATCGTGCCGGTCGTCTGTTCGGAAAAGGCGTAGTTGTAGCCGGCCGTGAAGTCCACCTCGATGGTCGAGTCGTACGTGGCCTCATCGTTGAAGTCGATATACGACGACCAGATGTTGCCGAAGAAGCCTTTGTAGTCGTACTGGACCCAGCCTTGGACCGCGGCGTCGCGGTCGGACTGGCTGATGCCGCGGAAGCGGTAGTCGGATGTCAGCGCAACGCCGGCCGTGAACGGGCCCCACGCGCCTTCTTCGCCGTCAGCCTGAGCTGCGGGCGCGAAACTTGCCAACGCCAAGACGCCGAACAGTCCCGCCTTCCAAGCCTTCGTCTTCATCGAGAACCTTTCTCCAAACGTTGCGTAGTCAATTCGAGAGGCGCCGACGCGCACGGATCGGCATTGTTCCAAGCGGTCAATCTGTGCGGCCGCCATGGTTGACAATGCGTTAACGCCGACGACTCGTGGCGCGCGACAGGGGAGTCGGAAATGTCACTGCGTTGCCGGCGAATCACTTGTGAATCATGAGCGGGATGGCGCCCTTGTGCAAAGCAGCATTGCTGGCTGGAGCGCCAGGACAAATAAGAAAAGCCCCCGCGTGTTGCGCGGGGGCTTCGTCTTCTGCCTGAATTTTGTGCTGCGTCAGCCGCCGAAGGAGAACGTGCCCGTCACGACAACCGTGGCGTCGCAAATGTCCGAGCCGCAGTCGGTCTTGTCGAGACCCGTATCGATATAGCGCACGTCGAGAGCGAAGTTGCTGATGGTCGCGGTCAGACCGAGATCCCAATACGCGTAGTCAATCGCGCCCGCGTCGTCGAACGACTGATAGCCGAGGTGACCCGAGCCTTCGAGGCCGCCATCGAAGAACCAAAGCTTGTCGCACAGAGGAACGGCGAGGCCGCCCGTCACCGCGAGGGCATCTCCGATCTCGCCAAAGTAGTCCGGCGACCAGGCCAGTTCGATCGTGCCCGTTGCCTTGCCGAAGTTGTGAGAAAGCCCGCCGATCACTTCGAAGTAATCGTAGTGCCCGTCGCCCGGCGCGTAGTCCGCGCCCGGATACCAATAGTACACCGCCTTCAGCGTGGCTTCGGTCTCATCCGACAATGCGGCGGTGTAGCCGGCGTAGAGGTCGATCTCGACCCGCGCATCGATCGGCGCGTCGTTGAAATCGGTGTTCGAAGCCCACACGCCCGCGAAAAGGCCCGACGAATGGGTGTAGTCGATCGATCCCTGCACTGCCGCGCCGGTGTCGGTTTGGCTGATGCCGCGGAAGCGATAGTCCGAGGTCAGAGAGAGCGTCCCCGACCAAGGATTGGCGGGCGCCGCCGCCTCGCCGTCGGCGAGTGCGGGCGATGCCAGCCCTCCAAGCGCCAGCGTGCCCAACATTCCCATCGCAAAAAGAGTCTTTTTCATACCGTGCCCCACTACCGTGACTACCCATCCACCTTGACGGTCCGGGCGCTCCAAAGTGGTCCGGCCGTCCGATCGCTTAAGGCGCCTCGGGCGCATTTGGGATCGTTGCGTCTATGAATGTCCCTCCGAGCAAAAGTTGACAATGGCTTGGAGGGGTAATTTCAGTGTTGATTCGGCAACACAACCGGAAATACACGCGCGTATGATTTTGCATGCCCTGATTGGGGCAGTTCGCTGTCGCAGCATTGGGCAAACGACTGATTCTTAGGCCTGAATCGCGCTATCTGCGGGTGACGCCGGCCAGCGCCAAATGGTGGCCCGCGTCGCTCAAAAGCGTCTCGCCGGTGATGTGCAGTGCGCCCTCGGCGCAGAAGAACACGACCGCATCGGCGACGTCCTCGGGCGTGCCGGCGCGATGGAGCGGCGTCGACTGAACGTTGTGTTCGACGATGCGCGCGTAGGTCTCAGGGCCGAAGCGCTCGCTGAACCAGCGGGTGCCGATGAAGCCTGGGCAGACCGCGTTGACGCGAATTTCCGGCGCAAGGGCGCGGGCGAGCGATTTCGTCATTGTGTTCAGCGCGCCTTTGGACGCCGCGTAAGCGACGGAGGATCCGACACCCAGAACGCCCGCGATCGAAGAGATGTTCACGACGCGGCCGAACTTGCTTTCCTTCAGGTGCGGCGTGCAAGCGCGGATCATCTGAAACGCGCCGACGACGTTGACCTTGTAGATGTTCAAGAAGTCGTCGGCGTTCAGCGCGTCGAGGTCGGCGTGGTCGGCGAATTTCGTCGTGCCGGCGTTGTTCACCAGGATGTCGATGCGGCCCCAGCGATCGAACGCCGTCTTGGCGATGCGGCGGCAGTCCTCGTCGTTAGCGACATCGCCTTGCGCGAGGATCGCGTCGACGCCTTTCGCCTTCGCCATGCCGAGCGTTTCTTCCGCTTCCTTGATGCTTTTGGTGTAGTTCACGACGACGCGCGCGCGGCGGTCGGCGAGTTTCAAAACAACGGCCGCGCCCAAGCCCGTCGCCGATCCGGTGACGACGGCCACGTGGTTCTTCAGGTCCATGTTGCGTTTCTCCCGATATTGTTTGTGTTCTTGGGTGTGGGTGTCCGATCAAGTCTAGCCCGCCCGCTAAGCCCCGCGAAAGCGCGGCTTTCGCTTTTCGAGGAAGGCGGTGCGCCCTTCGCGGTAATCCTCGCTCGTCATGCAGGCGGCGATGAGCTGTTCGGCGGCGCGACGTTCGTCGGCGTTGCCGGATACGATCGCGCGGATGACGGATTTGCCGGCCGCGATCGACAGCGGCGCGTTGGCGGCGAGCATGGCGGTGTAGCCCGTCACCAGCGTGTCGAAGTCGGCCGACGGCGCTAGCGCGTGGACGATCCCGTTCATCAGCCCTTCGTGCGCGGTGTAGGTGCGGGCCGTGAAGAGGATTTCGGCGGCGAGGGAGGGTCCGAGACGTGCCACGAGTGCGGCGGTGCCCTCGTAGCCGTAGCCGATGCCGAGCTTGGCCGCCGGGATGCAGAACCTCGCATCGTCGGAGGCGAGCCTGAGATCGCACGCCATGGCGAGCGCCATGCCGCCGCCGAAGCAGATTCCCCTGACGGCGGCGATCACCGGTTTCGTGCAACGGACGATGGACGCGGTCGCCGCCTGGGTCGCTTGATCGTAGGCTTTCGCGCGGTCTTCGGTTGCGCGATGGGCGTCGAATTCGGATATGTCGGCGCCGGCGGCAAAGGCTTCGTGACCCGCGCCGGTCACGACGATGGAGCGAACCGTGGCATCCTGCTCGAAGCGGGCGACGATTTCGGGGATTGCAAGCCACATATCGAGGCTGAGCGCGTTGCGCCTTTGCGGCGCGTTGAGTACGAGATAGCCGGCGGATG
>JBGOVA010000205.1:0-7463 GCA_041477875.1 Micropepsaceae bacterium | reverse complement strand
TAGCGGCGGTGTCCACATCAGTTGCATCAGCCATTCGGTTTGCGTCCACGTTGAAAGAATGCTTCAGCGCCTCTGTTTTCGCCTCCCCTTTGTGGGGAGGCCAGCGAGAACGAGCGGCGCGAGTTCGAGTGGGTGGGGGTGCGCGGCGCGTCCCATACCCCCACCCGCTCTAACTCGCTTGCGCTCGCTTTCGCTGGCCTCCCCACAAGGGGGAGGCGGATTCCCGTGATCACTTGCGCGGCCTCTTCTTCTTCTGCTTCAACTCGGCGCGGCGGAGGTCGGAGAGGCCGTCGTGGGGGCCGAGTTTGCGTTTGGGGGCGTTCGCCCAGAGGCCCTCGCCGATTTCCTTGTTGCGCTTGGGGTGGAGCGGATAGACGCATTTGGAGCGGCGGCGCGAGGCCTCGCCCACCGTGATCAGACGCGCGGGCTTGTCGGTGTTGTTGATGAAGCAATGTGCGATGCCTGTGCGGTCGGGGAAGCCGATGCCGTCGCCCTCACTCAAGCGATAGAGGTCGCCGTCGATCCAGACGTCGGGCTCGCCTTCGACGACATAGACGAACTCTTCCTCGTCGAATTCGGCGTGCGGCCATGAGGTGCGCCGGCCGGGCGTCAACAGATCGTGGCCGACACCGATGCGCGTGATGCCGAGCGCGACGGTCAGATGCGACCAGATCGCCATCAGCTCGTCGTCGTTCGGGTAGTGCGAGTCGTCGTGCGTGATCTTCTTCCAATCGACGATGCAGGGCGGCTTGCGTTTGGCGACGCTGCCCTCCGGCGACGGTCGGCCGCGCGCGGCGTCAGGCATGCCGTCGTGCGGCCCGAGCTTGCGTTGCGGCGGATCGATCCAGAGTTTGTCGTTTTTCTTCAGCCAATCGTCCATTTCGCGCGTGAGCGGGAAGTGGATTTTCGAGTTGTAGCGCGAGGCCTCGCCGATCGTCAGCATACGGACGGGCTTGTCGGTGTTGTTGATCAGGCAGTGGGCCATACCGTCGCGACCGGGCCAGCCGGCGGCCTCGCCCGGCTTCATGCGATACGTGTAGCCGTCGACCCAAAGGTCCGGCGTGCCTTCGAGGATGAAGACCATTTCCTCCTCGTCGCGCTCGGCATGCGGTTGCGACGAACGCCAACCCGGCATGACGGTGTCGTGGCGGATGCCCATGCGGCGGATTTCGAAGCGCGCCGAAAACGGCGCCGTGCGCACCATCGGCTCTTTGGTGTGCGGATGGAGGACGGGCTCGGCGCGCTCGATCTCGCTCCAATGGCGGATGAAGGGCGGGCGTTCGGTCGCGGTTTTCATGCTTTCCCCTCCTCGTCATGGCCGGCCTTGAGCCGGCCACCCAGTCGCCGAGCGTCCGCGAGGCGGAGAGACTCGATCTGCCATGCGTGCAATCCCCGATTCAGTCGGAGTCTATTGGCCGCGCGGACGCGCGGCCGCTGGGTGGCCGGCTCAAGGCCGGCCATGACGAAAGTTTTTTCGATCCGGGACGGCGCCGTCGGCGGCCCGCGCATCTCATCACTCCTTGAAGGGATCGCGCTTGTCGTTCTTGTCGAAGCCGAACATATCCCAAACCTTCGCCATATGTGGCGGCAGCGGCGCCGTGACGTCCAAGTAGTGCCCCTTCGGGTGGCGGATGCGCAGGGAGCGCGCGTGAAGCATCAGGCGGTTGGGGATTTCGCCGTGGCTGCGGGCGGGTTCGCCGCCGTATTTGCCGTCGCCCACGATCGGCGTTCCGATTGCCGCCATATGCGCGCGCAATTGATGGGTGCGGCCGGTCAACGGCATCAACGCAACCCAGGCCATCGTCGTCACGTGGTCGAGGGTATCAAACAAGGTCACGGCCGATTTGGCGTCGTCATCCTCGCCTTCCTCGGCGATGCGTACACGCTCGCGACCGTCGGCGGCGGCGCGCTTGATCAAGGCGCCGTCGATCTTGCCGCCGCGCGGCGTAGGCACGCCGGTCGTCAACGCCCAATAGATTTTTCGCGTGTCGCGCGCGCGAAAGGCCTTCGCGAGGGCGGCCGCGGCGCGCGCGTTGGCCGCCACGACCATGACGCCCGAAGTGTCGCGGTCGAGACGGTGAACGAGGCGCGGGCGATCTTCGCCTTCGCGCGCGAGCGCGGGCAACAGCGCGTCGAGATGGCGCTCGGTTTTCGTGCCGCCTTGCACCGCAAGGCCCGCAGGCTTGTTCAAGACGATCACGTCGTCGTCGCGGTGAAGGACAAGGTTCTGGACGAACAAGCGATCCTTGGCGGCGATTTTCGCGACCGGCTTCTTCGCTTGGGTCTCCGCCGATGTCTCGGGCAGCGGCGGCACGCGCACGGTTTGGCCCTCGGCCACGCGGTGGCCCGCCTTGACGCGTGCGCCGTCGACGCGCACTTGGCCGGTGCGCAGCAGTTTCTCCAAACGGCCGTGGGTCAATTGTGGATAGCGGCGCGCGAACCAGCGATCGAGGCGCTGGCCCTCCTCCGGGCCGGGAACTTTGATGTTTTGCACTTTGCTCATGATGAAACCAAGATGGGCGCTCCGAGGGTCGGCATCGAATCGCGAGAGATCGGAATGGGTTGGCAAGTCTATCTGGCCGTGACGATGGGCAGCGCGCTCGGCGGGCTCGCGCGCCACGGCATGTCGGGCGCCGTAGCTTCGGCTTTCGGCGAGACATTTCCCTGGGGCACCTTGCTGGTCAACGTGCTGGGTTCGTTCATCATCGGCTTTTTCGCGACGCTGACTGCGACCGATGGCCGCCTCTTCGTGAGCGGTACGACGCGGCAATTCGTGATGGCGGGCCTGTGCGGCGGGTTTACGACGTTTTCCTCGTTCAGCCTGCAGACCTTGAACCTGATGCGCGACGATGAATGGCTGGCGGCCGGTGGTAATATAATGGGGTCGGTGGCGCTGTGCCTTGTCGCGGTTTGGGCCGGACACATCACGGCCGCCGCGATCAATCAACTGAAAGGGACGTGACATGCGCATCCCGACCGACGCAACGTTGCTGCGCATCTTCATCGGCGAGCAAGACCGCCACAAAGGCAAACCGCTTTACGAGACCATCGTGTTGAAAGCGCGCGAAATGCACCTTGCGGGGGCTACCGTCTTGCGCGGGCCCATGGGCTACGGGTTGTCGAGCCGGTTGCACACGGCGAAGATATTGCGGTTGTCGGAGGACCTACCGATCGTGATCGAGATTGTCGACGCGCCGGAGAAGGTCGATGCGTTTCTCGGCGAGCTGGACGCGATGATGGGAAGCGGGCTCGTGACGCTGGAGAAGGTCAAGGTGTTGCGTTACGGCGAGAAGCCGGCGGCTTGACCTGCCTCCCCAACCCTCACCCCCGGCCCCTCTCCCTCCAAGGAGGGCGAGGGGTGATCACCTTGGTTCCTTCTTCGCGCGCAATGCCGCCCAACGATCGAGGCGGGCTTTGATTTCCTTTTCGAGACCGTAGCCGGTCGGCTGGTAGTAGTTTTCGCGCGGCATGTCGTCGGGGAAGTAGTTTTGGCCGGAGAAGCCTTCGGGCGTGTCGGGGTCGTAGACGTAGTTCTTGCCGTAGCCCAGATTCTTCATGAGGGGCGTCGGCGCGTTCAGGATGTGCATCGGGGGGGTGAGCGAGCCGGTGCGTTCGGCTGCCTCTTTGGCCGCGCCGAACGCGGTGTATGCCGAGTTCGATTTCGGCGCGAGCGCGACGTAGAGCACGGCTTGCGCGATGGCGAGTTCGCCTTCGGGCGAGCCCAGGAAGTCGTACGTATCCTTGGCGGCGATCGCCTGCACCAACGCCTGCGGGTCGGCGAGGCCGATGTCTTCGACCGCCATGCGCACGACGCGGCGCGCGATGTAGAGCGGCTCTTCACCGCCGGCCAGCATGCGCGCGAGCCAATAGAGCGCGGCGTCGGGATCCGAGCCGCGCACGGATTTGTGCAGCGCGCTGATGAGGTTGTAGTGCCCTTCCCTGCCCTTGTCGTAGATCGGCGCGCGCTTTTGCACCGTGCGCGCGAGGTCGGCCGTCGTCATGGGCGCGGCGGGCTTCAGCGCTAGCACTTCCTCGACCAGGTTCAGGATGAAGCGGCCGTCGCCGTCGGCCATGGCCTTCAACGCCGCGCGTGCGTCGGGGTCGATGGGCAGCGGTTGCTTGGTGCGCTGTTCGGCGCGTTGAAGCAGCTGTTCGAGGTGGTCGGCGGAGAGCCGGTTCAGCACCAAGACTTGCGCCCGCGACAGGACGGCGGCGTTCAGCTCGAAGCTGGGATTTTCGGTCGTCGCGCCGACCAGGATGATGGTGCCGTCTTCCATCACCGGCAGAAACGAATCCTGCTGGGCGCGGTTGAAGCGGTGGACTTCGTCGACGAAGAGCAATGTGCCTTTCCCTTGTGCGCGGCGGGCGCGGGCCATGTCGAAGACTTTGCGCAGTTCGGCCACGCCCGAAAAGATCGCGGAGATTTGCTCGAAGTGGAGATTGAGGCCCTGACTGAGGAGGCGCGCAATGGTCGTCTTGCCGGTGCCCGGCGGGCCCCACAGGATCATCGACGACAGGCGCTTCATCGCCAGCATGCGGCCGATCGGGCCTTCGGGGCCCAAGAGGTGATCCTGGCCGATGACGTCTTTCAGCGTCTTGGGGCGCAGGCGATCGGCGAGCGGGCGCGGGGCGCCCTCGTCCATGCCGGCGGCTTCGAACAATGTGCTCATGCGAGGTCACCAATCATGGGTCGCATGTTATGCGATATTCAGCGGGCGCTGGGAATTTTGCGACGCCTGCCTTTCGCGACGGCCAGGCCCAAATGGCCGGCGACGAGATCGCGCGCGAGGTTCCGCAGTTTTGTCCGCGAGGCCTCGGTCCGGGGCAAACCGACGCCCGCGAGGATCGCTTCGCCCGCCAAGGCCTCGCCGATCAGGAACACATTGAGCAGCGCCATCGCGAGCTGGCTGTCCTCGAACGCGCCGCTTCGCCCGCGCACGCGATGGACGGCTTCGGCGAGCGGGCGGTACATGCCCTCGCCCTCCGGCCGGCGGCCTTCGAGCGCCAGCCACAGCGCGAGCCGCGCGTAACCCTTGCGCCGATAGGCATCGTCGAGCCGTTCCACCACCTGGTCGAGGTCGACGCTCACGCCCGCCTTCGATTCGGTCGCCGCCGCCATGCTCGCCCTGATGTTGCGGCCGGCGTGGCGCAGCAGCGCCTCCATCAGGCCCCGCCGATTGCCGAAGTGATAGTGGATCGCGGCGTCCGTCAGCCCCAGCGCGGCGCCTACGGTTTGAACTTTGACCGCGCGCGGGCCGCCTTCGGCCAAATGTTTCTCGGCGATCTCGAGGATTGCCGCCCGCGCCGTGTCCGCGTCCTGCCGCTTTGCGCGTGCCATCCGTCGCTCCCGCTTGATCCGTGCTCGTACTTAGAGTACTCAATGTTTCTTACTTAGCCTACTCTAAGTTAAATGAGGGTGAGCGATGGAAGACGGCACGGACGCGCATTTGCGCCGCGTGGCGGCGCTGGCGGGCCTTGGCGAGGACAGGGTCACCCTGCCCGGCCACAGCCATGTGATTCTGGGCGAACGGCGCTTTCATTATGTCGCCTGGGGCGCGCCGGACGCGCCGCCCATTCTCTTCCTGCATGGCGGCAATCAGTCGGCGCGGACGTGGGATGTCGTGTGCCTGGCGCTGTCGCGGCGATTCCATTGCATCGCGCTCGATCAGCGGGGCCACGGCGAGAGCGAATGGAGTTACGAGTTCGACTACACACCGGAGGCCCATGCCGGCGACGTCGAGCGCCTGGTCGAGCATTTGGGCTGGCAAAAATTCGTGATCGTCGGCATGTCGATGGGTTGTCTCAATGCGATGCAGTACGCGGCGACGCGAACGAAGACGATGGCGGGCTTCGTGGCCGTCGACGCGGGGCCCTACATCGAACGCGCCGGCGGGGCGGAGATCATCGATTTCGTCCAGGAAAACCGAACCCACCGGACGATCGACGAATTCGTGGACGCAGCCGTGCGCTTCAATCCGCGGCGCAAGCCCGAACTGCTGCGCCACAGCTTGCGCCACACCGTGCGCCGGATGGCCGACGGCTCGTTCGCCTGGCGCGCCGACCGGCGCCATGAGGTCAAGCTGGAAGACATCGAGCGCTGGCTCGAGAGCGCGCGCGATTTTCTGCCGCGCATCACCTGCCCGACGCTTGTCGTCAAGGGCGCGGAGAGCAAGGTTTTCAGCACCGAAGGCATGCTGCGCTTCGCGCGCGAATTGCCGGACGGCCGCTCCGTCGTCATTCCCGACGCCGGGCACACGGTGCAGGGCGACAATCCCAAGGCGCTGATTGCGGCGCTCGAAGCGTTTCTTGCAACGCTCCCGCTCGGTCAGGGTTCGATGCCGTAAGTCGACGCGTTCTCGGCGACGCCGGGCGCGCGCGTCTTGGCTTCCGCGATGTCGGCGTTGCCGCCGGCGTCGCCGTTCTTGAGCCTGGCCACACCCCGACCGTAGAGCGCGCCCGGCTGGTGCGGGTCTATCTTCAAGGCGCCTTCGAAGTCGGCCAACGCTTCGGGCACGTGGCCTAGCCTCAGATGCGCGAGGCCGCGCATCTCCCAGACCATCGCGGAGTTCGGGCGTTGTGCGATGGCTGTCGTGCATTTCTCGATCGCCTCCGCGGCGCGCCCGAGGCGCAGCGTGAGAATGCAGACCTGCGATACGGACTCGAAGTTCGTTGGACTGAGCCTCGCGGCCGTCGCGTAATCCGCGAGTGCCGCTTCGTAGTCGTTCTTGGATGCGTGCGCGAGCGCGCGCTCGGTGTAGAACTGCGCCCGGTTCGGGTCGAGCGCGATGGCTTTGCCGTAGTCCGCGATTGCGCGGTCGTAGTCGCCCGCTTCGTGGAAGAGATGCGCGCGGCCGTAGGCGAGCGACGCGTCCGTCGGGTCGAGCTCCATCGCGCGCGCGTAGTCGCCGGCGGCGGCTTTCACGTCGCCGGTTGCGCCGAGCGCTTCGGCGCGGTCGCGATAGGCCACGACCATGGTGGGGTCGATCTTGATCGCCGTGGTGAAGTCGGCGACGGCGGCGCGGAACGATCGCAGCGCGGCGTGGATCTCGCCGCGTTGGACGTAGAGATATGCAAGGTCGTAGCCGGTGTACCGGCGCGATTTGATGAGCGCGGTGCAGTCCTTGAGCGCCGCCTCGGGCGAGATTGCCGGCGGTGGATGCCGACCCGGCAGCGCACACGCGTCGACCTGTACAATCTCGCCTGCCGCCGCGTTCGTCAGCGCCAGCCCCAAGAGGGCGACGACGGCGAGCGCGCGGCGGACGAGCTTCATGGCGTCAGATCCGGATCGACAGTTTCAACGTCTGGCCGTTGCGATTGACGCTGACGTTCCAGGTGCCCGACTTGCCGATCAGCGCTTGTTTCAAACCATCGACCGTCGTGATCTTACGGCCGTTGACCGAAAGGATCACGTCGCCGGGGCGGAAGCCCAGGCGCGCGGCGATCGAGCGCCGATCCATTTCGGT
>JBGOVA010000319.1:0-2914 GCA_041477875.1 Micropepsaceae bacterium | reverse complement strand
CGAAAGCAAAGCCAATCTCATGCAAACCCCCTCAGGATCACGAACACCAACGAATCGCGGTGCATGAGTTACGCACGCATTTGGTGTGTGGACAATCGCCGGGCACAATGGGTGTTGCTGAAATACAATCTGTTGCGGAACGACGCGTTCCGTAACCGATAGCCGGGTGCGGTTCCAAACGGTGTGCGCTGCGGACAGGCACAAGGCGAACGGCGCGATCATCGCAAGGTCGACCAACGGGGCGACCTCATGACAGCTCTCTCGGTTGGGGTGGCGGCATTGGCGCGCTGGCCTCGTCATTCGGGCATCCCTTGCCTAGCATGCGCCGCCTTGGGGGAGTCCGATCCATGATGAAAGCGATTGAAGCTCGCGGGCCATAGGGGAGAAGGAGCGATGAGGGCGCCTTTTGTCGTGGTGTGGTTGATGTTCGCCATAACGCAGGTGCTTGCCGCCCCTCGCGAGATGCCGTTGTCGCCGATCGGCGCGACCGCTAAGCCAACGGTCACGATCACTCTCGCATTCCACGTCAACCAACCTTTGGACCCCCAGGCGATCAAGGAGACGCTCATCGAATTCGCGCGGCGGGAAGGATATCAGTTCTTCAGCGCCGCTTCGTCCGAGCCGCCACCGCCGCGAGACAAATTCCTCTATGTGGTTCAAAATGATTTGTTCAAAGCCATAGTCTCGAACATGGCCCGGAATGATCGCGCCGTCGTAACGATGACCGGTGTGTCCGGCGCGGACTTCGACGCGCGAGCAGCCCGGTTGGAGAACGCTTTGCGCGCCAAATGGCCAGATCTAGCCACGCGCGCCGCGCCCTCGGACTGAGGCCGCCGCAACACGCAACCTTCGAACGCGAGGTCGTGGGGGCGCCCCGCCAAGTGCTGGTTCAAAACGAAGTTTGCGTCGGCGTCAGCCCCAAACTTGCTGATCTTGTTGGTGAGCCCAGATGGGATCGAACCATCGACGGGCGGCGAAAGCGCGCCCGACAACTGTCGGGCGTGTTGCGGTGCGTGGATGCTGGGTCAAGCTCGTGCCACAGTCCTCAGGGCACATACTCGTCAACGTCCTTGGGCAGGTATGGCCGCGCTATACGCTTGAACACTTCGACGATTGGTCGCACATCGTCTCCTCGGCAGAGCCGTTCCACCGAGTAGTATTCGCCGCGTGACACAGCTTCAATCAGCAGGAGCGTACCGTCGGCGCAGACGGGTACGGCTGCGATCCCGTTTGTAGACGCAACGACCTCATCGTTGGGCAGCGCCCAGAACTCGTTATCAAACAGCGCCGTCTTGAGTGTCACCACGTCGTTGGGCGACACCGCCATGGCCCGGTCGATAGCGAGCTTTCCTTGCGGGGAGCCCGTACCCAAATACGTCGAGGACCGCACCGTTGCCGCTGCTGCTCCCGATGGTCGGATGTTTATGCGCACGGAGATCGGGTAGGCAAACGCTGGCAAAGCGATCAAGCGATATATTTCGGCCGACGCATCGCGTGTCGCCGCTTTCAACACCGGCTCCTCAAGGGCACGGATGTGGCGGGCAACTAACTCGGCATTGTAGTCACGGAAATATCGGTAGACCGCCTCGGCGTTGCCGCTTCTATCCGATTGGTCGGCGCTGGCGGACACGCTCACGACGACCACGACGGCAATCGCAAGACTCCGCACCATCATCCCCGTTTTCGCCGAAGCACCGCGCTGCGCGGCGCATTCATGCTTTTAACACAGCCTGACCCTAGAACGCTGGGGTGCGGCAGCCCCCCCCCGGTGCAGGGCCGGTGCAGGGCCGGGCGATTTGTTCGCGTTCTCAGGACAGTGAAAGATCTTCTAATGTCTTGATTTTATTGGTGAGCCCAGATGGGATCGAACCATCGACCCCCTGATTAAAAGTCAGGTGCTCTACCGCTGAGCTATGGGCCCGCCAAGCGAAGCGCCGTCGACGTGCGCCCCGAAAAAGAGCGCGGAAGTTAGGGGTGCGGCCCGTCCGGGTCAATCCGCCTTCGCCGAGGCTTCGGCGGACGGCCGCGCATTTGGGCGTGGCAATTCGTAGTACCTGAGCACCCGATCGTAGAGCCAGCGCGTGTCGCGGTAGCGGAAGCCGGCTTTTTCGGCGACGCGGCGCGAGGGGGCGTTGTCGGGGCGCAGGTAGCAGTCGAGCTTGTCCAAAGTCGACTGCGCGAAGGTGAATTCGATCGAGGCTTCGGCGGCCTCGGTCGCGAAGCCTTTGCCCTGGGCCGCGGGCACCGTCGACCAGGCGATTTCGACGCGGCCGGTTTCGGGCGTCACCAACGCGCCGACGCGCGCCACGAAGCTGTCGTCGCTTTTGTCGAGCACGGCGAACATGCCGTAGCCGCGCTCGCGCCAAAACGCTTCGCCCGCCTCGATGCGCTTGTCGAGCTGGTCGAGCGTGGGCGGGCCGGTCAGAAACAACCAATCCGCGACTTGCGGATCGGTGAACAGGCGGAAGAGATCTTCACGCCAGCGCGCATCGAGCGGCACGAGTTTCAGCCGCGCCGTCTCGATGCGGACGCGCAGCATTTAGAGGCCGGGCACCGGGAAGCGCGAGCAGAGCACCCGCGTTTCTTGGCGCAGGCCTTCGAGACGTTTCGGGTCGGCGTGCTGTTTCATCGCCTCGATCATGATGCGGGCGATTTGCTTCATCTCGCCTTCCTTCATGCCGCGCGCGGTCGCAGCCGGGGTGCCGAGGCGCACGCCCGAGGGCTTCAGCGGCGGGTTCGGATCGTCGGGGATCACCTGCTTGTTCGTCGTGATGCCCGCCTGGTCGAGTGCCTTTTCGGCGATCGCTCCGTTGATGTCGAAGCTTTGCACCACATCGATGACCATCAGGTGATTGTCGGTGCCGCCGGTGACGAGTTGCGCGCCGGCGTTGGCAAGTTCGGCGGCGAGCGCTTT
>JBGOVA010000112.1:0-15582 GCA_041477875.1 Micropepsaceae bacterium | reverse complement strand
CGCCGCGGATCATGATGGCCAGGTCGTGACCGATAAACGGTACAGACGAGAACAGATTGACGATCACCTGTGCGCCCCAGAACGACATCTGCCCCCACGGCAGCGTGTAGCCGAGGAAGCCCGTCGCCATCATCAAGAGGTAGATGACGATGCCGAGCAGCCACAGCACCTCGCGCGGATCCTTGTACGAGCCGTAGTAGTAGCCGCGGAAGATGTGGAGATAGACGGCGATGAAGAACATCGACGCGCCGTTCGAGTGCATATAGCGCAACAGCCAGCCGTAGTTCACGTCGCGCATGATGCGCTCGACGCTGTCGAACGCCATCGTCTCGTGCGGCACGTAGTGCATCGCGAGCACGACGCCCGACAGGATCTGCACCACGAGCATGAACGCCAGGATGCCGCCGAACGTGAACCAGTAGTTCAGGTTCTTCGGCGTCGGGAACTGCATCATCGTCTCGTCCATCAGACGGATGATGGGCAGACGGCTGTCGAGCCACTTGGTGAAAGCGTTTGTCGGTTTGTAGGTGTAATCGCCGTGCGTCATGGTCGCTCTCAGCCGTGTTCAGCAGTTGCTGCGGGCTTGGGTTCGGCGCCGATCAGCACCTTCGTGTCGGACAGGAATTGATAGGGCGGCACCGCCAGATTCTTCGGCGCGGGGCCCTTTCGGATACGTCCAGACGTGTCGTAGTGCGAGCCGTGGCACGGACACAGCCACCCGCCATAGTCCCCTTTCATCTGATTGCTGGGGACGCAGCCCAAATGGGTGCAGGTCGCGACCAGGATGAGCCATTCCGGCTTCTGGACGCGATCTTCATCGCGCTGCGGGTCGCGCAGCTCGCTGAGCGGCGTGTCTTCGGCTTCCTTGATCTCTTCCGGCGTCCGCCGGCGGATGAACACCGGCTTCTTCTGCCACTCGATCGTCACGATTTGGCCCGCAACGATCGGCGACAGATCGAATTCGACCTCTTTCAGCGCCAGCGTGTCGGCCGCCGGATTCATCTGAGAAATGAACGGCCACAGGGCGAGCGTCCCGCCGACCGCGGTCGCCGCCGTCGATGCCACGTAAAGGAAGTCACGCCGCGTAACGTTGGCGTTGTCTGCTGTATGCGCCAAGGTCTTCAGTCCCCTCTTGGGCCGGAATTGGGATGAGTGGATGGTGCGGGCGGCCGCCGCGACGGGAAATCCGCGATGGTCGGAACCAAGGTCTTGAATTCGCCCGCAAAATAGAGAGTCGCCCCCATGCGGTCTTGCGTCACGATGCCGCATAAATGGCGCAAACCCGCGCGGTTCGGAGGATGATGCGCGCGCGCTACGTCGCGCGAGAACAAGGGTTGATTCCGATCAATGCGCATTGCCTTGTTCGAACCCGACATTGCAGCGAACGCGGGAACGATCATCCGCCTCGGTGCGTGCATGGGTGTGGCAATCGACATCATCGAACCTTGTGGATTCCCCTTCGGCGACGCCGCTCTCAGGCGCGCGGGCCTCGACTACCTGCCGCGCGCGGCAGTCACCCGGCACGAATCGTGGCAAGCATTCTTAGCCAAACGTACCGGCCGCCTGGTCCTCGCGACAACGAAAGCCGATCAACGCTACACAGAATTCCGCTACCGCCCGGAC
This sequence comes from Micropepsaceae bacterium, assembly GCA_041477875.1. GTDB lineage: Bacteria > Pseudomonadota > Alphaproteobacteria > Micropepsales > Micropepsaceae > SZUA-430. The sequence goes on along the minus strand of JBGOVA010000112.1, from coordinate 13,959 downwards.
GATACGCTTCTCTTTGGCCGCGAGACCGCGGGCGTGACGGCGGAAGTCGCCGCTGCCGCGGACGCGAGAGTGACGATCCCGATGGCTGAGGGCATGCGATCGCTCAACGTCGCCGTCTCCGCAGGCATGATTCTAGGCGAGGCATTGCGTCAGAGCGGCGGCCTGCCCCAGACAAAGGACATGGACCGATGAACGTCGACATCGTGGTCGAACGCAAAGCGCGCGCCGCCGGCTGGTTTGAAGAGCTGCGCAACCGCATCTGCGCCGAATTCGAGAAACTCGAAGACGAGCTTGCCGGCCAACTCGGCGACCGCAAGCCCGGCCGCTTCGAGCAAAAACCATGGTCGCGGGCAGTCGAGCCCGGTGCCGACGCGGGCGGCGGCGTGATGTCGATCATGCACGGCCGGGTGTTCGAGAAGGTGGGCGTCAACATCTCGACCGTTTTCGGCACGTTCTCGAAGGAATTCGCGCAGTCGATTCCGGGCGCCTCGGACGATCCGCGCTTCTGGGCGTCGGGCATCTCGCTCGTCGCGCATATGCAAAACCCGCATGTGCCGGCGGTGCACATGAACACGCGCCACATCGTGACTCGAAAGGCCTGGTTCGGCGGCGGCGCGGACTTGACGCCGATCCACCGCGACGAAACCGACGCCGCCGATTTCCACGCCGCCCTGCGCGGCGCCTGCGACCGCCACGACCCGGCCTATTACAAAGACTTCAAGACCTGGTGCGACGAATACTTCTTCCTGCCCCATCGCGGCGAAGCCCGCGGCATCGGCGGCATCTTCTTCGACTACCTCGATACCGACGACTGGGAGGCGGACTTCGCCTTCATGCGCGACGTGGGCCTCGCCTTCCTCAACGTCTATCCACAGATCGTGCGCCGCCACATGAACCGCCGGTGGACGGACGCCGAGCGCGAGCATCAGCTCGTCCGCCGCGGCCGCTATGTCGAGTTCAATCTGCTCTACGACCGCGGCACCCAATTCGGGCTCAAAACCGGCGGAAACGTCGAAGCGATCCTGATGTCCCTGCCGCCAGAGGTCCGTTGGCCTTGATGGCGGCGCAGTCGACCGCTATCGCTGTCTCACAGATTCTGCGCTGGAGCACTGAAATGACGTTCGCCCGGCCCCTCTTTGCCGCAATCGTACTGACAATCTTTTCGGCGCCAGCCGTGGCCGCGCCGAAAGCGCCGCCGCTCCCCTCGCTGACGATCGACCCCTACTTTGGCGATTGGCAAGGCACAGCGACGGCGATGAGCGAAACCGACGAAGACTTCCCGACCTCGAAGCGCGACATCGCCGTTTCGATCGGCAAGTCCGATTTGGGCGGATTTCTGCTCAGTTGGTCGACGCTGCAGCGCCAGAAGGGCAATCCAAAGGCCCCGCTGGAGGTCATGAAATCGACGACGGTCGAATTCGTCCCGGCGCCCACACCCAATCAATGGCGAGCGAAAGCGGACGCAGACCCTTACAGCGGCGGCATTCTCTATTGGGCCCGCCTCGACGGCTCGGGCCTTATCATCTCAAGCTTCACCATCGGTCCGGAAGGCAAGCCCGAATTCCAGACTTACCGCCGCCGCATCGTCGCCAAGGAGATGAGGCTGGAGTTTTCAAACGTAGTAGACGGCAAGTTCGTCCGCACCGTGAAAGGCTCCTTGCGCAAGATCAAATCGCGCTAAGGCTCGACCCTGACAAGCAAAGCGGTCGCGTCGTCGCTTTTCTTCATGCGCGCGTAGCGCGCACCCACGGGGTCGTCGTCTTCGATATGGCGTAGTTCGCGCGCCAGCACCTTGAGCCCGATCGTTTGTGCCGTCGCGATCAACTCACGGTCGCCGTAACGCTTGTAATCCTCGGTCAACGCATAGAACCCGTCGGTCGTCAGCAACACGGTCGCCGGCCCCTTGAGTTCGATCGAGGTGACGTTGGCGTTGGCGCCGACGGCGGGGTCGGCGCCTAAGAGCCAGAACCCGTTCGGCGTGTTGACCGTGTCGCGCGCGCGGCGAAGATCGGGCAGCACCGTTTCGCGGATCGCCTCGATGCCGAGCCCCTTGTCCTTGCGCGCCGCGATCATCTTGGCCGCGAGCTTGGACTCGAACGCCGTGCGCGACGGATTGGTCCCAAAATTGTGGATCTCATCGTCGCTCGTCTCGATCAAGACCCGGCTGTCGCCGACATAGGCGATGTTGAGGTGCCCGTCGGCAACGCTGATCACGCTGATCGTCGTCCACGGCAGTTCGTAGCGGGCGGCCGGCGGGCGCAACCGCTCTTTCTCGAACCGCTGGACGATGTCTTGCGCAACGCGTGTGATCAGCGCCCGCAAATCGCCGACCCCTTCCGAGCTATGCCTCAGCAGCAGATCGCGCGCCAGACGTGCGACCCAGGCCGCATCGCTCCGCCCCGGCAGCAGCGGCGTGTCGCTGATCCCCGTCACGCCGTCGAGCACGAATGCGATGTGCGCGTCGGCGCCGAGCGCGTCTTCGTTCTCGCGCTCGGGCGTGCCCGGAATGCTGAGGCCTTCGATAACCTGGATGTGCGCCATGGCCTTAGCCCGCTAGATGGTTGCCTGCACGACGGCTTTGAGTCTTTCGGCCAACGAAAAAGGATCGTCGGTGAAGTCACTGTCGATCCACCACTCTTCGACTTCGCCGAGCACGCGCCCGACGAGCGGACCTTGCGGTACGCCGGCCGCCATGACGTCGGGGCCCTTCATCGGAAACACGGGCCGCACCCAGCTGTCGGCAAGCGCCAGCAGCGCCCGCCACTGAACCGCGTTCGACGCCTTCGAATCTTCCGCCCATCTGAGCCGAACCAAATCCTTGAACAATTCGGCTCTATGACGATAGAGGGCGCGCCGAACTTCCCGGATCGACAAATAAGACACGATCTTGACCGGCGCGCTCATCATGGCCACGAGCCGGTCCTGATCGTTGTTGGACAACCGCCACCGCGTCGCCACTTCAAGGGCCTGGCCTTGGTCGCAGAGAAGCGAACCCAGGCGCAACAAACCGTCGGCCACGAAGAAATAGTCGCCGTCGACCTCGCACAACCGTTGGAACCGCTCGAACTGCAACGCGCCCGGCAAGACCTCGCTCAACACGCCGGACGCCGCCATGGCCCGCAAGACCGGCACCGGCTCGTCGGCCGCAAACAGACGCAGCATCTCCTTTTGGATGCGCTCGCCCGACAGCGTCTTGATCTGGCCCTTCGCCACCGCACAGGCGTGCAAGCCGTCGCTGTCGATTTCGCCCTTGCCGTACCAGGCATGGAACCGGAACAGGCGAAGGATGCGCAGATAGTCTTCCGCGATCCGTTTCGCCGGATCGCCGATAAAGCGAACCCGCCGCGCGCGCAGATCGGCGATCCCGCCGACGAAGTCGAAGACCTCGCCCGACGCGTCGGCATAGAGCGCGTTCATCGTGAAGTCGCGCCGCTCTGCGTCTTCCGCCCAATCTTGCGAGAAGGCGACCGTCGCGCGCCGGCCGTCGGTCGAAACATCGCGCCGCAACGTCGTGATCTCGTAGGGTTTCGACTTCGAGATCGCCGTCACCGTGCCGTGCTCGATGCCGGTCGCAACGGCGCGCAAGCCCGCCGCTTCGATCCGGCGCATCACCTCTTCCGGCGAGAGGGGCGTCGCAAGATCGATGTCCTGGATCGGCGCGCCGATCAGCGCGTTGCGCACGCAGCCGCCGACGAACCGCGCCTCACCGCCGTCTGCGGTCAACGCTAGCAGCACCGCGCGCGTCTCCGGCGCGTTGAGCCACGCTTGGCCTTTGATCGAGGGGGATTCGCCCATGGCGCTCAGCCGTACAGCCGCTCGTAGAGATTGATCAATATGCCGGCCGTCGCGCCCCAGATATAGTGACCGTCGTACGTCATGCCGTAAAACCGCCGCTCGCGCCCCTGCCACGTCGCGGTGCGCGGCACGTGGTTCGTCGGATCCATGAGGAAAGCGAGCGGCACTTCGAACGCCTCCGCCACTTCCGACTTGTCGATCTTGAGTTCGAACCCTTCGCGCACCATCCCGACGAACGGATGGATCGCAAAGCCCGTGCCCGTTTCGTAGCGATCGAGTTCGCCGAGCACCGTCACGAAGGAGCGTGCCAAACCCACCTCTTCTTCCGTCTCGCGCAACGCGGCCGCCGCTTCATCCGCGTCGGCCTCGTGCAGACGACCGCCCGGAAAGCTGACCTGCCCCGCGTGCCGCGCCAAATGATCCGCGCGCCGCGTGAAGAGGACGCGCATCCCTTCCCAGCGTTCGATGATTGGAATCAGCACCGCCGCCGGCCGCAAAATTCGCTCGTCCGAAACCGTCTCGCGCCATCTCGGATTGAGGTCGAAATCGCCGCGCTGCCGCGCTCTGTCGTGAGCATCGTACAGGTTCAGCCGCGCATCGATACGCCGCCTGAGATCGCTTTCATCGACGGTCGCGTCCGAACTCATGCGTCGGGCGATCCGAGCGAGAAGAATGCGCCGTCGCTCCACACGCCGAGTTCGCGCCCGGTGTTTGTCGCGCTCTCTTCCGCCAAGCCGACAAGTTCGTAGAACACCGGCCGCGCGATCCGCGCCTCCAGCCCGCCGCGCACATGCACATAGGGCCGTGGTTCCCGCTCGCGCCCGCGGTGCTCGACGCGCATCGGATGCTCGAGCCCGGCGACAACCGCATCGCCGACATTCGTCATGAAGGTCAAAGTCTTATGCGATCCCGTCTCGGCGGCATCGACGCGCACGGCCATAAACGGCGCGTCTTCAACCTTAAGACCCACCTTCTCGACCGGCGTCACCAGCACGAAGCTGCCGTCCGGCTCGCGCCGCAAGATCGTCGAGAAGAGGCGCACCAGCAACGGCCGGCCGATCGGTGTGCCAAGATAGAACCACGTCCCGTCGGCAGCGATCCGCATATCGATGTCGCCGCAGAACGGCGGATTCCACTTTTCGATCGGCGGCAACTTGCGCGTGTGGGCTGCGTCCGCTTGAATCTCGGCAAGCCCGCGCAAAATGTCGGGCGCGGGCGCTCCCCAATGCATCGGATCTTGCGCGGAACTGGACATGCGTTAAGCGGTTACCTGGCGTGCGCGTTGCAGCGCGCGAGTGTTAACGAGGGTGGATCAACAATCGTTGAGCATAGGAACTTAGGCAGTTCTGTCCAAGGCGTCCGATTGGCTATAAACCAAGCTTGAGAGGCTCGGCCTGCAGAAAAGCCCACAAACAGATGAATCTAAATCCGTTTTCAATGTCACGCCTTCTGAAATGGCTCTAGGGTCGGAACCCATGCAAGCACTCGAAACGTCAGATTCAATCGTCCGTGAGGTCGAACACGCCGTCGGACGCCTCGCCGCCGTGCGCGAAGCGATCGGCCGCGTCATCTTCGGCCAGCGCGACGTGGTCGACCAGGTGTTGATCACCATGTTGGCCGGCGGCCACGGCCTGCTAGTGGGCGTCCCCGGCCTCGCCAAGACGCGTTTGGTTGAGACGCTGGGCGTTGTGCTCGGCCTTGCCACCAAGCGCATTCAATTCACGCCCGACCTCATGCCCGCCGACATCGTGGGTTCCGAAGTATTGGAAGAGTCGGAAACCGGCCGCCGCTCGTTTCGCTTCATCAAGGGCCCGGTCTTCGCCCAGCTCCTGATGGCCGACGAAATCAACCGCGCCAGCCCGCGCACGCAGTCGGCCCTGCTTCAGGCGATGCAGGAGCACCACGTGACGGTCGCCGGCATGCGCTACGACCTGCCCCACCCCTTCCATGTACTGGCGACGCAAAACCCGCTGGAACAGGAAGGCACCTATCCGCTGCCCGAAGCCCAGCTCGACCGCTTCCTCATGCAGATCGACGTCGGCTATCCCGATCTCGAATCCGAAAAGCGCGTGCTCCTGGCGACGACCGGCGTGGTTGAAGAACAGCCCAAGGAAGTCATCCGCGCCCAAGACCTGATGTTCTTCCAGCGTCTCGTCCGCGCGATCCCGGTGGGCGAGAAAGTCCTCGAGGCGATCTTGGCTCTGGTACGCAGCGCCCGTCCCGAAGTCGGCGGGGCCGAAGACATCAAGGCGCATGTCGCCTGGGGTCCAAGCCCGCGCGCCAGCCAGGCGTTTTCGCTGGCGGTTCGCGCCCGCGCGCTGATCGAAGGCCGCTTCGCGCCGTCGGTCGACGACGTCGTTGCGCTCGCCCCGCCCATTTTGCGCCACAGAATGGCGCTCAACTTTGCGGCGCGCGCGGACGGCGTGACGATGGCCGACGTGATCAATCGGCTGGCAAGGCCCTATTTGTGACGTGCCAGGATTCGTGAACGGCGGGCTATAAACGAAGCCGACCGGCGACAAAACAAACGAGGTTCGAGCGGTAATGGCGGGTACGACGTCATCGCGTTTCGGCGCTTGGGGTTCGACCAAGCGCGAAGAAGGCGCGCGCGAGCAAGCCGAAAGCCTCGGCGCGCGTCTGCCGCCCCTGATGATCCAAGCCGAACGCGTTGCCTCGACGATCGCACAAGGCGAACACGGCCGCCGCCGCGTCGGCCAGGGCGAAGCGTTCTGGCAGTTCCGCCGCTTCCGCCAAGAAGACCCCTCCGTCGCGATCGACTGGCGCCAATCGGGCAAGACGCAGCATCTCTTCGTGCGCGAGCGCGAATGGGCCGCCGCCGCCAGCGTTTGGATATGGCGCGACACTTCGCCGTCGATGCAGTACAAATCACACGTTGCGACCTGCACGAAGGTCGAGCGCGCAACGGTCCTGGCGCTCGCCTTCGCCTCGCTTCTGGTCCGCGGCGGCGAACGCATCGGCGAACTCGGCCGCCCCGAACCGCCCGCGACCGGCCGCCCCGGCCTCAACCGCTTCGCGCATCGCCTGACGACGCAAATGTCGTCGCGCCAAAGCCTGCCTGCGCTGATGCCCCTGCCGCGCTTCTCGCAGATCATACTGATCAGCGACTGGCTTACCCCAGTCGAAGGCGTGCTGACGCTCCTGCGCCACTACGGCGCGCTCGGCGTGCGCGGCCATCTCATTCAAGTGCTCGACCCGGCGGAGGAGGATTTGCCCTTTGACGGACGCACCGAGTTCGAGGATGTAGAATCGCAACTGCGTATGCTTGCGCGCCGTGCTGAGACCTTGCGCGACGCCTATCAAGACCGGCTCTCGAGCCTGCGCACCGCGGTCGCGCAAGCGTGCCGGCGCCAGGACTGGACCTTTGCGAGCCATCGCACCGACCGCCCGCCGCAAGGCGCCTTGCTCGCCGCCTACGCCGCGATATCGGCCCACCGCCCGTTCGAGATGAGGTAGCGGTGACCACGATCGGTCCGCTTGCGTTCGCCGCCCCGTGGGTCCTCTTCGGACTGATCACGCTGCCGATTATCTGGTGGCTCTTGCGCGTCACGCCGCCGGCGCCGAAGCGCGTGCCGTTCCCCGCCGTGCGTCTGTTGCTGGGCTTGCCGCAGAACGAAGAAACGCCGGCGCACACACCGCTCTGGCTTTTGATCCTGCGCATCACCGTCGCGGCGCTGATCATTTTTGCGCTCGCCGACCCTTACCTCAATCCGCAAACCGCAGGCTTGAAGACGAGCCCCGTCGTGATCGTCGTCGACAACGGTTGGGCCGCGGCTGCGCGCTGGGACGACCGCGTCGGTGCGATGCAAACGCTCGCAGCCGAAGCCGAGCGCGACGGCCGCCCGCTGATCGTCGCACCGACGGCGTTGAGCGACGCAGCGGTCGTTCTGAAACCGCTCTCAGGCTCCGAAGCGCAAGGCGCCATCAAATCCGTGGCGCCGCAGCCATTCGGCGTCGATCGCGCGAAGGCGCTGGCGGCCCTCAAGAAACTCAATCTGGCCGACAATCCCGACATCGTCTGGCTGACCGACGGCCTTGAGGACGGCAACGCCGCCGACTTCGCGCGCGCCTTGTCTGAGATCGGAACCTTGCGCGTGCAGACCGACGACGCGCTCAACGCGGCGCTGGCGTTGACGCCGCCCAAGGCCGACGGCAGCGCGCTCGCTTTCCGTGTCGTGCGCGGCAAGGATGACGGCAACGTCGCGGGTACCATTCGCGCCACCGGCGCCCAAGGACGCTTCCTCGCCGCGCAGGAATTCAAACTGAAGGCGGGGGAAACCAGCGCCGAGGTAAAACTCGATCTCGCGACCGAATTGCGCAACGACTTGGAACGTGTCGAAATCGCCGACCGCCAATCCGCCGGCAACGTGGTGCTGATCGACGAACGCTGGCGCCGCAGGCCCGTCGGCCTAGTCTCGGGCGAAACCGTCGATACGGCCCAGCCTCTTCTCTCGGACCTTTTCTATCTCGACCGCGCGCTCGCCCCCTACGCCGAGCTCCACCACGGCAAGATCGGCGACCTCCTGAAGGCAGGCCTTTCGGTCCTGATCCTTTCCGATGTCGGCCAGATCGTCGGCGACGACAAGCGCGCGGCGGCCGATTGGGTCGCGCGCGGCGGCGTGCTCATCCGCTTTTCGGGACCCAAGCTCGCAGCCCAAAGCGACGAACTGATCCCGGGCAAGCTGCGCACCGGCGGCAGAACGATGGGCGGCGCGCTGTCCTGGGACGAACCGCAATCGCTGAGCCCCTGGGCCGAGGACAGCCCCTTCTTCGGCCTCCCCATTCCAGCCGACGTCACTATCAAGCGCCAAGTCTTGACCGAACCCGATACCGGCACCGACATCCGCACCTGGGCGCAACTCGCCGACGGAACGCCGCTTGTTACCGCAATGCGCCGCGACAAGGGTTGGATCATCCTCTTCCATGTCACGGCGAACACGTCCTGGTCGTCGCTGCCGATCTCGGGCCTCTTCGTCGAGATGATGCGTCGCACGATCGCTCTGTCGGCCGGCGTGACAGAGGACAAGCCGAACGCGCAGGCGGCGGCGGGCCCGCTCGCGCCGGGCGAAACCCTTGATGGCTTTGGCAGATTGGGCGCCCCGGCGGCCTCGGCCCTACCGATGCGCAACACCGACTTCGAAACCGCGACAGCCGGGCCGCAGCACCCGCCCGGCTTCTACGGCGACGGTGGCGTGCGCCGCGCTTTCAACCTATTCAAGCCCGATCTGGCCCTGAAACCTCTGCCTCCCCTGCCCACGGGGGTGGAACTCACCGCATTTGGCTTGCGCCAGGCGGTTGAGCTTAAATACATCGCTATGGCAATCGCGATCGCTTTGGCGCTCCTCGATCTCATCGCCGGTCTGATCCTGCGCGGCCTGGTCGCGGTACCGCGCCTGCCGTTGCGCACGGTCGCGCCCGCGCTGATCGCCGTGATGCTGGTCGCCGCGATGACGGGCAATGCCTTCGCCGATGACGCCTTCGCCCTGAAGGCGTCGCTGAACTATCGCCTCGCTTACGTCGTCACCGGCGATTCGGAAGTCGACACGATGAGCCGTGCCGGCCTGAAGGGCCTGACGCGCATTTTGAAAGAGCGCACCGCCGTCGAGCCCGGCGACCCGATGGCGATCGATATCGAATCCGACGAGCTTGCCTTCTTCCCGCTGATCTATTGGCCGGTCACGAGCGGCCAGGCCCAACTCTCCGCGCAGGCGCTCGCCAAGGTCGACACGTTCATGCGCAACGGCGGAACCATCCTCTTCGACACGCGCGATCAGGACACCGCCTTGCCCATGGGGATGGGCCGCACCGCCAACGGCTCGGTCACGCTGCGCCGCCTTCTCGCCGGGCTCGACATCCCGCCGCTCCAGCAGCTGACCTCGGATCATGTCTTGGCGCGGTCCTTCTACTTGCTGCGCGAATTCCCCGGCCGTTGGGCCTCGGGCCGCGTCTGGATCGAGGCTCCGCAAACCGCCAACGACGGCTCGACTTCGGCGATCGCGTCCGACGCGGTGTCGCCCATCATCGTCGGCGGCGCCGATTGGGCCGCCGCATGGGCCCAGGACGATCTCGGCCGGCCCGTTGCGGCGGTCGTGCCCGGCGGCGAGCGCCAGCGCGAATTCGCGATGCGCTTCGGCGTCAATCTCGTGATGTACACGCTGACCGGCAACTATAAGGCCGACCAGGTCCACGTGCCCTTCATCCTCGATCGCCTGGGACAATAGCCCATGGCGCTCGACATCGTCTTCGTTCCGCATCTGCCGCTGGTCGCGATTCTGCTGCTGACGGCCGCGTGCTTCGCCTTCGTCGGCGCCGCCCTGACCTTGCGCGCGCCCGGCGCATGGTGGCGTGCCTTGGCGATGATGGGCGCGCTCCTCGTTCTCGCGAACCCGGCAATCGTCGAAGAAGAGCGCAAGGGTCTGCCTGACGTTGCGGTGATCGTCGCGGATCAGAGCCAGAGCCAAGCGATCGGCGACCGCTCGCGCACCGTCGACCAAACCGTCCAAAAGCTCCGCGCCGCGCTCGCCGCGCAAAAAGATCTCGACGTACGCGTGGTCACGGTGACGGAGGCTCACGGCGCGGCCCAAGACGGCGGCACCGCGCTGTTCGGACCGCTCGCCGATGCGTTCTCGGACGTACCGCCGGATCGCATCGCCGGCGCGATCTTCGTCACCGACGGGCAGGTCCACGACATCCCGAGCGGGTCGTCGGCCAAACTTGGCTACCCCTTGCACGCGCTCCTCACCGGCGAGCCCGATGAGCAGGATCGCAAACTGACGATCGAACAGGCGCCGCGCTACGGCATCGTCGGCGAAGCGCTGAAATTCGTTGTGCGCGTCGACGATTTCGGCACCAGCGACCAGGCGCTGGCCGACCTTGAAGTGCGCATCGATGGCAAGGTCGTCCTCAACCAGCCCGCCAAGACCGGAGAGAGCACCCCGCTCGAACTGACGCTGCCCCACGGCGGCGAGAACGTCATCGAAATCCAAGCGGCGGCCGGCCCGAGCGAATTGACCCTGCTCAACAATCGCGCCGCCGTGGTCACGACCGGCGTGCGCGACCAACTCCGCGTCCTGCTCGTTTCCGGTGAACCCCACGCCGGTGAGCGCACGTTGCGCAATCTCCTGAAGGCCGACCCATCGGTCTCGCTCGTGCACTTCACGATTCTGCGCCCGCCGGAAAAACAAGACGGCACGCCGGTCGACGAGCTCTCGCTGATCGCTTTCCCGACGCGCGAGCTGTTCGATGAGAAGCTCAACGACTTCAACCTGATCATCTTCGACCGCTATCAGCGTCGCGGCGTGCTGCCCCTGGCCTACTACGAGAACGTCGCGCGCTACGTCGAAAACGGCGGCGCGCTGCTCGTCGCGTCAGGCCCTGAATTCTCCTCGCCCTTGAGCCTTTACCGCTCGCCGCTCGCCTCCGTATTGCCGGCCGAACCGATCGAGCGCATCTACGAGCAGGGCTACAAGCCGCGCCTGACGGCCGCCGGCGAACGCCATCCGGTCACCGCGGGTCTGCCCGGCGCCAACACCGCAACCACGCAACCGACATGGGGTCGCTGGTTCCGCCTGGTGCAGGCGTCGGTCTTGAGCGGCCAAACGCTGATGAGCGGCGCCGAGGGGCAACCGCTCCTCGTGCTCAACCGCGTTCAGGAAGGCCGCGTCGCGCTCCTGCTCTCGGATCAGGCCTGGCTGTGGACGCGCGGCTTCGAAGGCGGCGGTCCGCAAGCCGAACTTCTGCGCCGCCTCGCGCACTGGCTGATGAAAGAGCCGGACCTCGAGGAAGAACGCTTGAACGGCACCATTCGCGGCGACCGCCTGATCGTCACGCGCCGCACGATGGCCGAGCGCGCATCGACCGTCGAAGTGACCTACCCCTCCGGCCATGTCGAACGCGTCACACTCTCCCCGACCGAAGACGGCGCGTTCTCAGGGACGGTGAAGGCGGAAGAGATGGGCCTCTACCGCTTACGCGACGGTAGTTTGACGGCCGTCGCCGCGGCCGGGCCTCTAAACCCGCGCGAACTCTCTGATGTGCGCGCGACCGACAAACTGCTCAAGCCTGTCATCGACGCCGCGCAAGGCGGCATTCGCTGGATCAAGCGCGACGGCATGCCGGAGATTCGCAGGATTAGGCCCGGCCGCGCCGCCGCCGACGCCGATTGGATCGGCATGCGCGCGAACGAAGCCTACGCGGTCCGCTCGACGCGCCAGACGCCGCTCTTCCACCCCGCGATCGCGCTTGCCCTCATCATCGGCGGCCTGTTGCTAGGCTGGCGCCGCGAAGGACGCTAAAGCCGCCCCGGGTGCGGCGATGGATTCGTCGAGCGCGGCCTTCCTGATCTCACCCTTCATGGCGTCAAGCGCCCCCTCGACAAGCGACAACCCCAACAACCGCCCATAGTCGACGGGCCCCGACATTGTGATCCGGCCGGAGGGCGCAATGCGTTTGAACCCGGCGCGGCCATAATAAGGCTCATCGCCGACAAGGACGACGGCACGATACCCAAGCTTGCGCGCCGCCTCGAGACTCGTCTGCATTAGTGCCAGAGCGATGCCCTGGCCTTGCATCGAAGCGACGATCGCAATTGGCCCCAGCATCAACGCGGGCGCCCCCCCGATATCGATCGGCCAATAGCGCACGGTACCGACGATCCGCCCCGCGTCCTCCGCGACGAACGACAACGCGGCGATCGCCTTTACGCCCTCGCGCAGCCGGTATGCGCTCTTCGCGAAACGCCCCGGACCGAAGGCCTCCGCGACGATGGCGTTCGCCGCGTCCCTGTCCTCAGCACGCTCGAGTCTGATCGTGGCCACGGATCACGTGCCCGCCGCTTTCGCCTGGATCAGCTGCGTCAGCAGTTTCAATTGCTCATCGTGCTTCGCCAGCATCTGCGCCAGCTGATCCGTGCGCAGCTGATCGAGCTTTTCGTGCAGCGCCATGATCTCGAGCTCGGCCTTCAAGTTCACCTCATAGTCGTGCTGCGCGGTCAGCCGATCTTTCTGCCCCTGCCGGTTCTGCGACATCATGATGATCGGCGCCTGCAGCGCGGCCACCATCGACAGCAACAGGTTCAAGAAGATGAAGGGGTAAGGATCGAGCGCCCCGGTGATCAGGATGACCGTGTTGAGCGTCGCCCAAGAAACCAGGAACGCGCAGAATATCATAATGAACGTCCACGAGCCGCCGAACTCGGCCACCTTGTCGGCCAGATGCTCGCCGAACGTTTCCTGCTTCTCCGTCTCTTCCGCGAGGTCGCGGCTGACGATCGTGCGGTCCGCCAAGTGTTTCAAGATGCGGCGCTTGCGCTCGGACGATGGATCGGATCCGACGCCAAGCTTCTTTTCGACGCCCTGAATCCAAGCTTGCATGTTCATGGTCTTCCTCTGATCTGTCGCGCGAGTCGCCTTCAGCGCCCACTATATGCTGCCGACGCGGCACAAACGGGCCAAATTTGCGGGCAGCCCAGGACCGGGCTTACTTTCCTGCGCGAACGGTTAACTCGAATCGCGCGCGTTCATCGATCATGAAATTCCTCGGCGCCATCGCGCAACTGACCGGCGGCGTCCTTGGCATCGCGTTCGCGATCCTCGCCTTCTATCTCCTCTACCTGACACTCGCCTGGTCGTGGGGCCTTCTGCTTTCGGCGGGCGGCGTCGCGATCGCCGGCCTGATCCTGTTGTCGATCGGGCTGAACGCCGAGGGTGCGCGCGAAAAAAGCATCAAGCGCGGCAACAGCGGTGGGGCAAAGCAATTCGCGCTCGCCGTCCTCGGCCACGCGGGACGCGGGCTCGCGACGGCTGCATTCGCGATCGCCGTCGGCCTCGTCCTGGCCGCGATCTTTCAGGGCGCCGTGCTCTCGCGCAGCGACGACGTCTATGCGCCGGACGTGCAGTCATTCGAAGAGTCGATGCTCTACGCAAAACTCTGGCTCGATCGCGTGCTCGGCCTCGACATCCTCGCGGGCGTTCTCGTCCTCGCGACGGCGTCGTCGCTACTTCTGCCGTTGAAGAGCCTCGTCGAGCGCACACTGTCGGTCCGCCGCGTGCTTTCCTTCACCTATGTCGCACTGCTGACCCTGACGAGCTTCACATTCTTCGCCGGCCTCGCGCTCAAGCCCTACGAACTCAGCCTGCGCGAGCAGCT
>JBGOVA010000094.1:0-16822 GCA_041477875.1 Micropepsaceae bacterium | reverse complement strand
TGTGCTCACGCCGATGCAAAGGCGCGTGCGCGCGGCAAAACGCACGCTCGCCGCGCGCGGCCTCTACGAAGCGATGACGTGGTCCTTCGTCTCGAAGGCGCAAGCCGACCTCTTCGGCGGCGTGCCCGAGGCGCTCGCGCTCGCCAATCCCATCTCCGCCGACCTCGACGTCATTCGCCCCAACGTTCTGCCCGGCCTGCTCGCGGCCGCACAGCGCAACGCCGCGCGCGGGTTGAAGGATTTGGGCCTCTTCGAAGTGGGCCCGCAATTCACCGGCCCCGAGCCCGGCGAACAGCTGACGGCAGCGAGCGGCATCCGCATGGGCGCACGTCCCCGCAACTGGGCGAAGCAGGCCTGGAGCACCGACGTATTCGAGGCGAAGGCCGACGTGCTCGCAATCTTGGATGCGTGCGGCGTCGCCGGCGAAACGGCACAAGTCTCAAGCGACGCGCCGGCCTGGTATCACCCCGGCCGCTCCGGCGCATTGCGCTTGGGCCCAAAGAACGTCCTCGCTTTCTTCGGCGAACTCCACCCACGCGTGCTCGCCGCGTTCGATCTGACCGGCCCCGTCGCCGCGTTCGAGGTGATGCTCGAAACGCTGCCCGTGCCGAAGGCCAAGGCCGGCAAAGCGCGCCCGAAGCTCGAACTGTCCGAGTATCAGGCGGTCGAGCGCGACTTTGCCTTCCTGGTCGACGCAAAAGTCGCCGCCGCCGAGGTCGTGAAAGCTGCCGCATCGGTCGACCGCGTTTTGGTCGAAAGCGTAACCGTCTTCGACGTCTACGAAGGGCAGGGGATCGAACCCGGCAAGAAGTCGCTCGCCATCAGCGTGCGCCTGCAACCGCGCGACCGCACCCTGACCGAAACCGAGATCGACACGGTCTCCGCAAAAATTGTCGGCGCCGTCGCCAAAGCCACAGGCGCGACGCAGCGCTAGTCCGTTATTGCGGCGGAGGCGAGGACGGCTTCTCCGGCATCGCTTCCTTCTCGTCGACCGGCACCGCTTCGATCGCGGTGATCGTGCAACGCTCTTCGAATTCGAAGCGCTTGCTCGGAAACAGCGTCCCGCGTCCGAAGACGAGCGTGTCGCCGACCGACAGGCAGACGCCGGCGCTCGGTCGCGTGTCGAGCCGCGCGAAGATCGCCCATTTGAGTTCGCGGCACGGCGCGAAGAACGTCACTTTGAACTTCCGCTTGGGCGACGTGTAGATATAGGCATGCTCGTCGTCGATCGGCTTCCAGTAGTCGATCGAACGCACGAACGCACAGGACGACGGCTTAGCTTCCGCGGGCGCTTTTGTGTCGTCGGCGGACCACGTTGCGCCCGCGCCGAGGGCAAGCCCGGCCAATGAAAGGACGATTGCACGCTTGATCATCTTCGCCTCCATCCGTGTCGATTTCAGCGGGCATCCTACCGCGAAACAGCCCTCAGGTCTTGCGGCAGATCAAACCGCAAACCCTTCGACCAAGGCGGGCCGCGCCGGCAATTGCGTGAGCAGACCAGCCAGTTCCGCACGCGCTTGTGCGTTCGAAAGCTGATGGCGTTCGGCCAGGATCAGTTCGTTCTTCAGCGAATGCTCAAGACCCACGAGTTCCGTGACGCGGACCTTGTAGCCATGCGCCTCAAGATAAAGCGCGCGTATGACATTCGTCAGATTGCTCGCGAATTCCCGTCTTTGGATCGGATGGCGCCACAACTGATGCAGAGGATGCCGGCTCGCGCCGTCGAGCAGCCGCGCCACCTCCGCCTGGCAGCACGGCACCAGCGCGACGACGCGCGCTTCGTGTTTCAAGGCAAAGCGGATGGCATCGTCGGTCGCGGTGTCGCACGCGTGCAAGGCCGTCACCATGTCGACCTTGCCGTCGAGTGCGACGTCGCCGATCGCGCCCGCGACGAACCGCATGCGCTCGAACCCGCTCACGTCGGCCAAAGTGCGCGCCGTATCCATCAGCGGTCCACGCGCCTCGACCGCGATCACCTCGCCGCGCCCTTTGGGCGCAAAGATCAGATCGTAGAGAATGAACCCCAGATAGGATTTCCCCGCGCCCAAATCGGCAAGTCGCGGCGCGTCGTTTTCTTCGAACAACCGGTCGAGCGGCGGCCGCAGCAGCTGCACCAGATGCAACACCTGCTTGAGCTTGCGCCGCGAATCCGCGTTGAGCGCGCCTTCGCGCGTGAGGATGTGCAGGGCCTTGAGAAGCTCAACGGATTGCCCCGGCCACAGGTCCTTGAGCGTTTCCTTCACCGGTTGCTGCGCCTTCGCCTTGCTCATCGCTGTCCGTTCATGCGCGGTTCACGCCCCGCCCGCCATCGGTCTATAGTCCGTACACGGGTTCGGTGGGGAGAGCGAGCATGAAACTGACGCGCCGCGAAGCGTTGACGGTCACCGCAGCGGCGAGCCTCGGGCTCACCGTCGCCGCGCGCGCCGAGGTGCCTGACGACGACGGCGTCGGCAGCGTCGACGACATCGTCAATGTCGGCTGGAGCACGCTCGCGCCCGAGCCGCGCGAAGAGATCGAATTCGAAGACGCCGTCTACATGAACGAACTCGTCGAGACCGACGACGAAAGCGCCATCGTCGTCCGTTTCTCCGACGGATCGAAACTCACGGTCGGCGAAAACGCGAAGATCACGATCGACAAATACGTCTACGATCCGGACGCCAAGAACGGGTCGCAGGTCGTGACGCTGACGAAAGGTGCTTTCCGTTTCCTGTCGGGCAGCATCCCGAAGGAAAACATCAAACTGCAAACGCCGACGGTCACGATCGGCATCCGCGGCACCGAACTCATCTTCGACGTCGCCGACGACGGCGAAACCGAAATGTCGACGGTCGCGGGCGAGGCCGACTGCACCGACGGCGCGGGCGAAACGCTGACCGTGCTCGTCGACCAATCCATCCACGACGACCGCAATCGCCGGTTCCGCGGCGGCATCCGCCGCTTCCGTCACAAATCACGCTCAATCGCGATCGCAGAGGGCCTCGACGGCGCGCGCAAAAGATGGCGCATCCGCAAGGAGCGCAAGCGCCGCGCGGTCCGGCGCCGCCGCCGTCGCCGCAACAACTAGGCGCCGAGCCGCTTCCCGAGCGTGCGCAACAGGCCCGCGCCGTCGCCTTCCCACGCGCTGCCGTGCATGCAGGCCAGCGTCTTCGGCTGCTCGCGCGCGAGCTTGTCGAGCAGGGCGTTCGTGTCGCGCCCATGGGCAAAATAATCGAGCCCGCCGCGCATCGCTTCGCTGGGTTCGAGGATGTCGCCGTGCGACAGCGCCGGCGTCTCGCTGCCGGGCTGCGTGAACAAATCGCCGCAGAACAATGTGCGCGTGGTCGTTTCGCTCATGTAGCCGCAATCCCAGCCATGCGGCAGATGCGGCGCATCGAGCCAGCGCACGGCATGCTTGCCGAGCTTCAACACCTCGCCGTCCGCCATGGCGTGGGGCGGACGATCGGCAAGATCGCCGACGGACGTCAGCGCGCCCACGCGGCTGCATACCGGCTGCGCGTTCGGTGCCACGGCCAGGAACGGATTGAGCGCGCCGCACTCGTCCGCTTCGAAATGCGAGAACGCGACATGGCGCAGCCGCGCGACCGGCATCACCGTCTCGATCGCCGCACGCGTGGCGTCGAACAAGTGCTTGAGCCCCGTGTGGAACAACAGCGGCTCGTCGTCCACGATCAGATACTGATTGAACGAAAACCCGCCCGGCACGTCGATCGCCGTGACGCCGGTGCTGATGCGATAGATGCCCGCCGCGATTTCGTCGATCGAGGTTTCGGGCCTGTCCTTGAGTTTCGGCATGGGAATGACCTTGGGTTTGGGGGCGAGGGACAGCTAATACCACGCTTCCGCATTTGCCAGTCGCCGCCGTCACAAGCCCGCGCGCGGGGGGGCCTATCCCTCTGAAATCGCAGCCTTTTATCTTCTCGACAGGGCGGGCTTAAGCCGCTATCTCCTCACGCCTCCATGCCCGACCTCGCCCTCATCCGCAACTTCTCGATCGTTGCCCATATCGATCACGGCAAGTCCACGCTTGCCGACCGCCTGATCGAGTTTTGCGGCGCGTTGGAGGCGCGCGAGATGAAGGAGCAGGTGCTCGATTCCATGGATATCGAGCGCGAACGCGGCATCACCATCAAGGCGCAGACCGTGCGCCTGAGCTACCCCGCCAAGGACGGCAAGACTTACACGCTGAACCTGATGGACACGCCGGGCCACGTCGACTTCGCCTACGAAGTCTCGCGCTGCCTCGCCGCCTGCGAAGGCGCGCTGCTCGTGGTCGACGCCAGCCAAGGCGTCGAAGCGCAAACCCTTGCCAACGTCTATCAGGCGATCGACGCCGGCCTCGACATCGTGCCGATCCTGAACAAGATCGATTTGCCCGCCGCCGAGCCCGAACGCATCCGCCAACAGATCGAAGACGTGATCGGCATCGATGCGTCGCAAGCCGTGCTGATTTCCGCCAAGACCGGGATTGGCATCCATGACGTGCTCGAAGCGGTGGTCACCCGTCTGCCGGCGCCCAAGGGCGATGTTGCAAAGCCGTTGAAGGCGCTCCTGATCGACAGCTGGTACGACGCCTATCTCGGCGTCGTGGTCCTGTTCCGCGTCGTCGACGGCGAAATCAAAAAGGGCCAACGCATCCGCATGATGGCGACGAACGCCGTCTACGAAGTCGATCGCGTCGGCATCTTCAACCCCAAGCGCCTGGCGATGGACAAGCTCGGGCCCGGCGAAGTGGGCTTCCTCACCGCGGCGATCAAGCAAGTCGCCGACACGAAGATCGGCGACACGATCACCGACGAACGCAAGGGCACGGAAAAGCCGCTCCCCGGCTTCAAGCCCGCGCAACAAGTCGTCTTCTGCGGCCTCTTCCCGGTCGACGCCGCCGACTTCGAGGAACTGCGCGAAGCGATCCAAAGGCTCGCCCTCAACGACGCCAGCTTTTCCTACGAAACCGAGACCTCAGCGGCCCTAGGCTTCGGCTTCCGCTGCGGCTTCTTGGGCCTGCTCCATCTCGACATCATCCGCGAGCGCCTTGAGCGCGAATTCAATCTCGATCTGATCACGACAGCACCGTCGGTCATCTACCGCATCTATCTCACCAACGGCGAGATGATGGAGCTTCACAATCCGGCCGACATGCCCGACGTCGTGCGCATCGAAAAGATCGAAGAGCCGTGGATCAAGGCGACGATCCTGGTCCCCGACGAATATCTGGGTTCGGTCCTGAAATTGTGCGAGGACCGCCGCGGCCGCCAGATCGACCTCACCTACGCCGGCAACCGCGCGCTCGTGAAATACGCGCTGCCGCTCAACGAGGTCGTGTTCGATTTCTACGACCGCCTCAAATCGGTGAGCCGCGGCTACGCCAGCTTCGACTACCACATCGAAGGTTACGAGGAAGGCGACCTCGTGAAGATGTCGATCCTCGTCAACGCCGAACCGGTCGACGCGCTCTCGATGATCGTCAACCGCCAGCGCGCCGAGATGCGCGGTCGCGTCATGTGCGAAAAGCTGAAGGACCTGATCCCGCAGCACCTCTTCCAGATCCCGATCCAAGCCGCGATCGGCGGCAAGGTCATCGCCCGCGAAACCATCCGCGCGCTCAGGAAGGACGTCACCGCCAAATGCTACGGCGGCGACATCTCCCGCAAACGCAAGCTGCTCGACAAGCAGAAGGAAGGCAAAAAGAAGATGCGCGAATTCGGCAGCGTCGAAATCCCGCAAGAAGCCTTCATCGCGGCGCTGAAGATGGATGAGAACTGAGAAGCAGCGCTACGCCGCAAACTTCCCGACGCTCTGCTCGAACGTGATCACCGGCGAGCGGATCAGGCCGTAGCCATCTTCCTCGCCCGTCGGGTCGACAAAGATCATCGAGTATTCGCTCGCGGGCAGCCCGTAGACGCGCGTCTTCGACAGCGCCAAGACGCCGACATCGAACGTGAACGAGCGGTCCGCCTCGGCGACCAGCCAGTGCGAATTTTCGCGGTCGTCCGACATCGTCACGATGCCGCCCGGGCCCAGCGTCTCGTCGCGCATCGGGCGCAGCAACACGGCGTCGCCTTTGGGGTCGGGCAGGTCGGCCATGCGGTCGAAGGTGCGCGCGTGGAACTGGCCGACGATCACCAGATGCGCCGACACCATATTGTTGTGGACGTGCGGGATGACGGCGCCGCCCTTCCGCATGCCAAAGAAGCGCACGAACCACGACCGCTCGATGCCGCCGACGTTGATCCGTTCCGGCAGATGCGGATCGGTGGTCTCGGCGAGCCTCGACGGGAACTTCATCGCCGCGGTCAAGCGGTCGAAGTCGAGATAGCGCTTGAGTTCGCCAAGCTCGACGCCCGAGTTCAGCGTCGTGATACGGTCCTGCCAGTCGGTCAGCGCGATTCTTGCGGCGGCAAGGTCGCGATTGAGGTCGGCAAGGTCCTGCGCCCAGCGGTCGAGCGCTTGGGGCCTTGCCGCCAAGGCGCCGGAGCGCGTCAGCGCGGAAAGGCCCGCGGCAAACGCGAACGAGCCGAAGAAGTCGCGTCGATTCATCTGTTCCATGGGCTGCAAGCTATGCGCGTGCGCATCGGTTGTGAAAGTTGCGTTGGTCACAATATGAACCGGCGGGCCGAGGTCAATTGCCGCCGCGTGAACCGGAGCGCCGCGTGCGTTTCGGAAACCCGCGCCACCTTCGTGTCCTTGAGGCCCGCCTTGCGCGCGAGCGCAATGACATCCTCGCCGTTGACCGCGCCGCCCTTGGCGTAGACGAACCACGGCGCCGTCGAAGGGCCGAGCGCCCGCGCCGCATCCTTGATCTGCTGCGCCTCTTTCGACGTTGAAAGCAAGACGGCCACAGTATCGCCATCGAATCTCTTGCCCGCAGCGGGAACCTTCGCGACCGCTTTCGCCGACTTCGCGGCGCGCGCCGCTTCGACAACCTCGCCGGGCATCGCCCCGACGAGCACCACCGATTTGTCCGCCTTGAACCCCAGCTTGTCGGCAAGCGACGGCGGATTGAGAATCTTCTTGCGCCAGAGTTCCGCCTCGCGCGCGCCGAGTTTGAGCGCAAACTGCGTCGCCCCGGCCGCGATCTTGAGTTCGTCGCCGTCGACCGTCGCCGACTTCACCGCGGCGAACGGTAGCGTCAGTTTCTTACCGCCCGACAACTGCAGGTTCAGCGAATCAAGATGCGCTTTGACCAGCGCGCGCTCGCGGCCGTCGGAATACTCGACCTTGCTTTCACGCCCCACCGCTCACCCCGACCTCGCTCGAGGCCTCGTCCTCGCGCACGAACACATAGCGCGTGTAGAACCAGCTCAAGCCCAGCAAGCTCAGGCCAAGGCCCAGGAACGACGCCACGCGCAACAACCCCGTCAACTCCGACGCATCATAGAGAAACACTTTCGCGACCGTCAGCACCATGACGGCAAGCGAGGCGATGCGCATCACCCGATCCTTGCGCATCGTGCCGGCAACCAGCAAGCCGATGCCCAGCGCCAGCCACGCCACGGAATAGGAATAGACTTCACTGTTGTTCGCACCCGGCGCATTGAGGACGGCCCCTTGAAACGCCTGGCGCACGTTCAGGCTGATCCACGCGAACACGAAGAGCAGCGACGAACCGGTCACGAACGGCAACAATTCGCTGCGCCCGCGTTGCTTCAGCACCCGCGCAAGCAGCGCCAGCCAAACGGCCGGCAAGCCGTACGCCAACAAAAGCGCGTTCGCGATCGGCAGCGTCCCCACGTCGTGCGGCGCGACCAACGGCGAGGACGTCAAGATATCGAAGAAGATGATGCGCAACACCGCAATCGCCGCCGCCACGCCGCCGCTCGTCACCAGCGGCTGACGCTTCCACCTCTGACCGCCCGCATAGAGCGCAAGCCCGAAGGCGAGCAACGCGTTCGTCAGCACGCCGCGTTCGAAGAACGTGCCCGGCGAACCGAACACGACTTCGGGGGCGACGAACGCATGGCGGATCAGGTAATAGCCCATGAAGCCGACGAACATCAGCGTCGTGTATTCGGCGAGCGGCGCGAACCGCGCCCCGCGGCCGCGCGACAGAACGAACGCCAGCCCCGCCAACAGCACGGCGGGAAGTCCCAAATGGAATAAGGGCGACGCGGCGATAGGCAAAGTCAATTCGGCGTCGACCGGCGCCCCCATGGAGAGCTTGATGCCGACGCCGAGCAGGAGCAGCGGCTTCGCATCGAAGAACACGATGCGCGCGACCGCCATCGCCGCCGCGACGAGGCCGGCATTGACCAGGCTCGCCCGCGCGAAATAGGCGCCGGCCGCCACCAGCGCGATCGCATAAACGATCTGCGCCTGCGAAATGATGCCGCCTTCGAAGCGCGAACCCAACGCGGTCAGCACTTCGGCCGCCGGATGGAACGCCTGGCGGATGAGGAAATATCCCATCACGCCCGCGAGCACGACCGCGACGTACTCGATGAGACGCACCAGCCAATCGTCGCGCTCCTGCCCCAGCATCAGGCGCAGCACGATCAACAACAGGGCAGGCACGCCGAGATAGAACAACGGCGCGGCGGCAATGGGCAACGACGTGATCGTGTTGCTCACCTCGCCGAACGCCATGGGTAGCCAGACGCCGAGCAGTTGGACCGGCTGGATGTCGAACTGCGCGACGCGCGCAATCGCCAGAGCCGCCGCCCAAAGCCCGCATGTGATGAGCGTCCGCCGCGCGAACTGGCGCCCCGCAACGACAAGCGCAATCGCATAAGTCAGGAGCGTGTGCGTGACGACCGCGCCTTCGAGACTCGTGCCCGCCGACGACAGCACGTCCGCGGCGGGCACGTGGGCAAGGCGGATGACGTAGTAACCCATGAGGCCGCCGAGGCTCACGGCGCCCGCTTCGAACGCCTGCACCATCCAGTCGTCGGCTTGCTGCCGCAAGAACCAGCTCGCAAGCGCGAACGCCAAGGCCGGAACGCCCAGGTGGAACAACGGCCGCGCGGCGATCGGCACGGGCGCGAGCTTGTCGATCGGCAAGCCGAGCGTCGTGCCGATCGCGTATTCCAGCGACGCGCCGAACTGCGGCAAGATCAGGAGGACGAACAGCACGGCGAGCACGCCCACCGTCCAGCGCAACACGCGGATGTCGACGCGCGTATTCACCCACGCGACGGCTAGCGTCTGCGCTGCGACGGCAACCGCGAAATAAGCCCGATCGATTTCGACGCTGAGCCCGAGCGCCAGGAACGCCGTCGCGGTCAAACTGAACTGCGCGAGCAGTTTCTGCGTTGTGGCGTCCGCAGGTGGGAAGCGCTCCGCGACGCGCCCCGTGACGAGCGCCGCGGATGTCGCAAAGATGAGCGCGATGATCCCCCACACCGGCCAGCTGCCGATCAGCGTGTCGGGCGCAAGAACGCGCGCCGCCTCGGTGACCTGGTGCAGGCGCCCGAGCGCGATGAGGTAGAAGACGAGCGCGCTCGAGCACGACAAGCCGCCCCATTCGACCGGGTCCTTCGCGCGCCACACCATCGCCGCGCCGCTGATCACGAACAGCATCGCAAACACGAAGAGGACCAACGCGAAGAATTCCGTATCCGGCGTGACCCACACCGCGAAGAGGATCGCGCTCGCCGCCATCGTCATCCACGGCAGGTAGCGATAGCGCTCCTGGTCCCACGCGGCGAGCGCGATCGTGCCGCCCGCGAGCACGCCATAGAGTCCCCATTCCGTCGCATCGAACTGACTGCGCACGACGACGACGCACATCAAGAAGACCGACGCCGCCGCGGTGACGATGAGCCCGAGCCACGCATACGGATTCCGCTCGTGTCCCTCGTCGTCGCCGATCTGCGGACCCACGAACGAAAACGATGTCGCGCTGAGCACGATGAGGAACAGCCCGAGCCAGAACCCGTCGCCCGGCGCGCCGCCCCCCTTGAGCCAAATGACGACCCACAGAAACGCGGCGGCGATCGTGGGCCACCCGAGCCACCACCAATTCTGCCGGCGGATGACGACGAACATTCCGATGGTGAGCGCGGCGAGATAGCCGAACAGCACCGCCGGATTGGGTTCGCTGGCCTCGACGAGCCCCGGCGTCAAGAACCCGCCGATCATGCCGAGCACGGCGATCGGTTGGCCGTGGCGAAGCGAGAGAAAGACCGCGAGCGCCGTGACCGTCGCCATGCCGGCGAACGCTTGCGCCGGCGAGATGAATCCATAAACCGTCGCCGCCGCAAACAGGGTGCCGTAGAGCACGGCGATGCCCGCGCCCGACAGCGCCTGCGCGATGCGCTCGCCGTTCGCGACTGTGCCGCGCCCGATCACCCACTGCGCACCGCCCAGCATCGCAAAGCCGAGCAGACCCGCCAGGGCGCAACGAACGCCCGGATTGAGCAACCCGGTATCGATCGAGTACTTGACGAGGAAGATGCCGGCGAGCGCGAGCGCAATGCCGCCGACCCAAACCGGCAACCGCGCGCCGATCTGCTGCTCCCAACTGATTTTCGGGCGCGGTGGCGCGGGTGGTGGTGGTCGTGCGGCGTCTTCGGCCCGAATGGAATCTTCAACGACCGGCACGGGCTCGATTGCCGCGACGGTAATCGGCTCTTCTGGGATTGGCGGTGTTGGCGCCGAGGCCACTCGCTCTTCCTGAACGGCCGCCAAGACCTCGTCGACCCGCGTGGCGGCGCGAGCCGGAGCTTCGGTCGCTTGAGGTTCAGCGGCCTCGTCTTGCGCGACCGCAGTCGCTGCAACTTCTGGCTGCGGCGTGGGTTGAGCCGTCTTGCGCCGAACTTCTTCGTGCAGGTACTTGATCTGCGCACGCAGATCGAGCACGTCGTTTTTCAAGCGGCTGATCTCGCCGCGGTGAATCCAGGGCAGGACCACCGCACCGACGATCACAATCGCGGTAAGGAGGGCGAGAAGAAGCTCCACGCACAATCCCCGCTAGAGCAATGTTCGCTCGAATCGAATGTCGTTCAACATTGGCAGAGCAAAGACGAACACGCCGCCGCCCAAAGACCACAGTCCGGCGCGTTCTTCAATTGCAGGACGGCGCGCTCCTGTGCGCCCGGTCACGCGCGCGGACGCAGTAACGAATCATTAACCAAGGTAAAATTCCGCACGCAGTGATTCGCGCTCAATGCCCAGGAAAGGAATTTGCCGATGCTCACCAGAACGCAGCTCAAGAGCGTGTTTCCCAAAGCGATGGACGCCGACATCGATGCCTTCTTGAACTTCGGCGAACAGGCGCTGAAGAACTCCGGCATCCTCGAAGGCCTGAACCGGCTTCAGTATTTCCTGGCCCAACTCGGCCATGAATCGAACGGTCTCACCAGCCGCGAGGAAAATCTGAACTACTCCGCCTCCCGCCTGATGGAAATCTGGCCGAGCCGCTTTCCGACGCTCGACGTCGCCAAGCAATACGACCGCGATCCCGAAAAGCTCGCGAACTTCGTCTACGGCGGACGCATGGGCAACGTGAACCAGGGCGACGGCTATCGCTACCGCGGCCGCGGCTACATTCAATTGACCGGCCGCGACACCTATCGCGAAGTCGGCAAGATCGCGGGCCTTGATCTCGAAACCAGTCCCGATCTGGCCGCCAAGCCCGAAAACGCGATCAAGATCGCGTGCGCGTTCTGGACCTGGAAGAAGATCAATCCGTCTTGCGATGTCGGCGACTTCACCGCCGTGACGCAAAAGATCAACGGCGGCACGAACGGTCTGAACGATCGCTTGGAGTGGTTGACCAAAGTGAAGTCGGTCGTCGCCGCCGCCCCGGTTGGCCCTGCCAAACCCGCAACGACGACGACCACCACCACAACAACAACAACGACCACGACCCCGACGAAACCGAAGCCTGCCGAGCAGCCGGAAACGCTCGCCAACGATGCGGTCCTCTCCGCGCAGAAGAAGCTGACCCGCCTCGGCTACTACAAGGGCGTCCTCAACGGCATCTATGATCAGATGCTCCGCGCGGCTCTGTGGGCGTTTCAGAAGGACGAAGACCTGCCCCAAACCGGCCGCCTCGACGCCAAGACGCGCGAGGAGTTGAACGTCTAAATCGCGCCGGCGGCTCTGAGCCGTTTCAGCAAGCCGCCGCGCCAGGCTCGCGACAGCGCCGGCGCGGCGAGCACCTTCTCGATCACGTCGCTGCGCACGCGCGGGTGATAGAGCGCGACGAACGTTTCGTGCACCGAAGGCATCGCCGCGTTCGTCGCCACGCGCTTCAGCACGCCGCGCGTCGGCGCCGCGCCCGTTTCAAGCACGCGAAAATACCAACCCGTCCGTCCGCTCACCGTCATGCGCGCACCCATGTCCTCGCGCCCCGTCAGCATCGCGAATTTGAAGCATGGCGCCCGCGGCTGCGCGACTTCAAGCCGAACGTCGCCCCATTGGAACACGTCGCCGATCTTGACCGCGTGCTCGTCCGCGCCGCGCAGCGTGAGGTTCTCGCCGAACGCGGCAGGCGCCGCATCGAACCGGGCCTCCGCCTTCCACCACGCCCAGTGATCCGTCGGATAGGCGTAGATCGCCTTGTCCGGGCCGCCGTGGACGCTCAAGTCCGCTTGCCCGTCGCCTGCGATATTGGTTTCGCCGACCGCGATCGTGTCGCCGTCGACACGCGTCTTGCGGATGCCGCTGATGATTTGCTCGCCCTGCCAAACGCCGAGCGGCGCGGGCACACCCGCGCTGACGGCCAAAAGCTCAAGTTCAAGACTCATGCGGCGAACTTAAAGCGCAAGCCGCCGCCTCACCACAAGCGGACACGATCTTCCGGCTTCAAATAGAGTTTATCGCCGGGCTGGACGCTGAACGCCGCGTACCACGGATCGAAATTCCGCACGATGCCGTTGACGCGATATTCCTCGGGACTGTGCGGATTGGACAGGATCCGCTCGCGCAACGACGCCTCGCGCCGTTTGCCGATCCAGCTCTGCGCATATGCGAGGAAGTACCGCTGGTCGCCTGTCAGCCCGTCGCGCACAGGCGCCTCCTTGCCGGCGAGAGAAAGCTTGTACGCGCGATAGGCGATCGCCAGCCCGGCAAGGTCGGCGATATTTTCGCCCAAGGTCAGCTGGCCGTTGATGTGCAAGCCGGGCAGGGGCTCATACGCGTTGAACTGCGCGACGAGCTTCTTCGCCTGCACGGTGTAGGCCTCGGCATCCTTCGGCGTCCACCAATCCTCGAGCTTGCCGCGCGCGTCGAACTTGCGCCCCTGGTCGTCGAAGCCGTGGCTGATCTCATGCCCGATGACCGCGCCGATCTCGCCGTAGTTCACCGCCGCATCCGCGTTCGGATCGAAATAGGGCGGCTGCATGATCGCGGCCGCGAACACGATCTCGTTCTTGCCGAAATCGTTGTAGGCATTGACGGTCTGCGGCGTCAGATACCATTCGCCACGATCGATCGGCTTGCCGAGCTTGGCGATATTGCGCCGATACTCGAACGACAGCGCACGCGTCATGTTGCCGATGAGATCGTCGCGCGCGACGTCGAGCGCGGAATAATCGCGCCACACGTCGGGATAGCCGATCTTGGCGCCCATCGCGTCGAGCTTCTTGTGCGCCGAAGCCTTCGTCGCCTCATCGAGCCACGCGGCTTCCGTGATCATCGCACGCAGCGCCTGCTTCACATTCCCGACGAGCTGCAGCGCCAGCGTACGCGACGACGGCGGAAAGCGCCGCGCAACATAGACTTGGCCCAGCACCTGGCCGATCTGCCGGTCGAGCACGCGCACCGCGCGCTTCCACCGGTCGCGCTGAACCGTGCGCCCGCCCAGAATCTTGCCGCGGAACGCGAAATTCTCGTCGTCGAGCGCTTTCGACAGATAAGGCGCGGCGTCGTCCAGAACGTGAAACGTCAGATAGGCCTTCCACACGTCCAGATCGGTTTGGGCTACGACGTTCGCGAGTTTCGGGAATGCCGACTTCTGCGCCACGACGATGGTCGGTGCGGCGTCGATGCCCGCCGCCACGGCAAAACTCTGCCAATCGAAGCCCGGCGCCTCGTTGGCCAAGTCCGAAATCTTCATCGGATTGTAGGTTTTCGCCGCGTCGCGGTTGTCTTCCGCCGGCCACTGCACGCGCGCAAGGCGCATTTCGAGCGCCAGGATTGATTCCGCGCGCGCCCGTGCATTCGCGACGCTTGCGAGCGTCAATAGTTTCTCCACATAGGCGCGATAGGCGCTGCGATAGTCCTGATACTCTTTCTCGCGCTTCAGAAAATAATCGCGATCCGGCATCCCAAGACCGGACTGCACCAGATAGGCCGCATAAGAATCGGGGTCCTTCGCATCCGCATTGACATAAAGGCCGAACGGCGCCGTGCCGAACCCTTCGTTCGCCGCCGCGAACGCGCGCGCCAAATCGGCCGACGTCTTGATCGCAGCGATTGCGTCAAGCTGCGGCTTGATCGGCGCAAGGCCTTTGGCCTCGATCGCTGCCTCGTCCATGTAGCTCGCGTAGAAATCGCCGACCTTGCGCTCTGGCGTTCCGGCCGCGGCCGCCCCCCGCATCGCTGCCTCCGCGATCTCGCGCAGATCGTTTTCCGCGCGGTCGGCAATCACGGTGTCGATGCCGTAATACGACCGGTCTTCGGGGATCGCCGTGGTCCTCGCCCATGTGCCGGCGGCATAGCGGAAGAAATCGTCGCCCGGCTTGGCGCTGCGATCAAGGAACTCGAGCGCAAGCCCGTATTCGCCGTATTCGGCTTTTGCCGCCGTCACCGGGGGCTTGGTCGCTTTGAAGCTCTGACATGCCGCGAGCACACCGATCAGCAGCACGATTGAAATCGCGCGCCGAACTCCGAAACGCTCAGTCATCGCACTCCCCCGGAAGTGGCTCTGCAGGCGCTGTCATGTGCGGCGCTCAACGCCGGTCGATCGCACTATTCGGCCAACTCGTCGCTTTGCCGGAACAGGAACGCCAATGCCACGCCCAAAACCAGGAGCGCGGCAAAGGCCGGCAAGTCCAGGATCGTTGCGATCCCGTCGGGGAAGGGCGCGGGAAAGTCCTGCGCAATCCACGTCCGGAAGGCCTCGACCCCGGACGCGCTGAACAGCGCCCAAACCTCCGCCAGCGTGCGCAGATGGGGCTCGCCCCCGCGCTCGAGCATCGAGACCACATCCGCGCCGAGCAGCATCAAGCCCAGAACGATCAAGACCACCGCGACGAAACGGAACACGACCATGCGAGAAACACCCCCAAACCCCGGCTGGTATCGTACTGGCGGGGTGCGCCGTCCACAAGGTTTACGCCGCACGCGAAACATCGCCCAGCGGCGCTCACGAGCGCCGAAATCCGCGCCTTTTCGGCAACGCTTTCGCCTTGCAGACGAACGCCGCGCGACTATAGTCCGCGGCTTCCGCGAAACATGGACAGATGGCCGAGCGGTTGAAGGCGCACGCCTGGAACGCGTGTATACCTGCAAGGGTATCGAGAGTTCGAATCTCTCTCTGTCCGCCATTCAGTCCGGCTCTTGCGGAGGACACTAGAGAAGATTTCTGATC
Organism: Micropepsaceae bacterium; assembly: GCA_041477875.1. Classification (GTDB taxonomy): domain Bacteria; phylum Pseudomonadota; class Alphaproteobacteria; order Micropepsales; family Micropepsaceae; genus SZUA-430. The sequence goes on along the minus strand of JBGOVA010000094.1, from coordinate 1,347 downwards.
AGCCCCTTGGTCGCTTTGATCAGCGGCTCGTTTCGCTTGTAGAAGGTCCATGGCTTAATGCGGGTTGCGCGCACGAGGCCGCTTTGCACCAACACACGCATATGTTCGCTAAGCGTCGCTTGAGTAATCCCAAGTTTTTCGGCGATGAGCAGCCCGCAAACCCCGTCTTTCACAAGGTCGCCGTCACGTTGTTCGCGAAAGTGCGATCGAGGGTCTTTCAGCCACTGTAAGACCTGCACTCTCTTGTCATTCGAGAGCGCCTTCAGGGCCGGAACTAGGTCGGGTTTGGGGTTTGGCAAAGTTACCTTCCTCATAGACCTATATCGAAGCCCGGTGCGGCCGGTCAAGTCCAAGGCAAGCGCTGTCGGAGCGGTGTGAAACTCTAGTAGCGAGATCAGTTGAGGTCGGTTTGCCAAGAGGTTTCGCCACTTGGCAAAGTCACGAAGTAATGCAAGGATGTCAGCATGGAGCAAATGCCTGCATTCGAACGCCTGCTGGCCATGCTCAACGCAGCAGGGGCAAATTACCGTGTGATTGAGCATGCGCCGGAGGGTCGCACTGATCTGGTTAGTGCGATGCGGGGCCATCCTCCGCGAGAGGCTGCCAAGTGCATCATCTTGATGGCAAAAATAGGAAAGAAGATTACCAAATTTGTACTCGCCGTCGTTCCCGGCGATGCGCGTGTGGATCTTGAAGCGATCAAGCGTCTCACGCGCGCGACCTTCATTCGCTTCGCCGAAACGAGCGCCGCTGAAAAGATTGCCGGGTGCGTGTCCGGAACGATCTTGCCGTTCGCGTTTGATCCCTCCTTAGAGCTCATCGTCGACGCCGGCGTCGCGCAGTCCGAGACGATGTATTTCAACGCAGGGCGTCTTGATCAATCACTTGCACTGGCGACTGCGGACTATCTTCGCCTTGCGAAGCCTCACATAGAGCGCATCGCGTTGGCGGCGACCAACGCCGGCTGAATGACCTCGAAAGCGATGTGCAGCAAAAGAGGGTGTGGCTGGAGTTGTGAAACGCAGCTCTGGTTACGCGGGCCAGGGCAATCCACGAACGGAAAGCGACTGTGAGTATGCAGCTCTACGCGGCGTTCGTCGTGGCGACGACCGCCCTGATGCTTGTTCCCGGCCCAAGTGTCGCTGTAATCGCTTCGGCGAGCATTTCTCACGGCCAGCGTTTCGGCCTCCTGGCGGTAGTGGGAGGGGGCTTTGCAGTCGCCATGCAGCTTGCAATCTTGAACCTCGGCCTCGCGTCGCTGATCGATACGAGCACCGTTTGGTTCGAGTGCCTTAGATGGGCTGGAGTTGCGTATCTGATTTTTCTCGGGTTTCGCAGCTGCGCAGA
>JBGOVA010000222.1:0-6539 GCA_041477875.1 Micropepsaceae bacterium | reverse complement strand
GTGAATTCGAACTGGGAGCGGACCGCCTTTCTCCTCGTGTGTCTTATCTACAAGATTCAACAATAAGTCATCGTGAGGGTGGTGGTGGAACCTATGCTTTGTATCTGCGGTATGGCAGTTTCGCTGCGGATTCAGGGGAAATGATCATGAAATCAAAGCTATTGGCGACTGCTCTGGTGACAGTCGCGGGACTTCAGCTTGCGGCGTGCGCGTCGATCATCAAGGGCTCGTCGGCTTCGATCAACGTCACGTCGCCGCCCGTCACGGGCGCGACATGCACGCTGAGTTCGTCGCAAGGCAACTGGCAAGTCACGACGCCGGCATCGGTCACGGTCGAGCGCAGCAAGAATGACATTCAGGTTCGCTGCACGAAGGACGGATACCAAGACGCCACAGCCGTGATCCCGTCCAACTTCGAAGGATGGACCGTCGGCAACTTGGTCTTCGGCGGCCTCATCGGTGTCGGTGTTGACGCGGCGACCGGCGCAATGAACGATTATCCGAACGCCTTCCAGGTGCCGATGGTCAAGCTGGAACAGGTCCAAGCCGCGCCGCTTGCGCCACCGCCGACCGCGCCAGCTGTCGCAGCGCCGGCTGAGAAGCCGAAAACCAAACCAGCGACCTGATTGGCCGTGACGGAGTGGCGGCGGCTTGGAATCGAGTCACCGCTCAATTCCCGAACGACTGCGTGCCGCGCCACGGCTGCCATGCGCGCGATCGCCGCTCTTCTGACCGCTGTCGCGCTCTGCGCGCAGCCTGCCTGCGCGGCCGGGGTCGACCCGATCGCCGCGATGATCGACGCCAACGATCCCTTTGCCGTCGCGGACCTGCTCAGCGCCCCGAACCACCTGACCGAGCCCGAACGCGCCTTGCTCGAGGGCGCTGCCGCCGCGATGCGCTTTGACGATGAGGCGGCGATCGTGGCGATCGAACGCGCGACGCAGTCCGGGCGATTGCCGCCCGCGCTTCGGCGCCTGGCGCAAACACTTTTGGGCGGTGTGTATTTGCGCAAGCACGATTACGCCAAGGCGGCCGACGCGCTTGGCGTCGCGTATACGCTCGCGGCCGGCGAAGCCGCGTTGACGGCGCAAGAGCGCTTGACCCTGAAGCAAACGCGCGACGTGGCGGTCGCTTTGCTGGGCGAGGCGCCGCAATCGCGCGACGCGTTGCACGAAGGCTCCGTACCGATCAAGCGCGACGCGGCAGACCTCGCGCGCGTCGAGGGCCGCGTGAACGGCGTTGCTGAGGCGTTCGTCCTCGACACGGGCGCCGGCTATTCCACGGCAACGCGCTCCGCCGCCGCGCGGCTCGCGCTGCGCCTCTTGCCGGATGAAGTCGTTGTCGGCAGCGCCACGGCCGATTCCGTGCCGGCTCAATTGGGCATCGCGCAAGATCTGGAGATCGCGGGCAACCGCTTTCACAACGTCGTATTTTTGGTGATGGCCGACCAGGCGCTCACGTTTTCCGGCGGCGCCTACAAGATCGATGCCATCCTGGGCTTCCCGGTCTTGTCGAGGCTCGGGCGCGTGGAATTTGCACGCGCGGGCGAGCAAGAGACGTTCCGCGCCGGCGCGCCGTCTGGCCCGGGCGCGCCGCTCGGCGATCTCTATCTCGACGGTATGCGCCCGATCGCGGCGCTGCAGCTTGCCGGCGCGGGCAGGGTGCGTCTGTTTCTCGACAGCGGCGCCAAGGCGACCTCGTTCAACGCCGCCTTCGCCTCCGCGTTCCCGGCCGTCATGCGCGGCGCGACGACGAAGGAGGTGACGTTCGGCGGCGCGGGCGGCTCGCAAACCCGCAACGTGCGCGTCCTGTCGAGTGCGACGTTCGTCGCAGACGGCCGGGCGCGCAAGCTTGCCTCCGTCACCGTTTCCGATGAGACGAAGAACGAACTCGGCACGCTCGGCCAAGACGTGCTGCGCGCGGACGGCGGCTTCGCGCTCGACTTCAACGCAATGGATTTCGTCTTCCTGCCGGCGAAGTAGATCTATGGAACGACCGGCCCCATCACCGGCGGCGCGGTCTCGGTTGACGGCGCGGGTTGCTGGCTCGCGTTCTTCGCCGCCCGCCGGGCTTGCACCAGCGCTGCGATCGCGGACTTGCATCCGTCGGACAGTCTATCCTTGTTAGCCCTGAGACAGGCCCGAATGCGACCGCCGCCGGGCTGGATGCCCTGGCACAGCGTCGTCACATCGGCCTTGCACGCCTCGCGCACCGCTCCCCCGCCGCCCGCGGCAAACGCCGGAATGCTCAAGACAGACACGACCAAAAGGCTCGCCGGAACACGCATCGCCATCACTCCCATTTGCCCATTTTGCATTGAACGCGCGCCCCCGGGGTTTCCGTCGCGCAGAACGGTCGCCTAGCCCGCGCGCGCCACGCCGATGGTCAACGTCCCGGTCAAACGATCGCCCGCGCGCGAGACCTTGGGCCAGGCGCCGCTCGCGCCGTTCGACGCGCGCAAGACGCCGTCATTGTCGTTCGTCGTCTCGGGCAGGTCGCGCGCCGCGTAAGGCACTGTGGCGTAAACCTCGTTCGACAGCGCCTTGGCAAAGAACAACTGCGTCGTCGCGGCTTCGCGCGCGCCGACCAGCACCTTCAAGTGAATGTGCGGCGCGCGTCCCGGATACCAGCCGGGATAGATCGTCGTGAACGTCACGAACCCATCCCCGTCCGCGATCTGGCGCCCGCGCAGGAAGCGCGCCGTGGTCGCCGGCTTCAAGTGTCCGGCGTCGGTGCGGTCGTTGCCTGCGGCGCTGTAATTGCCCGCCGCATCGCAATGCCACACGTCGACAGCGGCGCCGGGCAGGGGCACGCAACCGTTCGCGTCGACGATCTTGAGTTTCAGCGTCGTGACCGCGCCGGCGCGATCCTCGCGGATATCGGAGCGCAACAAAGCCTCTTCGACGTAGAACGGACCTTCCTCGACCGCGGCCGTCACCAGGCAGAGATTGGAATCCTCAAAACTATAGCTCACCGGCTTGAGGCCGGCGTTGTCGACCGCGCCAAAGCCGCCGCGCACGACGCCGAGCGCGCCCGCGCCGGCAGCGACGACGCCGGCGCCCGCGATGATCAGTGTACGGCGCGACGGCTTGCCCACGCCCGGAGCCTTCGAACCATCGTTCATGATGTGCCTCCAATTCGCGTCTGCGCCAAGCATGCAGGGTCCGGGAACTGAAACAGTGTAATCGATTATAGCGATTGTGCCGCGCAGGCGTTTACCGCTTTTCGACCCTTTGCACCTGAGCGTTGAATGCGCAGATGTCGAGATTGGCGGCCGGGCGCTTATAGAAATCGGGGGCAGGATTGCGCCGCTGCGCCTTGTACTCGGCAAACGCCTTCGACGTCGTGTCGGTCACTTGGATCGAGGGCCGCTCCGCGCGCGGCATGTCGGCCGCGATCTGCACGCGCACGATCGGATCCTGCTTGGAAGCATCCTGGATCACGCCGTTCTCGATCTTCGGATCGCCGCGGTTGAGCTTCTGCACATACTGCATGCCTTCGAGCACGCGCCCGAACGCCGTCAAGTTGCGGTCGAGCCGCCGCGGCGCCTGACCGATCGGAATGTAGAACTCGGTGCCGCCGGTATCCGGATCGTTGTCGCGCGCCATCGCAAGCGTGCCCGGACAATGCAAAAGCCACATCCGTCCTTCCTTCCAATCGCGCCCGACCGGAAACCCGTCGACGTGCCCGACCTCGTCCGCGAAGAGATCGGGCGAGCCCAGCGGCGTGAACGTCACGTCATTGGCGATCGGCCGGTCGAATTCCGCCTTGAGCGGCGGCCACTCGGGCGTCTTCTTGTCGTCGCCTTCGCCGATCCCGCCTTGCGCCACGAACCCGTCGATCACCCGGTAGAAGCTTTTCCCGTCATAGAACTTCGCCCGCACCAGTGCGCGAAACCGCTCCGCGTGCTTGGGCGCGAACGCCGGCGCGAGCTCTATCAGGATACGGCCGTAGCTCACATCCATCACGACCAGGTCTTCAGGATCGACCGTGCGCCATTCGTCGGCCCGCACGCCGGGCGCAAGGCTCGCGAAGACGAAGCTCGCTGCAAAGAGTATCGATAACCGCATGATTGTTCCCCTCGAAGGCGCCAGTATAGACGCGCGCTTCGCCCTGCCCAGCGTCTATGTTCGTGTGCTGAACTCGTTGACGATTTCATGACTTTTACAGAAGTCGCGAAACTCGGTCACCGCCCGCAGCTGTGCGTCGAACCGCTCTTTCAGCACGAAAGCAAGCTGCCCGACGGCATCCAGCCAACGGAGCGGTGAGTATCGGGCTTGCTGCCTAACCCTTCAGCAATCCCCGCAGCATCAGGTCCATCGTCGTCTCGATCAGCCGCTTGGGTTCGGTCCAGCCGAAATCGTCGTGGGTGATGATCAGCGAAACGAGGCCGTGGCCCCCGGCCCAAACCGCCTCGGCCAAGGCGGGAACATCCTTGATCCGCGTGAGCTTGGCCTCGACCACCCCCGCGACCGCGCCTTCAAGGCGCGCGAAGCAGCGCATGCCCATCGTGATCTCTGCCTCGGGAATGCTCTCGCCGCGCCGCACCCGCTCGCGGAACGCTTTCATTTCCTTGCCACGCCTGAGGCGGGGCAGGGCGGTCATGAACGTCAGGTGATACTCGCGCGGGTTCTCGATGCCGCAGGTCACATAGGCCCGCATCCGCGCCCTGAGCCGTGCCACCGGATCGCGTTCCCCCTTGGCGGCGTCGTCGATATAGCCGCCGAGTTTGACGAAGAACGCCTCGCCGATCGCCATCAGCAGTGCGTCTTTGTCGGCGAAGTGCTTGTAGAGCAGGGCCGCCGTCACGCCGGCCTTGGCCGCGATCTTGCGCATCGATGTGTGGTCGATGCCGTCGCGCGCGAACATCTCGCTGGCGACACGCAGAATCTGCGCGCGCCGCGCGGCCGCGCCGATCCTTTTCTGTCGCGTCGGTTTTCGAGGCCGTCTTGTCATGTGCCCGATCTACCACAGTTGCGGCGTCCGCTGCCCTAATGCGAACAGCCGCCTCGCTGCCCAAGTTGACACCGTTCACTTGTGTGATAAAAATGAACAAAGTGTACAGCGTTTACTTAGCTGTCCGCGGCGAAGGCGGTGCACATGCGCGTTCGAGCCACCCTCCTGGGCCTAGCCCTGGCCGCAGCTGGGGCCGCCTCGATGCTCGTCACGCCGCAAGCGGCCGAGCCGCAGGACAAACCCGTCCCCGTGCGCATCGCCGTCGCCGCGCCGGCGGCCCACGCCGGCGACATCCGCGCGACCGGCACGCTGCTCTTCAAGCGCGAGATCACGCTCGGCTTCAAGGTCTCGGGCATCGTGAAAAGCTTCAGCGTGGATTTCGGCGACGCGGTGAAAACGGGCGACGTGCTCGCGCGCCTCGACCCGACCGAGGTCGGCGCGCGCAACCGCGACGCGAAGGCGACGCTCGACAACGCCGAAGCCGCGCTCAAGCGTACCGAGGATCTCGCCGCGAAAGGCTTTGCCCCGCAGTCGAAGGTCGACGACGCGAAGATGGCGGTCGAACGCGCCCGCGCTTCGCACGACGCGATGGCGTTCGACGCAGCGAAGGCAGAGCTTCGCGCCCCCGCCGACGGGATTGTGCTTTCGCGCCTGGCTGAACCGAATGAAGTCGTCACACCCGGCAAACCCATCCTGCTCTTCGGCGACGCCAGCGGCGGCCTCGTCCTGGTCACGCCGGTTTCCGACACGCAGATCACGCGCATCCGTGGCGGCGACGCGGCCGAGGTCAAATTCGCGGGTCTCGCGCCCATCAAGGCCACGGTGGCCCGCCTCGCCGCGAAGGCAGATCAGCGCACCGGCGCCTTCGACGTCGAATTGAAGCTGAACGAAATCTCCGCGGGCTTGCGCTCGGGGCTGGTGGGGGAGGGGCGCATCATGCCGTCGATCCAAGACCGCGCATCCACCTATCTCGCGATCCCCGCGATCGCGCTGCTCGAAGGCCGCGGCGATCAGGCCGCCGTCTTCGTCGTCGACAAAGCGAACAAAGCGCAACGCCAAAGCGTGCGTGTCGCCGGCTTTCTCGACGACATGGTCCTGATCGCCGAGGGCTTGAAGCCCGGCGACCGCGTGGTCACCTCCGGCGCGCCCTATCTGCGCAACGGCCAGGCCGTCGCCATCGTGCGAGACGTGAAAGATACGCCCGCGTCGTGAGCGAAATCAGCGCGTTCTTTGTCCGCAACTGGCAATTCACGCTGGTGGTGTTTGCGGGCCTTGCGGTTTTCGGCGCCAACTCGCTCCTGACTATTCCGCGCGCGGAAGACCCCGCGTTTCCGATTCCCGTCTACATCGTGCGCGTCATCCTGCCCGGCGCGGGGCCGACCGAGATGGAAAAGCTCGTCGCCAAGCCGATCGAGGATGCGATCGACGCGCTCGAGGACGTCAAGGAAATCCGTTCGAACTCGCTCGACGGCGTCGCCGTCATCACCGCCGAATTCTCCTGGGACGTCGACGTCGACCGCAAATTCGACGAGGTGGTGCGCGAGGTCAACATCCTGCGCCCCAATCTGCCGAGCGGCATCGTG
>JBGOVA010000209.1:0-7332 GCA_041477875.1 Micropepsaceae bacterium | reverse complement strand
TCCGCTCGCCGAACTTCCGGCGCGCGAAGCATGGCAATGCGTCTCGCGCTATCCCGCCGACAAGCCGGCGTGCGCCTTCTGCGGCGGCCAGAGCTTCAAATGGGAAGACGGCGACGGCGCCGTCTATAGCGGCAGCGGCACGTGCGCCGCGTGCGGCGCCTCGATCGACATCAGGCAGATCGACGAACCGCGCCCCGCTCAGGCGGCAGCGGCGCCGAGCCGCCCGACGAATGCCGCAGCTTTGTGGGACTACTTTCGTCTCAGGAAGCCGTAGTAGAAGCAGAGCGCGAACAGCGCCGTGTGAACGATCGTTCGCAAGCCCAGGAATTCGGGCGAGATGGTGTAGCCGAGGAACGGCACGGAAAGGCCCAGGGCATAGAAATAGAAGTTGACGCCCGCGCTCACGAAGAAAGCGCCCGACAGGAACTTGGCGATCTCTCGCCAATTTATTCGGCTCATGCGGCTGATTTTATCAGCCGGCGCGCCCGTACACACTCATAATTTACGCCGTAGCTCGGCGTCGCAGCGCCCGGCGGCGCCTGACGCCGGTAGGCTGCGACCCGCGTCGAAGGCGAGAGTGTCGCATGAAGGACGACACAGAAACGCCGAAATCGGGCATCAGTTTTTCCTGAAATCAAAGGGAGAGCGATATGTCGAACGGGCGCTATCAAACGGTCGGACGGCGCGGGGCGGCTGGACTCTTGCTCGCCCTGCTTTTCGGCATCGCGCTCGCCCTGGGGTTTGGGGAGGTCGTCGGCCTGGGCTCCGCGACGGCGCAGGCGAAGAATGCGCCGCGCGCGACGCTGTCGGCCTTTCGTTCCGATGAGGAGTTGCGGCGCTATCTGAAGCGCGCGCGCCGCGCGCCGCCGCCGATGCCGTCTCCGGCAATGGCCGCCGACGGGGCGCCGCCACCACCAGCGCCGCCGCCCCCGCCCGAAGCCGTGACCGTCACGGGCTCGCGCGTCGCCGACGAGAAGATTACCAACACGCAGGAGGCGAACGTCGACGAAGGCGGCATCGTGAAGATGCACGCGGGCACGCTCGTCATCCTGCGACGCGGGCGCTTGTTCACCGTCGCGACGCGGGGCGGCGAGCTTCGGCCCGTCGATTCGATCAACGCCTATCCGCCCGGCACCGACGTGCGCGGCGATTGGTACGACGAGATGCTGGTCGCGGGCGACCGGGTCATCGTCATCGGCTACAGCTATGGGCGCGGCGGGACGGAGGTCAATCGCTTCCGCATCGACGACGCGGGGCACCTCGCGTTCGAGGACGCCTATCATTTGCGCTCGAACGATTACTATTCGTCGCGCAACTATGCCTCGCGCCTCATCGGCACGCGGCTCGTCGTCTATTCGCCGCTCTATCTGGCCTATGGCGCCGATCCGCTCGAGCGGCTGCCGGCCATGCGACGCTGGACCGGCGATGCGAAGGCGCCCTTCCGGCGCATTGTCAGCGCGCGCGAGATCTATATCCCCGAGCCCTGGATCGATCCGGAAAAGGCCGACGTCGAGGCGCTGCACACGGTGATGAACTGCGACCTCGCGGCGCCCGTCCTCAACTGCCGTGCCATGACGGTTCTGGGACCTGCGGGCCGCGTCTTCTACGTGTCGTCGAACGCCGTCTATGTCTGGGTCACGCAAAGCTGGTGGGGCCGGCCGAAGGAAACGAAAGGCCCGACCTCGTTCCTCTATCGCCTGCCGCTCGACGGCCAAGCGCCCTCGGCCATCGGCGTGCGCGGCGCGCCGGTCGATCAGTTCTCGTTCCGCGAGGATTGGGACGCGGGCCAGCTCAACGTGCTCGTGCGCGGCGAAGGCGGCGGCGATGCGATGTGGAGCGCGGAGTTCTCCGCCGGCGCGGTCGCGCTCTTGCAGGTGCCGCTCGGCTGGTTCGGCGACGGCGCGGACGAGGCCCAGCGCAGGCTCTATCGCCGCCTGCCCCGGCCGCCGCACGGCGAATTCAGCTTCCAGAACCGGTTCGTCGGCGACTACGTGCTCTACGGCACCGGCAACGGCTGGGGCAACACGCGCGACCGCAGTTCCGTGCTCGTCGTTGTGCGGGTGCGCGGCGGCGCGGTGACGCAAATCCCGCTCGAACACGGCGTCGACCGGATCGAGGCGATGGGCCGCGACGCGGTCGTCGTGGGCAGCGACGCGAAGGACCTGCGTTTCCAGGCCGTCGAACTGACGGCGGGATGGCGCCCGGTGCTCGGCGACCGCTACACGATGCAGGACGCCGCGCAGGGCGAGACGCGCAGCCAGGCCTTCTTCTTCAAACCCGAGCCGCGCGTGCAAGCGAACGACGCCACAGCCGGCGTGCTCGGCCTGCCGGTGACGCGCGCGGGGCGGCCCGCCTATCGCCAGCTCGTCGAAGGTTCGGCGTCGATGATCTTCCTGCGCCGCGCCGACCGGCGGTTCGCGCCGTTGGGCGAACTCGCCGCGCGCGAGGAGATCGTCGTCGACGACCACTGCCAGGCCTCGTGCGTCGATTGGTACGGCAACGCGCGGCCCATCTTCCTGCGCGACCGCACGTTCGCGCTGATGGGCTATGAGATCGTGGAGGGGGAGATCGGCGCGAACTCCATCCGCGAGATCAGGCGGATCAATTTCGCGCCGGGGCGGTAGCGCGAGACGGGCACGCTACTCCGCGGCGCGCGCCAGCGCCGGCTTGGCGCCCGCCTTCGCTTGCGAAAACTCCAGCGCCTCGTCCTCGATCGGGGCTTTGCGCATGTCTTTGATGTCGGCGAAGTAGTTCTGGTTCTGGCGCCAGGGGGCCTTGGGGCCTTGCTTGGGCAGCATCGCGAGCGAGCGCTGGACGTAGCCGCTTGAGAAATCGAGCCACGGGTCGCCCGGCATGCTTGCGTCGCGCACGCGCGGGGTCGCGATCTGCACGCCCTTTTCGTCCATGTGGTTCAACAGGCGGCAGACGTATTCGCAGATCAGATCGGCGCGCAGCGTCCATGACGCGTTGGTGTAGCCGAAGACCGAGGCGAGGTTCGGCACGCCCGAATACATCAGGCCCTTGTAGGTGAAGGTCTTGCCGAAATCGACCTTCGCGCCATCGACGGTGACGGCGATGCCGCCCAGCATTTCGAGTTGAAGGCCCGTCGCCGTCACGATGATGTCGGCCGCGATCTCCTTGCCCGATTTGAGCTTGATGCCTTTTTCGGTGAACGTGTCGATCACGTCGGTGACGACGTCGACGTGGTCCTGCTTGATCGCCTCGAAGAGGTCGGCGTCGGGCACGAGGCAGAGGCGCTGGTCCCAGGGATTGTATTTCGGCGTGAAGTGCGTGGCGACGTCGTAATCGGCGCCGAGCGCGTCGCGCACGCCCTTCAGGATCATCTCCTTCATGCGCTGGGGCTTCTTGCGCGCCATGTTGAAGAAATAGCGCTGCATCAAGATGTTGCGCCAGCGCGGGATGGCGTAGGCCCAGCTCGCGGGCAGGATCTTGCGCAAGAGGTTCGCCATCGCGTCCTTCTCGGGGCGCGAGACGATGTAGGTGGGCGAGCGCTGCAGCATCGTCACGTGGCCCGCGGTCTTGGCCATCGAGGGGACGAGCGTCACCGCCGTCGCGCCCGAGCCGATGACGACGACGCGCTTGCCGGCGTAATTCAGGTTCTCCGGCCAATGCTGCGGGTGGACGATCGTGCCCTTGAAGCGCGCGCGGCCGGCGAACTCGGGCGTGTAGCCCGCCTCATAGCGGTAATAGCCGGCGCAGGAGAAGAGGAAGTTCGCGGTCAGCTGCACGGTTTCTTCGCGCCCGTTCGCGTCGCGCTTCTGCGCTTCGATCATCCAGCGCGCGGTCGGCGAGTCCCACGCGGCACTCACCACCTTGTGGCGGAAGCGGATGTGCTTGTCGATGCCGGCGTCCTTGGCCGTGTCGGTGACGTAGTCGCGGATCGCATCGCCCGGCGAAATCGCGCTCGGGTGCGTCCACGGGCGAAAGCCGTAGCCCATGGTCAGCATGTCCGAGTCCGAACGGATGCCCGGATAGCGGAACAGATCCCACGTGCCGCCGATCTGCTCGCGGTTTTCGAGGATGACGTAGGTGCGCTTGGGCGAATTCTTCTGCAGGTGCCAGGCCGCGTCGATGCCGGACAAGCCCGCACCCATGATGAGGACGTCGAAATGTTCGGTCGGCATGGCGGCTCCAAAATGGCGAATGGCGAGATGGTGCCCTATAACACGGCCCGGTCAAACTGACAAATTGTCAGTTGTCTAACCCCTGACGGCGATTTGGTGGGGCCCTTGCGGCCGCGCGTGCGATAGTCGGCGCGCGAACCGTCGAGAGGAACCTCAAGTGAAATTCAAATCGAGTGCGCCGTGCGCGGCGGCATTGCTTGCGGCCGTGTCCGTCTGCGGTTGCGCGACGGCAATCGAGGGCACCACGCAAGACATCGCGGTCAACACGAATCCGGCGGGCGCAAGCTGCGTTCTGGAGCGGGAAGGCAAGGCGATCGGCACGATCGCCGCCACGCCGGGCTCGAGCCGCATCGAGAAGTCGAAATACGACATCACCATCCGCTGCAACAAGGACGGTTTCGCGGAGGCGGTGACCATCGACGAATCCGGCACGGCCGCCGCCTCGGCCGGCAGTTTCGTCGCCGACGTGCTGATCACGGAAGGCGCGCTCGGCGCGGTCGATTCGATCTCCGGCGCCGACAACAAATACGACAGCCCGGTCGACATAACGCTCGTCGCCAAGGCGGCGGCAAGCCCGACGCCGGCGCCGCCGCCCGCCGGGCACTGAACGCGGGCGTTCGCATTGCGCGCGTCGCGCGCAGTGGAACGGCAGCACCCAGCTATGGCCGACGAAACCCGCGGCACCTTGATCCGGCAGCTCGAAACGGCGTGGAAGCTCGCCGCCCTCCACCTCGACGGACTCACCACGGAGGAATGCTTGTGGCGCCCTGCGCATAAGGGGCTGCACGTGCATCGGCTTCCCGACGGAAGCTGGCGCGCCGATTGGCCGGAGCGCGAGGACTATGACATCGGTCCGCCGAGCATCGCGTGGCTGACGTGGCACGTCGGCTTCTGGTGGTCCATGGTGCTCGACCATTCGTTCGGCGACGGGGTTCTCGCGCGCGCGAACGTGATGTGGCCCGGCACCGCGGACGAGGTGCGCGCGTGGCTCGGCCGGCTCGAGGGCGCGTGGCGCGCGGCGCTCGCGCGGGTCGGCGACGACGACCTGCGATCGGCCGAGCGAACGCGATGGCCTTTCCGCGACCGTCCGTTCGGCGACGTCGTCGCCTGGGTCAACGTCGAACTCACGAAGAACGCCGCCGAGATCGGCTATGCCCGCTTCCTCTATGCCGTTCGGCCCGGCTGAGCGTGCGGCGCGTGAGTGCCGACGAGAAGAAACAGGTCAAGGCGCTGTGCAAAGAGCTGTTGAAGCTTCGCAAGGGTAAGAAGACATGACGCGATTTGGAAAGCGTTTGATCAAGGGGCTTGAAGAGGCGGTTGCCGTTGCCAAGGGCGAGGCCGCGCCCGCGAAGGTCTATGCCGATGTCGACGTCGCGAAGATTCGCGCCAGGCTGAAGCTCAGCCAAAGCGAGTTCGCCGATCTCTTGGACGTGTCGAAGCGGGTTGTGCAGGACTGGGAACAGCATCGCAAAGCGCCCTCCGGCGCGGCGCGCTCGCTGCTCAAGATCGCGCAGAAGGAACCGGCGGCGGTCAGGCGGGCGCTCGCGCGGCGAGAGAGCGTCTGAGTCCGGTGCACATCTTCGATTTCAACCGCGCCATCGTCCGTGCCCCTTCGCGCTCGGTCGCCGAGGGGCTCGCCGCCGTGGACCAAGGGCGGCCGAGCTTTGCGGGCGTCGTGCGGGAGCATGCCGCTTATGTGCGCGCGCTCGAGGAGGCCGGTCTTTCGGTCGAGATCCTTCCGGCGCTCGAAGCCTATCCGGATTCCGTGTTCGTCGAAGACACGGCGCTGGTGTTCTCAGGCGCCGCGATCGTGTTGCGGCCGGGCGCGCCGACCAGGCTGGGGGAGGCGGGCGAGATCGCGCCCGCGCTGGCAGCCCGCTTCGAGCGGGTGCTCCATCTGGCGGAGGGCGCCGTCGACGGCGGGGATGTGCTCGCGACCCCGCGCGGGGTCTTCATCGGCCGGTCCGCGCGGACGAACGCGCAAGGCGCGCAGGCGCTCATCGCGCTCCTCGCCGACATCGGTGTGCCGGGGTTTGCCGTGACGACGCCCGGCGACGTGCTGCACTTCAAGTCCGATTGTGCGCTGCTCGACGAGGCGACGATTTTGGCGACGGCACGGCTCGCCGCGTCGGGGGTGTTCGAAGGCTTTCGCGTCGTTACCGTTCCGGACGGGGAAGAGGGTGCCGCCAACGCCGTGCGCGTGAACGACCGCGTGCTGATGAGCGAGGGCTATCCGCGCGCAGCGGAGGTGCTCGCCAAATCGGGTTACAGGATCGCCCTATTGTCGACCCGCGAGATCGCCAAGGTGGATGCAGGGCTCTCGTGCATGTCGCTGAGGTGGTGGGCTTAGATGGTGAAGTACGTCTGAGCGCGCGGTGAGGCTCCAAGCGCTAAGCTAGGTCGGGAGAGGGATGGGAGGCCAAGGCTTTCCAGATTCGAGCGCCGGGTGTCTGGCCTCAGAGATTGGGCGTCCGTAGGCGTGCCGCGAAAGTTCGATTTCAGCCAGTAGGTCGATCGCTGACTTGCGTCTCTGCGGATCGTCGGAAGCCATGTCGAAAAGCCTCGCGCGGACCGCGGAGGCATCACGCGGCACAAGAGAATAGGCGTTGGATGTTCCCGCGTCGGGCTGCTGCTCCATGAATGTGGATTCAATCATTCTGCGCAGTTCGTAGGGGATGCGCTCTGTCGATCCATCGCGCATCAGATTCAGCGCGGCGAGCGCCGCTTCAGCGGTGCCTAAATGCGCGAACACTTTTGCAAGCAGGTGGCGCCTTCCGTTCGACAGCACCTCGTTTGAAAGTGCGAAGAAACGATCTCGCACGTCCTGGTGTGCGCGCGCCGCAGATGCGAGATAGTTTGCAAGCCGTTCGTCGATTCCGTGGCTTACGAGCTTAAGTCCCTTCACCGGAGGTGTATCCGAGAGGCTAATGCTCAAAAGCACCTCTTTCGCCTTGGCCGACTTAGATGAAGTCAGCGCGTCGACCCACTCGTGAGTGACATTGGTAAGAAACCTATCGGACTCGTTTGCAAGGTCGAGAAGCAGCTGCGCGGCATCGTCGGAGTGACTGTCGCCAAGCGCCGCCATCACCTCGCGTAGGCGGTGGCCGGGGAATTTCGCTTCCACGAGAACCTCGCGCACTTTTGCAACGCCGAGAGATTGCTCCTTTACGAACAGGAGAATGCATAG
>JBGOVA010000020.1:0-33176 GCA_041477875.1 Micropepsaceae bacterium | reverse complement strand
GGGCATCATCGGCGCGGCCGCCGCGAGCGACAGCGCGGCGGCTGAGGCCGCGACGAAGGCGGCGATGGTCAATGTCTGGCTCGTCGTCTTCATCGTCTTGGTTCTTCGCTGTGAGAGGTCAAAGGCTCGATTTTGCGGGCAGTCATCTAAAGGGCGGACCAGTCCTTGGCAACCCAGCGAAAACGCCGGAAAGCTGGGGCCGGTTCCTTAGCGCCGGGTCGGACAGTGCCGCCCCGAGCCTGAACCGCGGCTGGCCCCGGCCTTCACCCGTTGTTCATCGCACGCGCCGGCCAGCAAACGGCAGTACGAGCCGCGGACCGGCCCGTTCGTTAGTCAAACCGCGGGCGCGCCACCTGTTTCACTCTGAAACGCACGCCGCGCGGGCGAATTAAGGCCTTGGAAAGCTTGCTGCGGTTTTAGGGTTTCCAAACGGTAAACGCGAGACTGCCGACCCGTGCCATGTGCCGGTCTGGCACGGAAATCGTGGTCCAGCCTCTGCAATCTCGGTCGCCTGCGCTCAAGTAAACGGGAGATTAATGCATGCGTATACTGACAACGGGTCTCGCGGCTGCCGCCATTCTGCTCGGCACCTCGGCGCTCACCACACCGGCCTTTGCGACTGGCGGCGGCTACAACCCGCCCAGCGGCGGCGACACGACGAATATCGACAACACCTGCGCCGGCGTCGCCAACTGTAACGGCGGCAACACCTATTACGACAACGACACCTACAACAAAGGCGGCACGGGCTACGGCGGCAAGGTCGAGCACTCGGGCAACAGCTACAACGACAACGACAACTCGAACCGCAACTACAATTCCGACTACAACAACAACAAGAACGAGATCAAGAATTCCGGCAACAGCTACAACCGCAACTCGAACAAGCAGGGTCAGCAGCAGCAGCAGCAGCAGTATCAGGATCAAGACCAGCACCAGTCGCAGCGGGTCGAAGATTCCGGCAACAGCTCGGTCAACATCGATAACGAGCGCCCGCCCGTGAACACGGCCTACTCGGCCGCGCTCGCGACCAGTGAAGACACGTGTATGGGCTCAAGCTCGATCGGCGGCCAGGCGGTTTCGTTTGGTCTGACGATCGGCACGACCTGGACCGACGACAACTGTCAGCGCTTGAAGAACTCCCGCCAGCTGGTGGCCCTGGGCTACCATCGTGCGGCGACCGCACTGATGTGCTTCAACGAAGATGTGAAGAGCGCGATGGAACAAGCCGGCACGCCCTGCCCGAGCGGCGCGGCTGCGGCGGTCTATGTCGCCCCGGCGGCAGCTCCCCGCGAATACATGCCGATGGCGCCGGTCATGGACGAACCCGTCCGTCATCATCGCCGTCACAAGAGAGTCCTCCCGCCGAAATAGAGCGTGAGTCGACATCTCTAGAAGCATCTCCCGTTGCTTGGGGAAGGGGCCGCTCAAAATGGGCGGCCCCAGTTTTTTGTGCTCGGACGGACGGGGGGACGCTGACATGCCTTCGCGAAAAGCGCGTCCCCCCATCCATCGGCCCTTCCCTGCATGGGGGAAGGGCAACCGGGCGCCCGATTGGTGTCTTCAGAACAGACGGGGAAGCAGCGCCAAACCGATGAAGATCATCGTCGACAGCGCCATGTAGAAGAATTCGTGACGGGAAGCGTTCGTGGTTGAGTCGTTGTCGCGCATTGGGGCCTCTCCTCGGGTGCGATTCATGTCATCGAATCGTTGATCTGAGCATGCGCCCGTGAAAGCTGAACGCGCGGCGCTGACCTCTATTCAGATACCGTTTCATCGCGCCGCCAAACGCGCCAAAATCCGTCCCGCCCGTTGTGACGCCGGCTACAGCGCCGTTGACAGCGACCGTCGGAAGACGAGAATCGTCGCCGTCGCTCCTCTCTGGTGTCAAGGAAAGGACCCGGACGATGACGATTTCACCCAGGCTCAAGACTTTTCTCGACAATGGCGGCGTCGCCTACGACGTCGTGGCCCATCCCCGCACCTCGACCACCAGCCAGAGCGCGCGCCTCGCGCATGTTCCGGGCGTGAGGCTGGCCAAATGCGTCGTCGTGCATCACGAAATGGGATACGTGCTCGCCGTCGTGCCCTCGACCCATCGCGTCGAACTCAGCACGCTTCAGGGCGTGCTCGATCGCCGTCTCGGCCTCGCGACCGAGCGCGAGATCGCAAATCTGTTCGACGACTGCGACACCGGCGCCGTGCCGCCCATCGGCGCGGCCTATGATCTGCCGGTGGTGCTGGACGAAAGCATCGCCGACGCCCCCGAGGTCTATTTCGAGGGCGGCGATCACCTGACGCTCGTGCACGTTTCGGGCGACGCGTTCCGCGCCCTCACCAAAGGCGCCCAACGCACCCGTTTCAGCCACGCGGCCTAGTCGGGCACTGGCACGCTGCGGTCAGCTCCGCGCCGGGGTGTAGATTTCGCTCCCCGCCTGACGGAACTTGTCGCTCATCTCCGCCATGCCGCGCTCCTTTTCCTCGAGCGCCGCCGCGTAATCGCGCACGTCCTGCGTGATCTTCATCGAGCAAAACTTCGGCCCGCACATCGAACAGAAATGCGCCGTCTTATGCGCCTCCTTCGGCATCGTCTCGTCGTGATAGGCGCGCGCGGTTTCCGGATCGAGCGCCAGATTGAACTGATCCTCCCAGCGGAATTCAAACCGGGCGCGCGACAACGCATCGTCCCATAGCCGCGCCGCCGGATGCCCCTTCGCCAGATCAGCCGCATGCGCCGCGATCTTGTAGGCGATGACGCCCTGCTTGACGTCGTCGCGATCGGGTAGCCCCAGATGTTCCTTCGGCGTGACGTAGCAAAGCATCGCCGTCCCGAACCAGCCGATCATGGCGGCACCGATCGCGCTTGTGATGTGATCGTAGCCCGGCGCCACGTCGGTCGTCAGCGGCCCCAGCGTATAGAACGGCGCCTCGCCGCACGCCTTCAACTGCTTGTCCATATTGGCTTTGATCTTGTGCATCGGCACGTGGCCCGGCCCTTCGATCATCACCTGCACGCCGTGTTTCCACGCAACCTTGGTCAACTCGCCGAGCGTTTCGAGTTCCGCGAACTGCGCCGCATCGTTCGCATCCGCGATCGACCCCGGACGCAACCCGTCGCCGAGCGAAAAGCTCACGTCATAGGCGCGCATGATTTCGCAAATCTCCTCGAAATGCGTATAGAGGAAACTCTCCTTGTGATGTGACAGACACCACTTCGCCATGATCGACCCGCCGCGCGACACGATGCCCGTGACGCGTTTCGCCGTCAGATGAATGAACGGCAACCGCACGCCCGCATGCACGGTGAAGTAATCGACGCCCTGCTCGCATTGCTCGATCAGCGTGTCGCGATAAACCTCCCACGTCAGGTCTTCGGCCACGCCGTCGACTTTTTCCAACGCTTGATAGATGGGCACCGTTCCGATCGGCACCGGCGCGTTACGGATGATCCAATCGCGAATGTTGTGAATGTTGCGCCCGGTCGACAGGTCCATGACCGTGTCCGCGCCCCAGCGGATCGACCACACCATCTTCTCGACCTCGTCGGCGACGGAGGACGTGACGGCCGAGTTGCCGATATTCGCATTGATCTTGACCAGGAAGTTGCGGCCGATCGCCATCGGTTCCAATTCGCCGTGATTGATGTTCGCCGGGATGATCGCGCGCCCGCGCGCAACTTCGTCGCGCACGAACTCGGGCGTCACTTCGTCGGGGATCGACGCGCCGAAATCCTCGCCGTCGCGCGGCGATTTCGCGCGGCCAAGGTTTTCGCGAATGGCGACGTATTCCATCTCCGCCGTCACGATGCCCGCGCGCGCATACTCGAGCTGCGTGACGCCGCGCCCGCGTTTCGCGCGCAATGGCTTGCGAACGACGGGGAACGGCGACACCAACCGCTCGCCCGTCGCGCCGCCATTGTCCTGGGCCGTAACCGCTCGCCCGTCGTAAGCCTCGACGTCGCCGCGCACGAGAACCCACGCCTCGCGCGTGCGCGCCACGCCTTTGTGAATGTCGACTTTGATGCTCTCGTCCGTGAACGGCCCGGAGGGATCGTAGAGCTTGATCGGCGGCTCGCCCGCACTCGGATGCAGCGCCACCTCGCGGAACGGCACGCGCAAGTCTTTGTGCCTCTCGCCCGCGACATAAGTCTTGCGCGATCCGGGGATCGATCCCGTCGTCACCTGGAAATTGGGCTTGTGCTGAATGTTCATGGCGGCGCCGTCCTAGCGTGCAGGCGTTGCTGGCGCTGAACGATTCTCGGGCGGAAGAAGGAATGAGCGCGAGGCCTCGCGCAAATCCGAATCCCTCCGCCGGTGCGAACCGGATCAGGTTCAAAGGGTCGCGGAAACCTACCGCCTCTCAGCCCTGTCGGGCCCCCCTTCGGACGGCGCGCACTCTCGCGCCGAGCACTTACACAGTCAACCGCAGAAAGGCCCGACACACGCAGGGGATGTTCCGCGAATACAGCGGCTGGGTTTGGCGAAAGCGCCAAAACCGGTCAGCGGCGAGCGATCTCTTGACCGACAGCGTGCGAATTCAAACCTTCTCGCTCTCGGGCGAGCGTGTCCGGGTTTCGGCGACGGCCTTCATAGCTTGGCCCAGCCGGCCGTCGAGTTCCGCCACCTTGGAGCGCAGGATCGCCGCCTCGTCGCGCGACTTCGCCGCTTCATGCAGCAGCGCTTCAAGCGTCATCACGCGGCTGCGCAGCGATTCGAATTCCATCGACGTGCTCGACGACGACATCAGCCGCGCCTCGACGTCGGCAAGCCGCGCCTTGAGCAGGGCGACGTCCTCTCCGCCGACCGCCGCGCCCCCGCGTTCTTCAGCCGCCGCAAGGCGCGATTCGAGGCTCGTGACCTGCGCGCGCAGGCTTTGCGCTTCGCCCGCCTGCACGCGCGCCTTCTCCAGCGCCTGCTGTGCCTCCGCGAGTTTGCCTTCGACCTCGCCAAGGCGCGTGCGCAACGCCGTCGTCTCTGCGACCGATTTCAGCGTCACGCCATCGCCCGGGCCCCCTGGTGCCGCGCGCGCCGCGGCAAGCTGCGCCTCGAGTTCGCCGATACGAACGCGCAAGGGCTCCGCGTCCTTCGGCGCGTTGAACGCTTTGCGCAGCGCGACCTCCGCCTCGCCGAGTTTGTCCTGCAGGTCGGCGATCCGCGACTTCAGCGCATCGCTCTCGCGCGCCGCGTTGATGCCCGTCGCAAGACGCCCCTCGAGCTCCACGACGCGCGCTTGCAAGACCCGGCTTTGCTCGCCCGTGCGGTCGCCGCCTTTCGACGCCGCCGCAAGCTGGCCCTCAAGCTCCGCGATGCGCGCGTTCAGCGCCTTCGCCTGCTCGCCGCCGTTGCCGCGTCCCGCATTCGCGACCGCCTCAAGGTCGTTGACGCGCGCGGCCAACGTGCGCGCCTGATCCGACGCGCGCTCGCGCACCCTCGCCGCGTCCGCCAAAAGCCCTTCGAGCTCGATGACGCGCTGGCGCATGCTATCGTCCGGGACGACCTGCGCCTCGCCGAGTGTGAGCGGCTGAGGCGCCGAGGCAAGCGCCTCGGCCTTCGCTTGATACTCGTCCCACTTTGCGCGCGCTTCGAGATAGCGCGTGCGAAACCCGTCGACGTCGTTGCGCAGCCGCTCGGCCTCGTCGCCAAAACGCTTCTCGTTTGTGCGCGCCGATTCCAACTCGCGTTCGAGCGTCGCGATGCGGCTGACCATCTCGTCGCGCGCCGCGACGCGCGAAGCGCGCACGCCTTGCGGCAAGCCCTCAAGCTCGCTCACCCGGGTGCGGAAATCCTCCGTGTCTTTCTCGAGTGTAATCGAGCGGTTGCGCGCGTCGCGTAGTTCTTCTTCGACCTCGCGATGACGCTGCGACTTCTGATCGCGCGCCAGGCCGAAACCCGCGACGATGCCGACCAGCCAAGCGATCCCCAGGAACAGCCATGTCTGCGCGATCAAATACATCATGGGCGTTGGGGTCCGGTTCTCATGGCAGCACGGTGATCTCGATCCGGCGGTTGCGCGCCTGACCGTCGGGTGTCGAATTGTCGGCGA
The DNA here is from genome assembly GCA_041477875.1 of Micropepsaceae bacterium. GTDB lineage: Bacteria > Pseudomonadota > Alphaproteobacteria > Micropepsales > Micropepsaceae > SZUA-430. Next base: position 27,134 of record JBGOVA010000020.1, on the reverse strand, counting down.
CGGGTTGCGACGATCCCGCGCCGACCGTCACAAGGCGCTCGCGCGCGACGCCTTTGTTCGTGAGATAGATCGCAACCGCTTCCGCCCGGTTCTGGCTGAGGCGCGCGACACTGGTCTCGGCGCCGGTTCCGTCCGTGTGCCCGGTGATGCGAAAGCGCAAGCTGCCGCAATCGATCGCCGTGTGCGCCATGCGGTCGAGCACGGCGTTGCTCGTCATCTTGATTTCCGCCGACCCGCTCGCGAACTCGACGGTGTTGTCGGTCATCGCGCGGTCGATCAGCTTCTGGCAGTCGGCGGCGGCGAGCCGCTGGACCGGCGACAATATGGGCGGACCCGGTGTCGCGTCGTCCGGCGCATCGGGCAAGACGGCGCTGTTCGACAGCGTGATTTCGGCGACCCCTTGATACGGGCGCGGCAACGCCTTCGCCGAGGCATAGATCGCGGCCTGCGCGTCGGCATCGCGCGCCTGACCGCGCAACGTCATCACCGAATCGACGAAACGTGCATCCCCCGACTGCAACTGCGACAGCTGCCTCAGCGCCCAGATCGCGGTTTCGGCCCACGCCCCCGTCGGGTGCCCGTTCGCAACCGTCATCTGATCGTCGACGCCGGTCGGGAACAGCTTGCGCGCCTCGGCGCGAATCTCTTGGCGATAGCGTTGGCCCGGGACATAGCCGTTGAGGCTGATGCGCCGATCGGCACCCCGGACCGCGCTCCAGATGTAAGGCTTCTTCGGCGGCGCAAGCGTCATCTTGTCTTGCACTTGCGTGATGCCGCCCCACCACGGCCCGCCGGAGCCCGCCGCCGCGCGCACATCGCGCTTGGCATCGTCGCGGTCGGCTTCCGTCGGCGCGACGCCGCTCAAGGTTGCGATCTGCCCGTCGACTTGAACTTGCGCCCATGTTCCTGCGCCCGAGTGCGCGAGCGCGGCTTCCGCTCGTCTCTGAAGTTCGGCGGGAATGAAGCCGACGCTGCGCCAATACGGGCCGCCGCGCTCGTAAAAGGTCGCGAAGTAGCCGGTCGCGAGCAGCGCCGTGATGCCGGCAAAAACGATCCACCTGGCCATGACGTTCCAAGGACGAAAGAGCGCCGCCCAACGTGAAGACGTGCCCCGGCACGCGCGCTTACTTCGCCTGAGAAACTTCTATCACCCTCTCACGCGTCCGTGAACCTTCCGCGCGAGCCGGGCGCCGCACGCGGTGAACGCAAGTTTCGCGTCTTAAGGTTGCAAGCGCCCGTGATTGAAGCACTTCGCCCGCTGCCCTATTGTCCGCGCCCTTAACCAAGAGAACTGGAACTCGAGCGTGGGACGTCTGAGGTCATTGGCGATGTATGGTTCGACGAACTGGATGGGCTTCGCGGCGGCGGTCGTGTTGATCTTGATCTCGCTGGCGGCGGTTTTCTTCTCGGGCCGCAAGGCGCAAGCACCGCAAGGCGCGCAGCTCCTGCCGCCCATCGTGCCCGCACGCATCGAGCCGGGCTTTGTCGGCCAGCACAAGTTCGGATTGTGGACTTTGATTTGCGAGAACTTGGTTCTCCAAGCTGGCGCGCAGCCTTCGCCGGTGCGCGTCTGTCGGACCAACGCGCGCATGATGGTCAGGGGTCCCGGCAACGCGCCCCTTCTCGCCGCCGGTTTCAATGTCGTGATGATGAAGACGCAATCCTCGCCCGGCATGCTGTTCCGCCTGCCGCCCTCCGCGCGCGCCGCCGACAGCGTCGACTTCGCGATCGACGAGAACACGATGTTCAAAGCGCCGCTGAAATGCTCGCAGACCGAATGCATCGCCCAAGGCGCATTGCCGCCGCAGGCCGTCGAGCAGATGCGCAAAGGGACCAAGCTGTCGTTGATCTATACGGTCAAGGATCGCGCTGAGCAGGACCGCAAAGTCCGCGTCGACCAGCCCCTCCACGGCTTCCGCGAATCTTTCGAAGCGATGGCGCGCGCGATTTCGGCCTAACGCGCGAGGTCGCCGAGTTCCCTCGTCAGGGGCTCTAGGAATTTCTCATAGTTCCGCCAGCGCGCCACCGACGATTGATAAATCGGTCGGCGCACTTGCGACGAGCTTGCCGTTTTGACCGGGCGCTCGGTACGGTGGAACTCAAGCACGCGCGGATCCCACGCGAGCCCGCAATAATCGAGAATCCACCGCGCTTGGCCCTCCGTGTCTGCGACCACGTCTTCGTACTGGACATCGAGGAATGAACCGGGCGGCAACACCTCGCGCCAATGCGCCATTAGCCCATGATAGGCACGATAGTATCGGCCCAATTCCGCAAGGTCGTAGGTTTGTTGCTGCTCGCCCGCGAAGAGCTTCGTGAAGCACGATAAGCACGTATCGACCGCGTTGCGGTTCATATGGATGATTTTTGCGCCTGGCAATGCAAGATGGATGAGGCCGACAAAGTAGAAATTTGACGGCATCTTGTCTGTAATGCGCTCGGCCCCGTGTGCATGCCGGCTCAGCTTCGTCACATAGGCTTCGCCGATCTTGGCGATTTCCGCCGGCAGCAGCACCGGAACGAACTCCGGGTGAGGCGCCTGAGTGCCGTCTTTGTTGCGCACGCTGTTGACTGTGTCGTTCAAGTCCTTGAGCTCGCCCGCGCCCTTGACGAGTGGGTGGCTCGCCAGAATCTGCTCGACCAGCGTGGTCCCCGAGCGCGGCATGCCGAGCACAAAGATGGGTTTCGCACTGGCAAAGCCGCCGCCCGCCTTCTCGCGCACGACCTCAGCCGTGATCGTGTTGCGGATGCGATCGAAATAACCGAGCACGGCATTTTCGTCATACTCGACCGTCTTGCGCTTCAGCCGGTTGCCTTCGAACAGGCGCTCGAACGCCTCGTCGTAGCGCTTCAAATCGTCGTAGGCCTTCGCCGCGGCGAAGCTCAAATGCATGCGCCGCTCTTCGCTCAGCGCCTCGCCCTTGGCGAGATGGTCCTCCATCGCAAGCAAATGCTTGTCGTCGCTCGACGTGAACTTCATCGCATCGACGAGGTTGACGTAAGCCCCGGCCGTCTCCGCGCTCAGGGAAAGGCACGTCTCGAACGCCTTCAGCGCCTCGTCGAAACGCCCGAGTTCTTTCAGCGCGTTGCCCATATTGTTGTAGGGATCGGCGAAATCGGGCTTGAATGCGATTGCGCGCCGGTAAGCCTCGATCGCCTTCGCCGGCTGGTTGGCCTCAAACGAGGCCCGCCCCAACATATTCAGCGTTTCGGGCTTGTTCGGGTTGAGCGAAAGCGACTTCTTCAGCGCTTCGAACGCCGGCTCGATCTTCTTTTGGTCGACATGGACGGCACCCAGATAGGCGAACGCGTCCGCGTTCCTGGGATCCCGCGCTAACACCTCCTGCGCGAGCTGCACCGCCTCGTCGTATTTCTTCAGATCCTTGAGCGCCAGGATCAGATTGTTCATCGCCTCAATATAAGTAGGCTTGAGCGCGATCGCGCGGCGATAGGCGGGCTCCGCCTCGGCTGGGCGTTCGAGGTCCCGCAGTACGCTGCCCATGTTGTTGTATGCCTCGGCGTAGGACGGATTGATCGCGATCGCCCGCCGATATTCGGCCTCCGCGGCGGCAAAGCGCTTGAATTGGCGCAGCGCGTTGCCCTTGTTGCTGACCGCCTCGGCAAAGCGCGGCCGAAGCGCGATCGCCCGCTCATAGCAGGCGATCGCGGTCTCGTAGTCGCCGCTGTCGAAATACGCGATCCCGAGATTGTTGTGCGCCTCCGGCGCCTCGGCGTTGAGTGCGATCGCCTTCATGCCGTGTTCGATCGCCTTCGCCGGCTGGCCGAGCCGCCGGTACATCTCGCCGATGTTCGCCTGGTAGAGAGGGACGTTCGGATTGACGGCGAGCGCGCGCTCGATCAGCTGAACCGCAAGCGCCGTTTTGCCCGCCTGATGCGCCACGATGCCAAGCTGATGCAAGGCTTCGGGATGGTTCGGCCGCTGCCGCAGCACTTGCCGCAAGATCGCTTCCGCCTGCTGAAGGCGTCCCTCTGCCAGGTGCGCCGCCGCGATCTTCATCGCGCTCGCGACCGCCATGCGTTGCGGTTGGGAACTCTGCTGATTGGTGGCCATGCTGCCGCTCATAGCGCGAATCCTTAACAATGGGTAAAAGACGCTATTTTACGCTACAGACCGTACACCAAGGCTCCCGAACTACAATCAACAGACCTTCCCGCTCTGTTTAGGAACATCAAGTCCGTTAACCACCTGATGTAGAAGTGCCACTACAGATGGGTGTAATCGTTAACTTCGCACTCTACTGATGGACGTGTTCGGTAGCGCCACGTATCCCGGATTCTGAGGGTTGATTCGATGGATTCGGGGGGACCCCGCGGGCTGCGTCAGCCCTGGCGGGGGCCCGGCAATCGATCGCCAACCACGTGACCGATCCAAGCTGGGGAGCAACCGCTCATGATCCGCCTCCGTTCACAGAAGCTGTTGGCCGGCGTCTCGACGCTCGCCGTCCTTGCCGCCCTGGGATGCGCCGATCCTTCGCTTGCGGGGCAAACGATAACCTCCGCCGGCAACCCGAACCCGCCGGTCACGAACGCGGTCAGCGACGATTTCATCGACATCAACACCAACGCCGTCGTGACCGCCGACGGCAGTGGAAACAGCGTCACGAACAGCGGCACGTTGACGTCCTACCTTTCGATCAGCGCCTCGCATTTGTTGGGCAACGTGTTCAACAGCGGCACAATCACCGGCACGGGCGTCGACATCACGAACTTCAGTCTGATCGACGGCGTCGTGAACAACACGGGCACGATCGACGCGCTTGGCGATGGCCTCTTTATCGACAACTCGTTCTTGAGCGGAGGCATCAGCAACGGCGTCGGCGCATTGATCTCCGGTTCCTCCGGCAACGGCATCACGATCTCCGGCGCCTCGGTCGTTGACGGCATCACGAACGACGGCACGATTTCAGGGGGCAACTCGATTGCGGCCGGCATTAGCCTTTCAAATACGGTTGTTTTGACCAGCGGCATCACGAATTCCGCAACGGGCACAATTTCGGCGGGCGGCCTCACGGCAGCGACGGGTCTGCGCTTGGGAATGGCGGCCCTTCTCGGCGACGTGGACAACAGCGGCACGATCCAGGGCGGTGCATTCGGGTTCGGAAGCGGCATCGTGCTGTCGAATGGAATCGTCAACGGATCGATCATCAACCGCACCGGAGCAACAATTAGCGGGAGCGCGTTGTTCACCGCGGTCGGCCTCCTGCTCTCCGGCGGCACGCTCGCCGGAAACGTCGACAATAGCGGCACTATTTCAGCCGGCGCAGGCGGCGTCGCCAACGGCATCCTGTTGAACGGCAGCACCGTGACCGGTTCGATCATCAACCGTGCGGGCGGCGTCATCAGCGCCGGCGCCGGCACGACGGCGGCGGGCATCAACCTGACCAGCGGGACCTTGATCGGAGATATCGACAACTCGGGTGCAATCAGCGGCAGCGACTTCGGCATTACCCTCAGCGGCGCAACGGTCGCCGGCCAGATACTGAACCGGGCGGGCGGGACTATCAGCGCGACGACCGCCAGCGGCGTTGCGATCTCAATGACGGGTGGAACGCTCGCGCAAGGCATCGACAACCAGGGCAGCGTCCTCGCCGACGTCTCGAACGGCGTCGCCATCAGCATAACAGGCGGCACGTTTCAAAACGGCATCACGAATTCCGGCCTGGTCTCCGCGACCGGAACAAGTGGGCAGGCGATCATCATTGGGAGCACGACGTTCAACGGTGGCATCAACAACACCAGCACGGGCACGATCCAAGCCTCCAGCACCGCCGTCGGGATCTTTCTTGCCACTTTCAACGGCGGCCTGCTGAACGACGGAACGATCGTCTCGAACAACGGCACGGCCGTCTCGGTTGGGTTGGCAAATTTCACCGGTGACTTCGAGAACAACGGATCGGTAACCGGCGCCACCTATGGCCTCAACATGGGGCTGGTGATCTTCACCGGCGACATCAACAACAACGCAGACGGCACCATCACCGGTGGAACCGCGGGCATCTTCCTGAATACGGTGACCGTCGTAGGAGATCTCAGCAACGCCGGCATCATCCAAGGCGGGAGCAACGCCTTACGCATAGTCGGCTCGACGATCGGCGACATCAGCAACTCGGGAACGATGCAAACCACCGGCTTCGGCCCCAGCGCTCATGCCGTGACGATCTCCGGCGCTTCGACCGTCAACTCCTTCACGAACGACGGCACGATCGCGGCCGAAGACGACGGCGTGAACATCGCCGGCTCTACGATCACCAACGATTTCGTGAACAACGACACGATCACCGGCGCCACGTCCGGTACCGGCGTCGGCGTCAATATCAACAGCGCCAGCACGATCGGCGGCATCTTCAGCAATTCCGGAACGATTTCCGGCGCGACGGCGTTGCTGATCACCGGCAACAGTGTCGTCACGGGCGGCGTCGAGAACTCAGGCGACATCCTCGGCGGCAATGTCGCCATCGACATCTCGGGCGCGACGACTGCGCCGCTTACGATTACCCAAACGGCCGGCACGATCCAAGGCCCCACGGCCCTGAACCTGCTCAACGGCCAAGACGACATCTTCCTGGGTCAGGGCGGCGTGGTGGACGGTGATATCCTCGCGGACGGGTTCGACGACTTCAGCCAGAACGGTTCCGGGACGTTTGCCTATTCCAGCGGCACCGCGACGGGTATCTATCACTTTGACATCGATGGCACCGGGACGTTCTTGATCGGCACCGACACACGCGGCGTGGACGGCACCGGAGCCAACGTCACCGCAGATCATATGTCCTTCAACGATGCCGGCCGCGCATATCTCGACGATAATACGCTCATCACGCTGACCAATGGCTTCTCCGGCACCACGGGTGGGACGCTCGAATACTTCCTAACCACGGCGACGGGGACGCATGGCCAAATCGCCGCAAGCACAGTTACGCTCGACGGCACGATCGCGGCCTTCCTCGACCCTGTGACGTTCGCCGCGGCCGCGCTCCCGACCACGGCGACGCTCACATATGACAACGTGCTGACCGGCGCGGTGTCGGGCACGTTCACGAACGTCGGCGACATTCTCGTCACGTCGTCGCCGTTCTTCACCGGCACGGTCATCTACAACGCGAACGACGTCGACATCCAAATCCAACGCCTCGCGCTCAACAGTGCGCTCATCGTCAGCACGCAGAACCAAGCCTCCGTCGCTGGTGCGCTCGAGACGATCTACCTCGCCGGCGGCTTGTCCCCGGACTTGACCGACATGTTCTCCGACCTGTTTGGCGCGAGCACGACGGCCGAGGCGCAGGGGTTGCTCAACGAACTCTCCGGCTCGCAGTTCGCGCAGGTGCAGCAGGCCACGGTCAGCGTAGGCAACAACTTCACCACCATGGTCGAGGAACGTCTCGACGGCATTTTGGTCAGCGAAGACGACACGCGCATGAGCGCGCTCGGGCCCCAGCGCTACGCGCAGGCAATCGGCGTCTCGGCGTCCGACGCAATGGGCAGTGGCGGCACGGGTAGCCAAGGCCTGACCCGTGGACCGAGCGGCGTCAGCGTTTGGTTGCGCGGCTTGGGCGATTGGGTCAACGTCGACGCCGATCCCGAAGCGAGCGGCTACGATCAGAAATCGAACGGCCTCGTCGGCGGCGTCGACTATGCGCTCAACAGCAACGCCACGATCGGCGGCGCGGCCGCCTACACGCAAACCGATGTCGACTTCGACACCGCACCGGACAATGCGGAACTCGACAGCTGGCAGGTCGGCGCCTACGGTTCTTACGGCCTCGGCCGCCTCTACCTCGACGGTCAAGCGAGCTATGCCTCCCACGACGTGTCGACGCTGCGCATGATCGATCTCGGCGCCGCGGCGGGTTCGACGATCGCAACCGCCGGCTACAATGCGTCCGCCTGGTCGGTCAAAGGCGAACTCGGCACGATCTGGCGCCTGGGCCGCGTCAACATGCAGCCGTCCGTGGCCTTGGCTTACACCGGTGCGAACGCCGACGGCTTCACTGAATCCGGCCCGGGCTACGCCCTCATCGTGGCGGGCGCCGATTCCGACAGCCTGGCGTCGACCCTGGCGCTGCGCGCCGCGGGTGTATGGACGATGGGCAAGACCCGGGTCGTGCCCGACATCAAGCTCGGCTGGCGGCATGAGTTCGACGACAGTCGTCAGAGCTTCTCGGCGATGTTCATCGACGATGCGCTCGTTCCATTCACGATCGTCTCGTCCGAGATTCAGGCGGACAGCTTGATCGTCTCGACTGGTCTGACCGCCGGCGTGACCCGCAACGTCGAAGTCTTCTTCGACATGAACGGCCAGTACAACGCCGATGCTTCTGCGACGAACGCCTCCGGTGGCGTACGCGTGACCTGGTAATCCGGGGAACATCTTGCAAGCCGAAGGGCGGCCGCTGGGCCGCCCTTTTTGTTTGGCGCCGATCAACAACTACTGCGGTCCGCCCTGGCCCCCTTGATCGAGCGCGGGCAGCGCCGGCAACGCCTGCGCCAGTCGCACCATCTGCACGAACTCCGCGCGATAGCCGAAGGGATCCGCGCCCTTGGCGCCGTTCGCCAGATCGGCAACCTCGCGATAGCCGAAGTTCTTCATGTAGGGATCGTTGCGCAGCAGCTGGCCGAAGCCTGCGACCGCGGCGGCAAAGCGCAGGTCGTCCGGCGCCCGCCTGACGTCGTCGAGCGTGTCGCGATCGGTCACGGGGCGCTCGATCAGCCGGCTTTGGTCCTCGTTCGGTAGCTTGTAGCGCATGCGCAGGAACGCGATCTCGCCGGTATTCGACGTCGGCGCCACCGGCGTCGACGCACGATAGCGCAGCGGATCCATCAGATGCCCGTTCGACCCGACCGGCACGATCTCATAGAGCGCCGTGACCGTGTGCCCCGCGCCGATGTCGCCCGCGTCGACCTTGTCGTTGTTGAAGTCTTCCCGGTTGAGGAGGCGCGTTTCATACCCGATCAGGCGATACTCGCTCACCCGCATCGGATTGAACTCGATCTGGAACTTCACGTCCTTGGCGATCGTGAACAAGGTGCCGCCGATCTGTTCGACCAGCACCTTGCGCGCTTCGTTGATCGTGTCGATGAACGCGGCGTTGCCGTTGCCCTTCTGCGCCAGCTTTTGCATCAAAGCGTCGTTGTAGTTGCCGGTGCCGAACCCGAGGCACGTCAGCGTTACGCCCGACTCCCGCTCGCGCGTCACGAAGTTCTCAAGCTGGTTCGGATCGGTGATGCCGACGTTGAAATCGCCGTCCGTCGCCAGGATCACGCGGTTGACGCCGTTTTTGATGAAGCCCGCGCGCGCCAATTGATAGGCTTGGCGGATGCCCTCCGCGCCCGCGGTCGATCCGCCAGGCGTCAGCGTATCGATGGCCGACAAGATCTTGCCCTTGTCCGCGCCCGACGTCGGCTCGAGCACCGTGCCCGCATCGCCCGCATAGACGACGATCGACACGCGGTCCTTATCGGTCAGCTCGTTGACCAGCATATGCATGGCCTTCTTGACCAACGGCAGCTTGTTCGGCTCGTCCATCGATCCCGATACGTCGAGCAGGAAGACGAGGTTCGCCGCCGGGCGCTCGTTACGCTGGATGTCGAAGCCTTTGATCCCGATATGGACGATCTGCGTGTCGGGATTCCACGGCGTTTGATAGACCTGCACCGTCGGGCGGAACGGTTGCGCGCGGTTGTCGGGCAGCGCATAGGTATAGTCGAAGTAATTGACCATCTCCTCGATGCGCACGGCATCGGCGGGCGGCAACGCGCCGTCGTTCAAGAACTTGCGCACGACCGCATATGACGCCGTGTCGACATCGGCAGAGAACGTCGACACCGGCTCGTCCTTCACCAGCTTCACCGGATTGGGCTTTGCGTTCGGGAACTTGTCGCGTACCTCCGGCATCGGCTGCATCGGCATGGGAGGCGGCGGCGCATAGGCATAGCCCGTAGAGCCGTCCATTGAAGTTCGCGGCGCCGCGGTTGCGTCGGCCGGTGCTTCGCCCGCCAGAAGGTCTTTCTCTTTCTCTTCGGTGGCCGTGGTCGTGCGGCCGGCCTTGCGATCGCCGGCGCTGCGCTGCTGTTCGGCCGGCTTCTGGTCGCAGCCCACGAGCACGAGCGCGCCGAGCAGCAGAGCTGCGATGGCGGCGGACGTGGTAAGTCTCTGTCGGAATATCGGAAACGAATGGGGGTCTGCGTGTGTCACGAGTCTCATCTCCCTCGCTGGTCGAGCGCGGGGAGAAGGTCGTCGTCAATTGCGCCGCACGCGCGGCGCGTTCATGGCAAAGTTGCGGCGGAGGCGTCTATACGGGCGGCGTTCCGCCGCAGCCCCGCCTATTTGTGCAGTTTATTATATTGATCGACCAGCTTGTTGTAGTCGTTGCCCAGCGCCTCTTTTTCCTGCTGGCTGCGGTCGATGGCGGCCGCCATCGTGCGCTTGTCGTTGTCGCTCAGCCGCACGCCCAGCGTGTTCGCGAGCTTTCCCATGCACACCTGATACGAATCGACTTGACCTATGAACGTTTGAACGTCGGCCTTCGCGTTTTCCATCTCTTCCTTGGTTGCGGTCTTTGCATCCATGACGATCGTGGGCCCAAAGGGAATGCCGCCGCAGTTCTCCAGGATTTCTTTCTTGATATCGACGGGCTTGGGCTTCTTGGGTTCCGCGGCGAACGAGCCGGTGGCGAAAACAAGAGAAAGCGCAGCAAACAGAACGACTCGCATGACTTGAACCCCAAACTCGTTGTGCATCCCGGTTTTCGCACGCATCGCCACGCGCAGGCTTCATGCCACCAAATTCATGTTGAACGGCAGATGAATGCGTGAGGCGTAAGTGCTGCTCGCTCTATAGCCGACTTGTTTGCCACAAATCCACGCGGAATCGGCCATGGTTTCCGGCCGGCGGCTCGTTAACAACGGGGGACGCCTACAACTGGGCGTCGAGCGCGGCCGCGGTCTCCTTGCCCGGAACCACGGGAATGATCTCGAAGGCCATCAGGTCGGACCACTCCGACACCCATTTCTGCAGCAGCACCACGTCGTCGCATTCCATGAGTTGGAAGCAGCGGCTGAGATCGGCCGCGACGTGACTTGAGACGAAGCGCAGTCCTTCGGGCATCATCCGCCCCTTCTCGCGCAGGCGCCGGTAGATCGCCTTGGCGTCCTGATCGCGAAATTCCTCGACCACCATGAATTGCACGTGACCCTCCTGGATTGATCTTTCACGCCGCCTTGCGGAATGCCGCCGCCCAACTTGGGACCGCCTCACCGGCCTCATAACGCGTGACGCATTCGATGAGGCTCGCGACGTCGAAGTGATGCGCCTCGGCAAGGCGGCGCAGATAGTCGGCGCTGTGACGATAGCGCCGTTTCGCGCCGCGCTCGAAATCATGCGTTTCGCCGCGTTCTGTCGTGAACAGCCATAAGCCACCATTTTTCAGCCGCTCACGCGCCGCAGCGAACACGCCGTCAAGGTCGCCGAGATAGACCAGAACATCCGCCGCGATGACGATATCGAACGGCCCTTCGATGCCAGGCGGCAGACGCTCGACATCGCCCTCGACCAGTGCATCGTAGATTTTCAACGCGCGCGCCTTCTCGAGCATACGCGGCGACAGATCGATGCCGATGAGGCGCTTCGCAATCGGCTTGAGCGCAACCCCGCCGAGGCCCGTACCGCAACCGAGATCGAGCACGTCGAGCTCCGTGACTTTGGGGCCGAGCAGCAGGCCCGCCAGATCGCGCAAGATTCCGGGCGCCGCATAGCCGAGCCGCCCGCGCATGCGCACGTCGTAGTCCGCCGCGAACTGGTCGAACAAGTGCCGCACATAGCCGGCGTCCGCCCGCGGCGCCTCGCGCATGTTCTGCGCGTCGAGGCGCAGTTTCGATATCGCCCCGTCGTCCGCGCCGCCCAGCTGTTGCGCCACATCGGCGGAAGCTTCGGCCTTGTCGGGCTCGCCCGCGTCAAGCCACAAGCGCGCGATCTGCCAATGCGGCCGCCCGTCGTTCGGCACCAACCGCGCCGCGCGCTGGAATTCCGCGATGGCCGTCGGCAATGCACCGGCGGCAGCCAGCGCCTCGCCGAAGGCAAGAACGACCTCCGCTGTGTTGGGCGAAAGCAGGCTTGCTTCCCGTAAGGTGTCGATCGCGTCGCCGGCGCGCCCGGCGGCGATCAGCGCGCGGCCAAGTGCCACCCGCGTGAGGATGCCGCCACGCCCGCGCGCGATCAGCGCCTCGCATCGCGCGACGACATCCATCGCGCGCCCCGCAGCGATCAGCGCTGAGGCTTCACCCAGCGGGTCGAAATACGCCTCGGCGTCGTCGCCGTGCGTCAATGCTTCAGCGTGCATTTGCCGTTGTTGATGACGACGACATCGCGCTCCTTCACTTTCGAACGGAACGACACGACGTGCCCATCCTTCCACATCTCGGTGACAAGCGTTTCGCCTGGAAACACGGGCGACGAGAACCGCACGTCGAAGCCCGTGATCATCGCGTGGTCGTACTTGCAGATTGTTTTCAAGACCGCGCGACACGCGGTGCCGTAGGAACAAAGCCCGTGCAAGATCGGTCGCGGGAACCCGGCCATCTTGGCGATCTTGGGATCCGCATGCAGCGGATTGCGGTCGCCCGAAAGCCGATAGAGCAGCGCTTGATCCGGCCGCGTGTCGGCGTCGCACACGGCGTCCGCCTTGCGCGCGGGGATGGGATGCGGCTCGAGCGCGCCGGTCGATGGTCCGCCGAACCCGCCGTCGCCGCGCGCAAAGATCGTTCCGCCGACCGTGCAGAGTTTTTCGCCGCTCTTCAAACGGATGACTTTCTCCGTGAAGATCAGCGCGCCTTTGCCGGCGCCCTTGTCGACGGCGCCGGTGACGCGTTCGTCCGAAACGATCGTTGCCGACGACGGCAGTGGCTGATGGAGCGTCAATCGCTGCTCGCCGTGAACAACCATCAAATAGTTGATGCCGGACTGACCGATCGTGCGCTGCCCCCAAGCGATGACCGAGGCGAGCGTCGGCACCGTCTTCAGGTCGTTCTCATAGACGAACCGCAGTTCGTCTTCGTTCATCGGATCGCGGCCCATGCCCACGCCGAGCGCATAGAGCATCGTTTCGCGGTCGGTATACGTGAACTCGTCACCGACCGACTTCAGGGACATCAGGCCGTCATAGGTCACGGGCATGGATCGCACTCCGGCTGAATGGGTTTATCGCCCAATCAAGCCCGGATACGCGCTGCAGTGCAATAGACCTCGCGGCGCGAGGCCATGGCGCGGCCTCCACGCGCGCACTATGCTTCGCGGCAGATGACCAAGGTCGAACTCCCGCTCGCTGATCCAGCGCATATCGCAGCCACGCACGATCGCATTCTCGACGCGGCCGAGCGTCTGTTCGCCGAGAGCGGTGTCGCCGGCACTTCGGTGCGCGCCATCACCGAGCAGGCGCAAGTGAACGTCGCGGCGGTGAACTATCACTTCGGCACGAAGGAAAACCTGGTCCGCGCCGTCATCTCGCGCCGGCTCTCGGGCCTTGAAGCCGGACGCACGGCCGCCTTGGATGAGGTCGAAGCCCGCGCAAGCCGCGAGAAGCGCGCGCCGTCCGTTGTTGAACTCGTCGAGTCGCTGATCGACCCGGTCTTCGCCCAAGCCCTTTCGGACGAAACCGGCTGGCCGCATTTCATCCGCTTCCTGTCGCGCCTTTCGTGGGAACCCGGCGTTGAGGAACTGGCGCCGCCCGAAAATTCCATGCGCCTCTTCGAACGCTTCGACAACGCGCTCCAACGTGCGGTGCCGGCATTGCGTGCGAACCCCGGCACCAGGCTTTGGCGCCTAGCCTTCATGCGCGGCGCGACCCAGCATGCTTTGCTCATGATCACGGCCCAGCGCGCCGGCCGGATACCGAAGGAAATGCCCTTCGCGAAGGAGGCTGCGTCGGTCGACGTCGAGACGATCAAACGTGAGCTGATTGCCTTCATTGCTGCCGGACTGTCGGCGACGTAAGGGGCTACAGAATCTCGCCCTCGATCGGCACTGGTGCCCCGTTGAGCCAGGCCTCGATCATCGCGTTGACTTTCTCGGGCGCTTCCTGCTGCACCCAATGAGAAACGCCGGGCAGATAGCGCAGCGTCAGATCCTTCACGTAACTGTCCGTGCCCTCGGCCGTCGCCCTGCCGAGCGCCGTATCTTCCAAACCCCAGATCATCAACGTTGGCGTGTCGACGGTGCCGGGTTCGGGGTTCATCGCCTTGCCGCCGGCGCGCACCGCCGCGCGGTAATAGTTGATCATCGCGGTCAAGGCGCCGGGCTCGAGCGCGTTGCGCCTGAACTCGTCCGTGACGGCGACCGGAAACCGCCCCTTGTCGATCGCCATATCGATGAACGCGCGGCGGATCGCATCCCCGTTGCGCGACGACATCAACCGCTCGGGCAGCCACGGGATCTGGAAGAAGAAGACGTACCAGGACCTCTTGAGTTGCGCCCACGTCTTCAACTCGCGCGCAATGCAAGCCGGATGCGGCACGTTCATGATCACGAGACGGTCGAGCGGCCGCGCACGGCGGATCGCAACCTGCCAGGCGACGATCGCACCCCAATCATGCGCCATCAAGAGCGTGTCTTTCGCCCGCGCCGCATCGATAAGACCGGCTGCATCGGCGACCAGATGATCGATGTGATAGTCGGCGACGTTGGGCGGTCGCGAAGTCTTGCCGTAGCCGCGCATATTTGGCGCCCATACCGTGTAGCCCAAGCGCGCCAGCAACGGCATTTGATAGCGCCATGAGAACTTCGATTCGGGAAACCCGTGGAGCAGCAACGCGAACTTCGCGCCCGTCCCGCATTGGTCGACCTCGAACGTCAAGCCATTGGCGTTGACGAAGGATGTCTTGATCGGAAATTCGCTCATGGTCCTACCTATTCGCGCCGCCAAATCGTATCGACCAGCACGTCCGCCCATTTTTGCGAGCGGAAATCCGCCTTCAGTTTCTCCGGGTCGTAAGCGCGCTCCGTCCATTCGATGAGCGAGAGGCCCGACGTCTTCGCCTGCGCGAGATACTGCTCGAAGAAATAGTCGATGACTCCGGTCTTGCCCTGCCGCACATGGCCGAAGCGCAGGCTCAGCATGCGCATCGCCTTCTCGACCGGTTCGCCCTTGCGGAAGTGCAGATAGAGCACGCTCATCAAGCCGGCGCGGTCGGCGCCCGACTTGCAGTGCATCAGCGCCGGATAGCGGATCGATTCGAACAGCGCCTTTGCACCGCGCACCTGTTCGAGCGTGGGCGCGCCGCGCGAGGTCACCGTGAAATTCTCGAGCGCGATGCCCGCCTTTTCGCAAGCGTCTTTCTCAAGTTGGTGGAAGCTCGACCCGAACCCGCCGCGCAGATTGACGACTGTCTTGATGCCGCGGCGCGCCCAGCGTCCGATCTGGAACGGCCAAGGCTGGTTGGTGCGCACCATCTCGTCCGAGATCCAATGCGCGTTCTGCCACCACACGCGCAGGAACGCGTGGTCGCGCCACGTCATGTCGTTGAGCGCGGCCAGCCTGCCGGTCGTGCGGGAGAGGTCGAATTCGGGCATGGGACGGCGGTCACATAGCCGCTGAGACCCGAAAACGCAAAGGCCGCCGGCTTTCGCCGACGGCCTCGGGGATGCTCCCTACCCTAAAAGGATCGACTCACAGATGGAATTGCATGCCAAGGTCCACGCTGTGTTGCGTGAGGTCGGTCTCTTGCTCTTCGCCGAAGACGTTCTCGTAGGTGAAATCCTCGGTCTGGAAGAACGTGTAGCCGAGGGACATCGAAATGCCTTCAGCGACCGGGAACGTCACGCCGGCCTTGAACTGATAGGCGAAGGCCCAGGTGGTGTCCTTGCCGTTGAACGTGATGAGCGAATTCGGGTCGTCGATCGCGTAGTCGATGAAGGCGCCGCCGACGCCAACCCCAATCCACGGAAGGATGGGTCCGTCGAACAGATGGATGTCGTAGTAGAGGTTGACCATGGCGGTGCCGACTTGCGCGTCGCCGCCTGCGTCGACCACGTCGCCCGGCGTGTAGGGCGGCGGAGGCAAGGCCGGCGGCAGAGGCGGCAATGTGTCGTCGCGCACGATCGTCACTTCGTCGATGTCTGCGCTGCGGAACCCGCCTTCGATCTCGAGTCGGAAATTCTCGTCGAGCACCCAGCCCATATAGAGTGCCGCGCCAAATCCGTCGGCGTATTTCTGGTTATAATCGTATATCAGGCCTTTGGTTTCGCCGTTTTCCGTGATGACGAACGAGCCGCGCAAGCCGAGATACGCAATGCTGCCGTATTCCCCCGCCGCAGCCGCCGGGGCGAATGCGACCGCGCCGAACACGGCGAGCATTGCCGGAGCAAGTGACAAACGCATCGAGTTTCCCCTCGAGAAACGGGCGGACCTGAGCGCGCGCGCTGGCGTCGATTCGCCGTGGTTAATTTCGTCTTGCACTCTGAGGGGGCGTACTTAAGGCGGGGTTAAGGCGCGCGGGCTAATGATTCGTATACGACGGCCGATGCGCACGCGGCGCACTGTCGCGCGCGCAGGCGACGGCGTCGGCTTGAGGCGCACGACTCGATGGGCGAAGCATCCGGCTCGACGTGTGAAGGGTCATCGACGGCGCGCATCGACTCCGCTCGCTTGCGGATTTCCGTCGGGCCGCTCGGGTCGGCTTGCATTGCCTGGATGCGCGCACTAGTTTCCGCGCCTGCTCGTAACAGGCTTAACAGCCCATATGCAGCTGTAGCTCAGTTGGTTAGAGCGCCGGATTGTGGATCCGGAGGTCGGTGGTTCGAGCCCACCCAGCTGTACCACCCACGTTTCTCTGCTCGCCAGGCACTGAAACACGCCGAGAAAATCGCGCGGATCCGCCCCGTTCTCGCGCCAGTTTTCTGGCTCTTCTGCTCTCCAAAATTTCGAAACGGCCAATGAGCGGCGCTTGAGGCGCATTGTCTCTGGCGCGCCGGAATTTCGGCACTGTAGCGGGCGATCCGGTCGTGTCAGAGCTGGGTGAGTTGAGCCTGCTTGCGCCATGAGTTGGGCAAGTCAGTCTCGATGAGGTCAGTCAGCGAAACGTGCTCTGGCTGACGCCCTTCGATTATGTCTGAGGTGATGGCAGGGCTTAGGAACGCAAGTCTCAGGATGCGCCGGACATAAGTCGCTCCCAGGTTTGGGTGCACAACGGCCTTGTGCGATAACTGGCAAACCACAACAAACGATGAAGGGTGGGCAGCCAACCTCGCATGGTCCGACAAGTGCACGAATTGCGGCTGATAGAGCGGAAACGCCAGGTGCTGCGCGCGTTGGTCAGAACGAAGGTAACGGTTGATGAAGTCCTGTCGCCTGGCCAAACGGAAGCGGGGCAACGAGCTAAGTACTCAGTTGATCCGCGAGTTACGGTTGTGTGTCACAAGCCGGATCGTTGTAACTGATGCGCTTTCCTGGCCTTCCAGATTCGCTTTGGCGGCATGGCCGCGTGCTATGTTTTGAGGTGTGCGATTGGAGCGAGCCGAAACCGGGAAGTGCGTGGGTTGACCTCGCCGAGGGTATCGCCACAGCGCTTCGCTTCTCCCCTGTACGCGGATACGCGCTTAGTGGTCAACGAGACGCAGGACGAATCCAGGGACCGGAGGCACGGGGAACATGGGCGCGGATCAGAAAAAGAGCAGGAGAGTTGCTTGGTGAATACGCGACGCTCAACGTTGTCGATCTGAACACCGGCTATGACTACACGGTTGGCGAGTCTGAGCGTGACGGGTACGTTTTGATGCAGAGTGGGCGTTTCCCATTGGCAAAGAGTCAGCTTGGGATTGCCGTCGGCCTCGGTTTGGCGACTACGGTTGATCAACTGGTCAATCAAGTCGCCCCGATCTTGCGAGATACAGTTCGCCCGGGATGGGGAGGCGTATTTGCCTTTCCCATTGCAGCCGGCGCCAGCTTCTACTTGGGTGATGCCGGTTACTCTGGACCCGAAGTGCGTGCTCTCGGTCCCGCGGCGGTTGTGCTCGCCGAGCACGAGGCCCGCCTGAATCGGGCCAGTCGCCGGTCATCAACCGAATTCTCCTATTCCTCGGGCTATGTCAGGGAAGTATTCGAAATCAACTTCTTCTGCGAGGCGCACCTTCGTGCCCCACTGCTAGGCTCAACGGTAAGGAAATACACAGAAAGAGTCGGAAAGCTGATTCCGTCTCGGTGTTGGTTGGGCCTCTGGGAGTGGCGCTTGGACGATCAAGAACTTAGGAAGGCAAGAGTAGATTGGGAGGAAAGCGGATTGGTTTTGGCCGCTGAGCACGAACCATTCCGTTGGCAATAGGTTCATCGGCGCTCTGAACGCAAGACAGAGCACTGCCACGGGCGCGTTGTCCCTTCCGAAAATCGGATTCGCCCGAAACTGCCCGGGCGAGTAGGGAATTTCTGCACCGGCCGGATCGCAGCTCGACTGCGGCAGTGTGGAGAACGAGCTGACTGAAACTGATCTTTCGGCGCGACTCTGGTGGTGCGGTAGGTGCTGCGTTTGGAGGAGCGGCTAGGTACATTGCTGCAGCAGGAAAAGGTTCGCTTGCACAAGCAATCCGAAGCACTAAAATTGGAAACACCATAGCCAACAACGAAAAAATGGCGAACATGATGCGAGGGCGTCTCATGGCCAAACAAATTCGCGACGTGAGCGAAAAAACCGCAGCCAAGATGATTGGGGCCGGTGTCACCAGCAGCGCAGTTCCAGCAACTGGCGTGGCGACGACATGCAAAGTTTCGCACGCATGTTAGCGACCGTGAGCGGCCAGCGCCACCTCACGATCGCGCCGGCCATTTCGACTCTCCTGATCTTGGCGGTTCCACTCTGTCCCGGAATTGTACTTGGCGTTCTGACATGGGTCTATTGGGATGGAGTCTTGGCAGGGTCGTTTCTCTTTCTAGGCGCCCTCGCAATTTGGCTGTCGGTAGCGACGATCGGGGTGGAAGTCAAAGATGGCTTTGTTTCCAAGCGCCAGTTCTTCCATTGTCGGTGGTCTATCGAAGTTTCTAACGTCTCCATTCGAGACGGACTTGCTGGTGACATTCCCGTCATTCCGGCAATGCTCTTCTCGGATCGCAGAACAGGGAGGGTAATCGGAAGCATTTTGAAAGTTCAGTTTCATGCAAGAGATATCCAAGCCCTTAAGGATGCGCTTCACTCATAGGGTATCAAGCCTAGTGCCTCAGCAGAATTGCGAGCGCGATTTCTGGCGTTAAGGTGTGCCAAAATAGGAACGTTACATGCCAATAGAGAGTACTAGGAACATATTCATTGTAGTTCTTGCGGCGGTTAGCTTGGTGCTGGCGGGCTCATATGCTCGGAGTGAGTCAACACAGAGTTCTCCGAACATGAAGCTAACTAATACTGAAGTTGCGGCAGATAGGCAGGCGGCACTCGACGGGGACGCTTCGGCCGCGTTGAGGCTTGCGCATCACTATGGGGAACTGGACGATACTTCAGCGGCCTTTGACTGGTACATGGTTGCCGCTCAGAACGGTGATGCTGGAGCAATGTTGGTCGTGGCTACACAATTTCTCATAAGGGACAGTAGTGTGGAATCTTGCCGCCGGGCAAGATTCTGGGTGAGAAAAGCAAGCGCGACGAGACGCGACGAGGCATTTCGAATTCAGATCGAAGGGGTCGTCCAGCTGATTCGCAATGACGCCGCGTGCAAGGGAATGCCACTTCCATAACCTGTGGAGGTCCAGGGGATTCAAGAATGTGGGGACGTGATACTGGACTGCACCCTTCGGTGAGACACGCGATCTCGCTCTCAGTGGTGACTACAGTGGAGAACGGGCGGAGGCGCACTGACCTTCCGCCACGATTCCGCTAGAATTGCGCGATTTCGCTGTTCGCCCAGCGCTGCTTCTTGAAATCGTTGAGCCTGTCGAAGTCCGTCGCGGCCGAAAGCGCGATCCAGGCCAAGCGTTGCGTGTCGTCGCGGTAGGACAGCAATCCTGCCGCGTGTTACACGTTGTAACGGATGGTTGCGGATGTGTTACGGCAAATACCGAATGATTGCAGCGCTGTAACAGATGTTACGCTTTGAAGCCCACCCCGAATTCCAATACGGGAAGAACGGGACGAAACGGGAAGGTCACCCGCGAGCGCGCTTAAGCTGAAAGCGCGAACGGACGCTTCCCCTAACACGATGCTTTCTCCCTAACCCGTCGGAGGAGATCACGGCGGCCTGGCACACGACGTGGAACAAGCCGCTCTACACGACGCAGGGCGGACTTGCACACCTGCGACGTGACTGCGCCGCGTACCACCCTTCAGCCGTCGACTCCTACCGCGCGGCCGTCTTTGCGGGTTCCGCCCTCGGCGCCTGGCCGATCGTCAACGGCGGCATATAGAGCAGCAGCGACGACGCCACGAACACCGACGAATACGTGCCGCTGACGATCCCCCAAAGTACGGTGATCGAGAATCCGAACAGCGCCTCGCCGCCGAAGATCGCGAGCGGTATGAGCGCCAATGCCACCGTGGTGCTGGTCTTGACTGTGCGCGCCAGCGTCTGGTTGGTCGACAGATTGATGAGTTCGCTCAGTTCCATCCGCTTGAACTTGCGGCGATTTTCGCGGATGCGGTCGAAGATGATGACGGTCTCGTTGATCGAGTAGCCGGCGAGCATCAACAGGGCCGCGATCGAAGCCAGATTGAAATCGAGTTGCAGGATGGAATAGAGCCCGACGGCCATCAGCACGTCGTGACCGTTCGACAGCAGGGCCGCGACCCCGAACTGCCACTCGAAGCGGAACGCGACATAGACGGCGATCATGAGCACCGCGAGGATCGCCGCGATGACGCCGCTCTGGAACAATTCGCCCGAAACCTTGGGCCCGACGGCCTCGACGCGATTGAATTTGTAGTCCGCTCCCAGCGCCTTCTTGATCGTGTCGGCGACCTCTTGCTCCTGGTTTGCGACCTTCGCCACCGGGGGCACGCGGATGAGAACGCCGCTCTCGCTCCCGATGCTTTGGACCGCGACCTCGCCGAAGCCCAAGGCCTCGACCTTCTTGCGCACTTCGCCGACGTCGACCTTGTGAATGCTCTCGACCTCGAGCAGCACGCCGCCCGTGAAGTCGATGCCGAGATTGAGCCCCCGCGTCGAGAGCGAGATCAGCACGATCAAAAGCAGCAATCCGTCGACCGAGAACGCAAACCAGCGCCGCCCCACGAAATCGAAGTTCGGATTCTCAAAGCCCCAGGTGAAGCGCGTCATGTCTCGTCCGTGTGAGGGTGTGCGGAAGGCCGCGGATTAGACCGGCAAGCCCCTGGCCGCACAACCCCCAAATTCGGCCCAAATTCGCCGCCGCCGGCGCCAAATGACGCGGCAATCGCATCACGCGCTTGGAAGTCTTAACGCGCCGTCATTCTCAAGCGGCCAATGCGGATTGAACGCAACTTCCCAAGGATGGCCGTCGAGGTCGGCGAAGTATCCGGAATATCCGCCCCAAAAAACGTCTTGCGCCGGTTTCAACAAAGTCGCGCCTGCCGCGACTGCCTCTTTCAACACGCGATCGACGTCTGATTTTCCACGCGTGTTGTAGGCAAGCGCAATGCCGCCGAACTTCGCGTTGGGCGCCTCGTCCGGCAGATGCGCGTCCTCCGCCAATGCCGCGCGCGGATAAAGCCCGAGCACCGTGCCCAGCAGCTGAAAGAAGACGATATGTCCGCCGCCTTCTCGCCCCGCCCGCCAACCCAGCGCCTCATAGAACTTGCGCGCGCGCTCGAGGTCGCGCACGCCAAGCGTGATCATCGTCATCCTTTGATCCATCGCACCACCTCCCATTTTGTGTGAGAACAAAAACAGAACAAGGCTCGGCAGTCAACACGCTCGCAGCAACAAAACTTTACGCGCGAGAAAAATCGCCGACACCGCGATCTGCCATGTGAAAGGCCGAGGGCAATCAACGCCCTGCAAAGGAGAAGCGAATGTCTGACGAAACGAACGCACCGCGGCGGCGCGGCTTCGGCTTTGCCGCCCTCTTGGCCACGGCGCTCGTAGGCGCGGTCGGCGGCGGCCTCGCGACGACCGCATTTGGCCATGGCATGGGCCCAGGCTTCGCTCATGGCGGCTGGGGCCATCATGGGATGCGCGGGCCCATCGACCCGGCCGAAGCGCAAGAACATGCCGCGCACATGGTCGATCATCTGGCCTGGGCGATCGACGCAACCGCAGAACAGAAGCAAAAGCTCACCACGATTGCGACGGCGATGACCAAAGACTTGCTGCCGGTGCACGAAAAGATGCACGCCGCCAGCGCGCGCGCCGTCCAGCTCCTGCGCCAGCCGCAGACCGACCGCGCCGCGCTTGAAGCGCTGCGCGCCGAGCAGATCGCGCTGGCCGACGACGTCAGCAAACGTCTGGTCCAAGGCCTGGCCGACGCGGCGGACGTGCTCACCCCGCAACAGCGCGCCAAGCTTGCGGATCACTGGAGCTTCTGATTGCGTGCCGGCCACCGGGCGCGAACGCAACGAGCTGAAAGCAACGGTGGCCGAACGCATTCTGTTGATCGAAGACGACCCCCGCCTGGCCCGGATGGTGCAAGACTATCTGAGCGAGGCGGGTTTTCGCGTCTCGCATGCGCCGACGGGCAGGGCGGGCCTGGCGCAAAGCGAGCGCGAATCGTTCGATGCGCTCGTTCTTGATCTCATGCTGCCCGACATGGACGGCCTTGACGTCTGCAAGCGGATTCGCGAACGGCATGAAACGCCCATCCTGATGCTGACGGCGCGCGGCGACGCGATGGATCGCATCGTCGGTCTGGAGATGGGCGCCGACGACTACTTGCCTAAGCCCTTCGAACCGCGAGAGCTGCTCGCGCGTCTCAAAGCGGTCCTTCGGCGCGCGCACGCGGGCGCGAGGTCGAACACATTGCGCTTCGGGCGCCTGGAAATCGACAAGGACGCGCGCGAGGTGCGCATCGACGGAACGCCGCGCCCGCTCACGAGCTATCAATTCGTGCTGCTGCTCGCGATGGCCGAACGGGCAGGGCGCGTTCTCTCGCGCGACGCGCTGTTCGACTTCGTGAAGGGTGAGACGATCGAGGCCTTCGACCGCTCGATCGACGTTCACATCTCGCGCATTCGCGCCGCGATCGAAGACAATCCCAAAAAGCCGCGCCGCGTCATCACCGTGCGCGGCGCCGGTTACGTCTTCGCCAAGGCGCAGGACTGAGCATGGCCGCGATCTTCAACCGGCTCTACCTCAAGGTTTATCTGACGATCGTCGGCACGCTGATGCTCGTGGTCGTCGTCTCGGCCTTCGTCTGGCGATCGGGCCCCGAGATGGAAGCCGCGCGCAACGCCTTCGAAATGGCGACCGGTGTCGCGGCCGCGGCCCTTGCCGATCCCGATGCGCCGCTGCCCGAGCAGCAAAAGGCAGTCGAACGATTGGCCGCCCTCCTGAAGGCAGACCTTGCGCTCTACGCGGCGGACGATCGTTTGCTTGGTTCGGCCGGGCGCACGCTTCCCACGCCTGCCGAGCTTGACGAGGGCGAGCGCTGGTTCAGCGCCTCGCGCGGACCCGTTTGGTCGTTTCGCTTGCCGGACCGTCGGTTGATCGTCGT
Source organism: Micropepsaceae bacterium (assembly GCA_041477875.1). Lineage (GTDB taxonomy): Bacteria > Pseudomonadota > Alphaproteobacteria > Micropepsales > Micropepsaceae > SZUA-430. The sequence continues at coordinate 3,525 of JBGOVA010000020.1, read as the reverse complement.
GCGTCCACCGATCGAGTCGCACCGCCACGGCATCGGCTTCTTCGGCCATCTGGGTCTCATTGCCCTGCTCCTCGCGCTGGGTTCGTACCCGATCGTGCGCGGTTTGACGCGCCGCCTCGAGCGTCTGCAGCAAGGCGTCGAGGCATTCGGCGCCGGCAATCTGTCGGCCCGCGTAGAGGTCAAGGGCAAGGACGAAGTGGCACGGGTCGCCGAAAGCTTCAACCGCGCGGCCCGCCGCATCGAAGAACTCGTCGGTGCGCACAAGATGCTGCTCGCCAACGCCTCGCACGAATTGCGCACGCCGCTGACGCGCTTGCGCATGGGCATCGAACTGTTCAAGGACAAGGCCGACCCGCAGCGCAAGGCCGAACTCGAACACGATATCGCCGAACTCGATCAATTGATCGACGAGATTCTGCTCACGAGCCGCTTGGACGCGATGCAAAAACTCGAGGCGGTGGAAGACGTCGATCTCTTGGCGCTCGCCGCGGAAGAAGCGGCTCGTTTCGACGGCGTTGCGGTGACGGGTGAGCCGGCCGTCGCGCGCGGCGATCCGCGCTTGCTGCGCCGCTTGCTGCGCAATCTGATCGAAAACGCGATTCGCTACGGCACGCCGCCTGTCGAGATCGAAGTTCGCCAAAGAAAGGATCGCCGGGAAGTCGTCGTTTTCGACCGCGGCCCCGGCATTCTCGAAGCCGATCGCGAGCGCATTTTCGAACCCTTCTACCGCACGACAAGCGCTGGTTTGAAAGGGCCCGGCACCGGTCTGGGTCTGGCACTCGTCCGCCAAATCGCGCGCCGTCATGGTGGCGACGTCGCCGCTGTCCATATGGACGGCCGTAGCGGATTCGCCGTGACGTTTCCGTCGTCCTGATCTGACGCGGCGACGCAGGCGTACAAATTGCCCGTATCCGCCCGTTGCGACCCGGGCGGCGCAAAGCTACGGTGACGAACAACAAGGCGGCATCAGCCGCCGAAGCTATTTCTAAAGGGCGGAAAATAAATGGCTAATGAAAACGCGCGTCTGGGGTTGGTCGCGGCTGCGGTCGCGTTGGTGCTGGCAATACCGGTCTTCGGTTCGAGATTCGGCGCGGCTCCGACCACGGTCACCAACGTCGTCGAGGGCACCGAGCCCGTCGATGTCAGCAAGACGCAAGCCACGCAGAAGCGCTTGGCCGAGGCCTCCGCCGTCGACGGCGCGCGCATCATCGGCGCCGACGCCGAGCCCGACAATTGGCTTGCGCATGGCCGCACCTACAGCGAACAGCGCTTCTCGCCCCTGAACAAGATCAACGCCGACAACGTGAAGGATCTGGGCCTCGCCTGGACCTACAACACCGATACGATCCGCGGTCTCGAAGCCTCGCCTATCGTCGTCGACGGCGTGATGTTCGCGACCGGCTCGTGGAGCGTCGTCTACGCGCTCGACGCCAAGACGGGTGAAGAGCTCTGGAAATACGATCCGCAAGTTCCCGGCGAATGGGGCCGCAAGCCGTGCTGCGACGTCGTCAATCGCGGCGTCGCCGTATGGAAGGGTCGCGTCTATGTCGGCACGCTCGACGGCCGCTTGGTTGCGCTCGACGCGAGGACCGGCAAGCCCGTTTGGGACGTCAACACGATCGACCGCACGAAGCCCTACACGATCACCGGCGCGCCGCGCATCGTGAAGGGCAAGGTGATCATCGGCAACGGCGGCGCCGAACTCGGCGTGCGCGGCTACATCACCGCCTACGACGCCGACACCGGTCGCCAACTCTGGCGCTTCTACACTGTCCCCGGCGATCCGCGCGCGCCGGTCGAGGCCGGGAACGATCATCTGAAGGCCGCGCTGCCGACCTGGAAAGCCGACTCCTCGCAAGGTTGGAAATATTGGGAAGTCGGCGGCGGCGGCACGGCGTGGGATTCGATGGCCTACGATCCCGATCTCGATCTGCTCTACGTCGGCACCGGCAACGGCTCGCCGTGGAGCCGCTATCTTCGCTCGCCCGGCGGTGGTGACAATCTCTATTTGTCCTCGATCGTCGCCATCAAACCCGATACGGGCGAGTTGGCCTGGTACTTCCAGGAAACGCCCGGCGACACCTGGGACTTCACCGCGACCCAGCATCTGATCCTCGCCGATCTCGAAATCGGCGGCGCGCTGCGCAAAGTGATCATGCATGCCCCAAAGAACGGCTTCTTCTACGTGCTCGACCGCGGGACCGGCGAATTCATCTCCGGCAAGAACTACATCCCCGTCAATTGGGCCAAGGGCCTGGATGCCAAAGGCCGACCGATCGAAGATCCGACCGCCGCCTATCGCGACAAGCCCGCGGTGGTCCAGCCGTCACCGCACGGCGGCCACAACTGGCAGCCGATGGCGTTCAATCCGCAGACGAAGCTCGTCTATATCCCGGTTCAGCTGATCCCGCAGCTCTTCGTCTTCGACAAGAAGCGCGAAGTGAGACCCGGCGTTTGGAACACGGGCCTGGACTTCGGCGCGCTTTCGACCCTGACGCAGAAGGCCATCGCGAGCGGTCAACCGACACCCGTACCAGAAGCCTATGTTCTCGCCTGGGACCCGATCAACCAGAAGGAAGTCTGGCGCGCGAAGCATCCGACGTTCTGGAACGGCGGCATGCTGACGACGGCCGGCAATCTTCTGTTCCAAGGTTCGGGCGACGGCCTCCTCACGGCATGGAAGGCCGACAGCGGTGAAGAGGTATGGAAGATCGACACCAAGACCGGCATCGTTGCGCCGCCCGTGACCTATACGGTCGACGGCGAGCAATACGTGGCCGTGATGGCGGGCTGGGGCGGGGCGGTGATTGCCTTCTTGCCCGAACCCGGGAACGCGATCCTGAAATACGGCAACGCCGGCAAGATCTTTGCCTTCAAACTCGGCGGCCAAAAGACGATCGACGCGCCCGTGATCGAGCGCGGCCCGATGCCCAAGCCGCCCGCGGAAACGGCAAGCGCCTCGACGATTGCGAAGGGCGACGCCACGTTCCACCGCTACTGCGCGGTCTGCCACGGCTTCCTGGCGATGAGCGCGGGCGAGGTTCCCGACCTGCGCTACTCGACGTCCGAAACGTTCGCGCGTTACAAGGAGATCGTCCTCGACGGCGAGCGCAAGGACACCGGCATGGCGTCGTTTGCCGACCAGCTGAAGGAAGAGGACGTGCAGGCGATCCATGCATACGTCCTGCATGGCGCGAACGCGGCCTACCGCGCGGAAAACAAAGTCGCTGAGCCCGCCCCGGCCGAAGCCGAAAAGCCGGCAAAGCCGTCGAAGCCGAAGCGCCACGGCCGTTAGACGCATTAATCTTTGGCGCCTTGCTGGCGCCCAAGGTCTGGGATACCAACGCGCCGCCCTACATTTGTGGGGCGGCGCGCTGCTTTTGAGCGGCCCGCGAGCGGATCGAAACGATGGCGAACGAGAAGACGACGAAACCCCTGGCCGAAAAACCGCGCGGCTTCCGCGATCGGTTGGGGGCGGAGCTCCAGGCCGAACGCCGCATGCTCGAGATCATTCGCGCCGTATAT